>CAKZYJ010000179.1 GCA_937884755.1 uncultured Flammeovirgaceae bacterium
AATTTCGAATTAAATATATCCTCATTATCCTGAAAGGGAGTCACGTACTTGTTTTCTACGTAGTAAGGGCTGTGAGGCGCATTCGTAGCAATGTAGCAGAAAAAAGGCTTTTTTGCCTCTTTTTGGTCACCAATAAAGGTTAGAGCATTTTCAAACCACACATCGGTACAGTAGCCAGAAAATTTTTCGGGCTTACCGTTATGAAAATAGGTATCATCGAAGTAATCGTTATTCCAGTAATCTGGTTGCTGGCCAACTCGCCCACCCCCGTGCACAAGTACTTCATGAAAGCCACGGTTCTGAGGGAGAAATGGCTCATTATAGACCAAGTGCCACTTACCGAAAATTCCGGTGGCATAACCGTTTTCCGCCATGACATCGGCAATTGTTACTTCGCCTTCCCGTAGCAACGAACGCCCGCCAATGGTATGCCACACTCCGGTACGATTAGAATAATGACCCGTAAGCAAAGCAGCTCGAGTAGGCGCACAGGTGGGACTCACGTGAAAATCCGTCAGGCGGGTACTTTGAGAGTAAAGTAAATCAATATTAGGCGTAGGCAGATGGGGATTACCGTGACAAGACATATCGCCGTAGCCCTGATCGTCGGTAACGACTATAATTACATTAGGGCGAGATACCGTTTCCTCAACTTTTTCAGAAGCTGGCTCAGAACAGCCTCCTGCCAATAAGTAAATTATACATAGAAAGCCAGGTAGTAGTTGGTAGTTCAATTGGTAGCGTAAATTTGAAAAGATAGTTGTGCGTGAGTGATGTATCAATTTTTTTGAGCGAAAATTAAGTAAAGACGCAATAATACCCTAAAAGGATATTACTGCGCGAAAGAGAATTAATACACAAGATTAATTTTTCAAGTCTAACTCGACCGCATAAGCGTAACCACCTGTTTTTTCGGCAGGTAATTTTACCCTGAGCCCTTGTTCGGTTTGTTCCCAAGTGATGTCGGCATCACTTCCTAGTAACTTCGCACTGGTCACTTCTTTGGTATGTTCAGCTCCAGTAGCTAATGATTTAATGAGTAATTCACCACTCTCGGGCCAATCTAAAGCAATGGCGTAGAGTTTATCCCCTTTAGTAGTGAAGCGGAAATCCTCCGCAGTCAAGTCTTTATTTTTTCCTTCAGTATGGTGTCCGGTAGCTACCTCGGTAGGTCCTTCACCAAATATTTTCCAGGGACGAGTACCGTAAATGGCATCTCCATTGACTTCCAACCACTTACCGATCTCCAGTAATACTTGTTGCTGATCTTCCGGAATGGTACCATCGGGCTTGGGTCCTACGTTCAGCAACATGCAGCCGTTCTTGCTTACAATATCAATCAAATCATCTACGAGGGTGTTAGGAGTCTTACTGATCCAGTCGGTAACATAACCCCAAGAGTTTTTACCAACCGAAGTATCGGTTTGCCAAGGCTCGTCGCTAATATCAGACATTTTCCCGCGCTCAATATCCAATGTCATAGTACCCGGAGGGAAAGCATCATGACCGAAGTTTTTATCCTGAAGAACCACTTCAGCGTTCCAGTCTAACCCCTTGTTGTAGTAGTAAGAAGCAATTTTAGGATGATACTCCTTGAAGTCATCAATATCAAAAAAGAAGTCAAACCACAGAATATCTGGTTGATAGTTGTCAATAATATCCGTAGTCCGGTTCCACCACAACTCCTTAAATTCTTCAGAAACGGGTTCATCTAATGCTTTTCCCTTTTTGCTGTACAAATCAGCGTATTCGGGGTCTACGGTATCAAAATGATCTTTCTTATTGAAAAATGCCCAGTTAAAGGCCAAATGGGAAGAGGCTCCCATCTTGAGCCCTTCAGCGCGCCCGGCTTCAAAAAGTTCGCCCAGCACATCACGCTCAGGTCCCATGTCCACTGAGTTCCAGCGAGTAAACTTTGAGTCGTACATCGCAAAGCTGTCGTGGTGTTCGGCTACGGGTACCACGTACTTGGCACCTGATTTTTTAAAGAGTGATATCCATTGATTGGCATCAAAGTTCTCTGCCTTGAACATGGGAATAAAATCCTTGTAACCGAATTCTTTTTGATCCCCAAATTTCTCTTTGTGATGAAGGTAAATTTTATTGGGCCCTTCTTGCTGAAGTTTAAGTTGAGCCGTAAACGTGGCAGTATCCATATACATCAAGCGGGGATACCACTCAGAGCCATAAGCAGGAACTGAATACGCACCCCAGTGAATGAAGATACCCAGCTTAGCGTCCTGGAACCATTCAGGAGTTTCATATTGCTGTAACGACTCCCAATTAGGCTCATAACGCTTAATCTCATTGAGCGTATCACCTTTGTCTTGCCCTTCCACGCTACAGCCCCAAAGCATCAGGAAGATGATTCCCGAAGTGAATAAGTTTTTCATTGTTAGGTTATTATGATAAGTTACTTGATAAATATCTTTAATAATATCCGATATGATTAATACATATGTTTTTTTCCTTAACACGAATGTTCTATTCCACCTGAGCCTTACATTTTTAGCCCATTTTGCTCTACAATGTAGCTTTCTCTAGCATATATGACCTTACCCAATCGTAATAAGTAGTATTAATTTCATTGTTGTTCAGTTCTTGCTCAGTTGGTGGCGACTCCTAATTGTAGGTTTCCGTAACCATATGCATGTACATAGGCCGATTAAAGGGTTTATCCCGAAAGTTAGGTACTGGGGTTTACCGTAAATTGATACTCGCCATCCAGATAAAATTTCAGGGTGGTTTCGTCTACCCACTAGCATCCGTAGACATGATAGGCCTCATTGGCGGGAGGAGAAATTGCACATTACCCACCCTGAGATTTAACAATCTTTTCTCCGGCACGATCAGTATGAAAAATATGACTATTGGCGTGCAGCACATTCCGGAAGTCAGGTCCGGTTTTTCGCATACCTACCACCTTTACAATATCTAGCTCTAGCTGCTCCCGAGGACAATCATGACTCACTGGTTTATTTTTGAGCCAAAAGGTGGATGACATTGATATGCTGGATGCCTTCATACGGGCTTCGTAGTAACCAAAGTAGGCCTCTTTTGCCCGTGAAGCGACTGCTCCACCAGCGATATTATACTTCTCGTCTCCCGCCAATACACTGTTTCTAATCTGCATATTTCCATCCTTCACCGAAACCGAATAGGCACGAAAAGTAGCCGGAGGGCGACCGTGTACCCAATTCGGCAGTGTAGCGTAACACCTTGGGTTCGCCCTCACCCCTTGCCTGCTGAATAGCAGTTACCCAACGTTCGCACATTTGCGTAAGCATTTCATTATACTCCTGATTATCAGCGAGATTACTAACTTTTAGCGAATCTTTTTTGAGATGAAACAGCTCTTCATACACTGGTTCTTCACCCTCTAACGGTGATTCTATATAATCTCGGTAAACCGCAATATCGGGATTGCATAAGCTAAAGCATACTGGAGTGTTTAATACCCCCAGAGTGAATATCTATTTTTACTCCGCATAGGCTTGTTCTACTTGGTCTTTCTTTAAGTACTCGCTAGGAATAATTCCAAATTGCTTTTTAAAACACTTAGAGAAATAGGATGCAGTGTTGAATCCGGTTTGGTACATGATTTCTTTTACCGACAAGTCACTTTTTTCCATGAGTTGAACTGCCCGCTTTAGACGGATAGTTCGGATGAACTCACTACAAGATTGGCCCGTGATGGCTTTCATTTTCAAATGTAACCTACTACGGCTCATGCCCATATCTTTAACTAGTGCCTCCACATTGAATTCTGGATCTTCTATATTTTCCTCAACTAGTGTAACCGCTTGTTTTAGAAACACCTCATCGGTAGAAGTTACAGCTACCTCAGAAGGTTGTACGTAAATATCCCGGTTGAATCGCTTTTTCAGTTCTTCTCGAGCGTTGATCAGATTAGCCACCGACACCTGAAGCATCTCTAAGTTGAAGGGCTTAGTTAGATACTGTTCAGCCCGAGTTTTTAATCCTTCCAATTGGCTATCCTCAGTATCTTTCGCCGTTAACATGATGATGGGAATATGACTGGTATCTGAATTGGTCTTTAACCGACGGCACATTTCAATACCATCCATTTTAGGCATCATCACATCGGCAATGATAATATCAGGTTGGGTTTCTTCCGCCATTTTTAGACCTTCTATTCCATTTTCTGCTTCTAGTACTTGATATTCTTCAACAAAAGCCTGACGGACAAAAGCCCGAATATCAGCATGATCGTCTACTACTAATAGTTGAGGGAGGTTTGAGCTACTTTGGGTTGAAATATTTATCGATTTTTCTTCCAAATCAAGCCAGGCATCCACTGGTAGACTAAGATCAACATCTATTACTGGTTCTTGAACAAACTCAGCTTGCTTATATACTGACTTGTCTAATGGTAATACTACAGTAAAGCAAGTTCCCTCTCCTAAAATACTATGAAAAGATATCTCGCCCTGATGAAGGTCTACAAAACTCTTAGTAAAAGAAAGCCCTATTCCGCTTCCCTCATTTTGCCCTTTTCCTCGCTGACCAGCTTGATAGAACCTTTCAAAAATATGCTGTCTTTCTTCAGGAGAGATGCCCTTTCCATTATCTTGAATACTGATCTTTATTCCGCCTTTAAGCCATCGTTTTGATGGATGGACTTCTGAAACTACGGCTGAAACCTGACCGTGTTCAGGAGTAAACTTAAAGGCATTGGATAACAGGTTATACAAAATCTTCTCCAGTTTATCTTTATCAACCCAAGCCAACGTCTCTCCTACTTGGCTCTCCATCCTAAAGTCAATTTTCTTTTTGCTAGCCACAAACTGAAAGGGTTCGGATACTTCCTGAACAAAAACGCCAATAGGCTCTCGGTGAAGCTTCAATTTCATTTTACCTTGATCCAGCTTTCTGAAATCCATTAGCTGGTTAACCAGACGCAGTAAGAAACGGGCATTTTTTTGCATGAGTAAATAGTGCCCCGCCCTATCTTCCCCGTTCATTTGATTACCAAACTGAAGCAGGTACTCCAACGGGCCAAGTATCAAGGTTAAGGGAGTTCTAAACTCATGTGAAATATTGGTAAAAAAGCGCATTTTCATCTGGTGCAGTTCTTCCGATTTTTCTTTTTCCAGATGTTCTAGCTCCAGTTGATGTTTTTCGTGTATCCCAATTAAGGTATATTTTCGGATAAACCAGACCGCAGCGATAAACGCTATTCCATAAAATAAATAAGCCCACCAACTTAACCAAAACGGTGGAGCAATGCTCATTGCCAACGTCGTAGAATCCTCACTCCACACCCCATCATTATTAGTGGCTTTTACCCGAAATATATAGTCACCGTGCTTTAAGTTAGTGTAAGTAGCAAAGCGTTTATCGGCAGTAGTATATACCCAATCATCATTAAAGCCCTCGAGCATATAAGCGTACTGGTTCTTATCTGGGGCAGCGAAATGCAAAGCAGAAAATTCAAAGGAAAAACTATTTTCCCAGTGTTTTAGGTAGATCGCATCGGTCCAGGTAATTCCTTCCTCGAGAATAACCCGGTCGTTGAAAGTTTCGCCAGTGGGTACCGATTGGTTAAAAATTTGAAAGTCGGTAATAGTTGCCCGCGATTGGTAAAGATCATCTACAATACAGTTTGGATAAAAAGCATTAAAGCCATTAATACCCCCAAACAGCATTTCGCCATTTTGACGTTTAAAGGCTGCCAACTCACTAAATTCGCTGCTTTGCAAACCGTCGCTAATGTGGTAGTTTTTGAAAATTTTTCCTGATGGATTAAAGCGGCTCAGTCCTTTGTTGGTAGCTATCCAAAGATCACCAGTATTATCCTCCAAAATACTTTTCACCACGTTGTTGGATAGCCCATCTTTTTCGTTAAAAGCGCTAAAGTTTACTTCCCCTCTGACATTAGTGGTAAGTCGGTTTAATCCGCCCCCAAAAGTACCAACCCACAGTTCGCCCGATACACTTTCGTGCAAGGCCAAGATATAATTAAAACTAATACTGGTCGTATCGCTAGGACTATTTTTATAGTGGATAAATGTTGGTTGCTCGCTTTGCAATTCAGCAGCAGTTATTTTGTTCAGCCCATCACTGGTACCAATCCACAAATCGCCTTGTCGATCTTGAAGCAAACTCCGAACAATATTGCTAGAAATTCCAGCTGGTTTAGCCGGGTCATGTAAGAACATGTTTGCGGTAAAGTCTCCTTTTTCATCCGGAGATAAACGTAGCAGCCCTTTGTCGTAGGTTCCTATCCATAAATTGCCTGATCTATCCTCCAAAAGGCTGAATACTGAAACACTACTTCCTAACTTACTGTTAATGTTTTCCACAATCACCTGTCCTTCATCTCCAAATCGCAACCGGTGCACTCCTGAACTTTCCGAACCTAGCCAAATATTTCTTTGCCCATTCCAGTTGGTTTCTTCAATAGCAAATATGTTTCTTAAATCACCAAAATGCTGAAATGAAGCATAACCTGTGGGGTTATCATTGGCTTCCAACAAGTTTAAGCCTCCACCTTCGGTACCTATCCACACATTTTGCTGGCTGTCCTCGAAAATAGACCGAATTTTATCGTAGCTAATACTTCCCGAATTAAGGTCTTTCCGATAGTGTCTAAATGCCTTTTTTTGAGGATTAAACTTGTTCACTCCTCCCCCATTGGTACCAATCCAGATGATGCCTGATTTATCGAGAAATAAATGCTTTACTATATTCTTGTTGAGACTATTCGGATTGGTAACATCAGTAGTATAATGAGCCACCAACTTGGGTACGATATCCCCTTCCTTTCTACTAAATCGAAAAATGCCCTGATTGGAGCCTCCCCAGATCTCGCCATTAGGCTCAACTACTATAGTATTGATGCTTCCTATAGATGTGATTTGCTCAAATTGTAATATTTCCTGCTTCAGGTCAAGCTGATACAACCCCCTAACGGTTCCTATAAATAAATTGCCCGAATAATCTTCGCTAATCGTACGAATATCGATTGCTTCACCCACCAACTGAAAGTCAGGATAGTCAGAAGAAAGCTGAGTCACTTCCGCTTTATATAACCCTAATGAAGTGCCTATCCACAATTCACCCGAATGACTTTGAAAAATGGTATTTATCCGATGGCTTCTTACATCTGGGAATTGAGAACGATCTGAAAAAAAATGATCAAATCTACCCAGACTCAATCCAATAGTATCTGGGGTGTATCTATTAAGTCCGCTAGTTGTACCTATCCAAATCTGCCCATGGTGGTCTACAAAAGAAGATAAAATATAATCGTCGCTCAAACTTTCAGGATGATCAGGGTCATGCGTAAAACGAGTGAACCTGCCTGATTTTGCTTCAAACAGATTAACCCCGCCTCCGGTTGTTCCTACCCAGAGGTTACCCTGTTGATCTTCGGAGAGAGTAAAAATAAGGTTACTGCTAATACTTTGAAGGTCATTAGGATCGAACTGAAAAACTTTAAAGTTGTAGCCATCGTAGCGGTTCAGGCCGTCGTGCGTACCAAACCAGAGAAAGCCCTGCTGATCCTGCAAGATGCAGTTTACATCATTTTGGGATAAGCCTACCTCAGAGGTCAAATGCTCAAAGTGTAGTGGCATAGGCTGCCCAATGAGGCAATGAAAGGCTAGTAAGAGAGTAGTAGTGGGTAGTAATTTCAATATTGACATAAAATACTATTCAAAGAAGGGCTATTTTCAAAAGAAACAATAATTTCTCAACTATCAATAATAAATTGACAATATTATCTCGCAATAGTAAATTATGTTATGGATGAATTAGCTAGTATGCCATGTTTTAGACGATGTTTTTCTTGGAAAAATTTATTAACGTTTACTGTAAAGTAAGCGATATGATGTAATGTCTTTGAACTGTCTAGTTTGGAAGTTCTCCGCCCTATTTTGTCTGAAGTTTTTCATTTTCAGCTAAGATACGTTCCTGTTGAGTTTTACTTAGTCCATGCTGATAATAGAACTCTGGTTTATAGTAGTTACTATGCTGCTTCATCTCAGGATCGTCTACGTCTCGACTTAGGTCGCAATCAAAGCGTAGTAAAATGGCGTGATTTTGCTTCCAGGTAGTTGCATTGGTAATGTGAGAAATGCCCCAGGTAATACCCCGACCATCCTTAGTGTTAGTAAAGGCGTCGGGGACGAACGGTCCAGCAGCAAAGGGCATGAGTGATGTTATAGACTTGATTTCAAAATTTACTCCATCTTCGGCATACTGTACCGTGAAATGCTCGTTACCATCTTTAATCACTAAGGCTGCTATGCCACTTTTATATGGAAAAAGCGTCGTCTCGTGCCCTGAATTAATGACCGGGTTAAGCGGATGCTTTTCAAATGGCCCCAATGGATTATCCGCAATTGCCAAACCTTGCATTCGTACCAACCGGGGGTCGCCGTCAAAGTCAGATTTGTAGTACAGGTAGATTTTGTCTTTGTATACCAATGGGTAAGGATCGTGAATGGAGTATTGATCCCAAGTGCCTTCCGGTCCATTAGGAATCACTATTTCGTTGTGATGCGTCCACGGCCCATCGGGCGAATCAGCGTAAGAAACTGCTACTGGGCAATCGTCACCCCGCTTTCCGCTGGCTTCTAGAAAACCTTGGTAGTAGAGATAGTACTTTCCTTCCCAAACCAAAATATCCGTAGTAGAAACCGAACGCCAGCCTGCCTGTGGCTTGGGTGGACGAGACACCGCTACTCCCTGCTCTTCCCAGGTAAAACCATCTTCGCTGGTAGCGTACCAGATTTCCGCTAAATCCCAGTCAGAAGAGGGAATAGTATCGTTGCTTTTGTCGGCACCTTGCGGCGGAGTTGGCGTCTCACGATGCGTGTACCACACGTAGTATTTTCCATTAGCGAAGATGACTTTAGAAGGGTCACGCCGCGAGATAGTGCCGTCGCCATCGTTATAGTCCAGTCCTTTTAGTTCGGTATATTTAAACTGGGAATACAATTCATTATGCTCAGGGCGGGGAGCTGGATAAGCCGTGTAATTGCGTTCCATTGCTCGGCTCAGCGGTCGGTCCGGTTTTTCTTTTGGTAAAACAAAGGGAAAGCCTTCCGTCTCAGCCTGAACTTCATTGGTTGGCTGAGAATTAGATGTACAGCTGATTAGATAAACAATAGCAGTACAATACATAGTCAGTTGGAAAATAATTCTCATCATAGTAGTAGGATAGTTGGGTATTTACTCTTTTGCCTCACCCTTGTAAATTCCATCGGGAGCAGGCTCTAACTCAATTTTAAATCCGTGGGCGTAATCATTTTTTGGTTTTTGGGTGGGAGCGGTAATCATTAACCCTTCAGCAGTTTGTTGCCACGCTATTTTTTCATCTGAACCTAACAAGTTAATATCAACAATAGTATCGGGTAAAGAAGCAATATCTTGGGACATAGAACGGATGAGAACATCTTCGGTCGGCCAGTCCATCACAAATGCATAAATATAGTTCTCCCGAGCGGTGAAGCGAATATCTTTCTGGCTCATCTCAGCCTGATTGTACTCCGTGTGATCACCTATTTTTGAGCGAGAAGGCCCTTCGCCGTAAAAGTGCCAGGGTCGGGTTTCGTAAATACCCTCGCCATTTACTTTTAGCCATTTACCGATTTCAAGTAAGATTTCACGCTGATCGTCAGGAATAGTACCGTCGGCTTTGGGGCCTACATTAAGCAGTAAATTACCGTTCTTGCTGACAATATCTACTAGTTCATCGATCAATTCTCCAGCGGGCTTACTCTGCCAACCTTTCACATACGACCAGGAATTTCTACCTATGGAAGTGTCGGTTTGCCAAGGCATTTCCCGCACCCGATCGAGTTTTCCTCGTTCCAAGTCCAAAACTGCTGCCCCATCAGGAATTGGGTCATACTGAATGCGCTTATAGTTCAAAACCACTCCCTTTCCCCATTCTTCTGCCTGATTGTAATAATGTGCTAATAGTTTTTTTCGGTATTCCTCGTATTCGGGAGTACAGAAGCCAAAGTCGAACCACATTAGGTCAAGCTGATACTTATCAATCATTTCAATAGCTCGTTGATACCAGAGGTCTTTAAATTCTTGGGTAGGCTTATCAGTAAATTCATGTGGTTCATGATATAAGTCCCGGTATTCGGGGTCAACCGTATCGTAGCCTTCGGCATAGTTCCACCAGTACCAGCCGAACGCTAGGTGGGAGGAGCTACCCACTTTCATGCCTTTCGCGCGAGCTGCTTGAGCTAACTCTCTCAACACATCCCGCTTCGGCCCCATATTGACTGAGTTCCAGCGAGTGAGGGTAGATTCATACATGGCAAAGCCGTCGCAGTGCTCCCCTACCGGAACCACGTACTTGGCTCCGGCTTTATCAAAGAGATTAATCCAAGCCTCGGCATCAAAGCTTTCTGCCTTGAACATCGGAATAAATTCTTTGTAACCAAATTTGCTAGGATCACCGAATTGTTCTACATGAAACTCATACGTGGGATTGGGTTGGTCAGAGGGAATTCCGGTAAGATGAGAAGTGAGCATGGGACGATACATATGATAGCCGTACCATTCGCTTTTAAACTCGGGAACGGCATAAGGTCCCCAGTGAATAAAAATGCCAAATTTAGCATCGGCAAACCAGTCGGGAGTTTGATACTGAAGTAGTGATTCCCAGGTGGGTCGATACTTTTCGGTTGTTTGAGCTTGTAGTGGGTTGAATTGTCCCCAGATCACCAGTAAACAGCCCAGTAGAAAGCTGCTGAATTTTCTCACTTGCCGATTTGATTTTAGGTTACTAAAGTAGCGTTGTAATAAATTTACTTTCAGCAATTTAGGGAATACCAGTGAACTAGTCTATTACATATGTTTTTTAAAATATCTGGTTTGTTTTGAAGTGATGATGATGAGTTTTTGTGCAGTATACCCATATGGCGAATTACTGCAAAGCCTCGTACTGAGGCGGGAGTAAAACCTATTACAGCAGTAAATCTGCTGGTTTTAGGTCAACTGAGGAGTCTTATAGTTTTATCTAGTCTACTTTTTTACGATCTCTAATAAACCAGCATCTGATTGATACTCTCCTATTTTTTAAAAGTCACTTGGAACGTTAGTTGACTTGGCCACATACTCACGGACGGCGGTATAGGCAATATTACTAATGAGATAGTTCTGGAATTCTTAGAACATCATCGAGGTGACTCGAGTAGCAATCGTGACAATACTATCTTTGAATAGGAGTTTCATTCTTTACTAAACCACTATGCACTTGCAGTGCATAGTGGTTTAGTAATAAAGAGCCGACGGAATTACCTCCCACCGAATAGACCGCCTAAGCCTCCCAGTAGGCCTCCGATGCCGGAATCACCACCGAATCCTAGTTGTTCTATTAGGTCGTTCTTGTCACTGGCTTGACCTGTTTCTTTAGAACTTAGTTTATTCATAATGAAGGGAATGGCAATGTTGGCTACCTGCTGGGCAATACCCTGGCTGATGCCTAACTTACCAGCCAGGTTGGTCACCAGACTATTTGTAATTCCATTTACGATAGGGTTACTAGTTGTAGTAGAAGCATTGCCGTTGAAAAGATCCATCACACCGTCAAAGTTACCCTTCATTAACTCTCCCTTCAGTCCATCAATCACAGTGTCTTTGGTTACCCCAACAGCTTCTTCAGTCTTGCTGGTATCCAGTTCAGTTTGCTCATGGATTAGTTTAGCCATGTGCTCTTTACCCATGTTTAAAATCTGGTCTAGCATAATATAAAATTTTAAAGGTTTCAGTTGATTACATTGTACGAACTGCCTACCTTCAAACTTAGTTAACCAAATCTTTACCACCAAACATAAATTCTTTACTTATGGGACTTATTGATTTCTTTAAGAATGCCGGGGAAAAGCTCTTCGGCGGCGAAAGTGAGGAAGAAAAAAAGGAAAAATTAATCCAACACGTAAAATCACTAGGACTGCCAGTTGAGGGATTGTCCGTTAGTGTAAATGATGAAGTAGTGACAGTAAAAGGGAAAGTTGATAGCCAAGCTCATGCCGAAAAAATTGCGCTAGCCCTAGGCAATGTAGAAGGGGTTAGCAAAGTGGACAACCAGCTAGAAGTAGAAGCCCCCCCCGCGGCTGAACCTGAGCCGCAAGCCACCTACCACACCGTAGAAAAGGGCGACTCTCTTTCCAAAATTGCTAAGGAAGTTTACGGTGACCCGATGAAGTATCCGGCGATATTTGAGGCGAACAAACCAATGTTAAAAGATCCGAACCTGATTTATCCCGGACAAGTGCTTCGAATTCCACCCCAAGAAACCTTGGGCTAGAAAGCTTTAGATAACTGCAACGAAGCGGCAATCATGATTGCCGCTTTTTTTATGCTTCACCGCCTACATCTTGCGTTAAGTCAGCCAGCGAGGATACAATCGCTAAGGGGCTTTGGCTTACTACGGCACCGCCCAATGCCACTACCTTAGCAGCAATACCAATAACCCGATCAATCTGTTGAGCCTGCTCAATCGCCTCATCTACCTGCTGAGTTACTTTATTGATTTCCGTAAGCTCGTTATCCACTTCTTTCAGCTTGAGTACTGCAGATAGGGCCAGTAAGTTATCAGAATAGTTGTAGATAGAGCGTTGTAGTTGACTAAGCTTCTGGTGCTGGCTTTTGCTCAACTCGCTCCACCGGGCTTCCCTATACCGGCCAATGGCTCCGAAGATGACATAAAACTGTTTGGATAGATCTTTAACCTGCTGAGACGTTAGAGTAGCCATAACTCAGAATTTTTGGAGTAACTGCGACTGTTGCAACTGACTAGTATAGTAAAAAAGCGCCTCAATAGCTTCTTGCTGCTGTAACTGTCCACGCTGTTCGTAGAGTGCCTGGTGACCCTCACCAATCGCCCCTAATGCGTCCGAATACTGCTTCAGGTTTTGTTGTTGCTCTTTGTAGCGCAACTGCTGATCCATGAACTCCTCAATCACTTGTTTCTTTTCTATAAATGACTGAGCCGAGTCGGCCAACTCCAGAGAGTAAAAATAGTGCAGGTCTTTCTGCCGCTCAATAGATTCAACCAGCAAATCGCTTAGTACGAACCGATAGGCATCCAGTAGCGTTTGTACCGCCGGGTTAGCCTGGGCAATAAGTTGCTTGGCTTTTTTCCGACGCGAACTTTCGGTAAACCCGGTTAAACTTATTTGTGCCAGTTGCTGATAAGCTACTACTACGTCTCCCTGCCCTTCTAACCAGGGATGAACCTGCAAAACATCTCCTAACGGAGCTAAAGAGTGGCCTGACCTACCACTAGAACCTAGGAATTGTAAGCTGCTAAGGTAGCGGGTAAGTGCCTGTAGTATCTGAATAGCAGTAGAATCGGCTTGCTGTTGTAGATCGCAGCCCTGCTGGAACTGCCGGGTAAGTTTTCCTTGCTGAATAAGCTGTATGCGCTGACGTTGCTGGCATATATCCATAAACGTAGGCTGCAGTTGAGTACCCTGCGCTAATGTTTGGTTAGCTTCCGCTGTAAATTGTTGTACGTGGGTAAGTGAGTAGCAACCTGCTATTGTAGAAGAGATTAGCAGAACAATGAGTAGCCGCATAGATCAGTTATCCGCCTTAATGGAAGCAAAGCCGGAAGTATCAAAATAGGTTTCCTTCGGATCGCCCCGGTACTTCACCGATGCGCCGAATCCATTAGCTTCCGCCCGCAGTCGCTCCTGAGAGTTGATGCGAATAAGACCCGTGCCGTTTACTTCTACATCAGCCCTCTGGCAAACCAGGTCAAAGGCATCAATAGTACCAGTGCCATCGTTAACAATATCTACCTCATCAGCCATGCCTGATAAATTGATATTGGCCGTTCCGGCAGAAACAATGTCCAGTGATTCAACCACCAGGCCCAGGTCAATATTTCCCATACCTTCCACTTCCAGCTTATAGCGGTCGTGGTGAATTTTATCGGAAGAGGTAAGCTGAGCTAATCCCGTAATGTGTAGGTGCCGTAGTTCCGGGTACGTAATGGTTACTTCTATTTTAGGGGCGAAATTCATCCAGTCATCACCGTCGTGCTCGTATTCAATGCGCAACGTGCTACCACGTACTTCGGTGGAAAAATAGCGAAGATCATCTTCATCGGAAGCTTCCAGTCGCACATGGGGGTCTGAACCCTGACGAAGCTTGATGTCAGCCCGGCCTACAAATTCGATCCGATCAAAGGAGGTTACGTCTTTATCAATGACTCGCTGGGCAATACCTCGTTGAACCGGAATAAAAAGCGCACAAAGTAACAGGGCAGACAAACCTGCCCGATGGATAGACGATAAGAAACAGGTATTCATAGGGTTGTGTTTTACACGAAATTACTGAAAAAATGAAAAATTCATCCACCTTCACCTATTTGTTGCTGGTTGTGCTCGGAGCTACTTTCCTACTAATCGCCTGGATTGCTCCCTCGCCTACTCCAGCAACAAAGTATAAAGCTGAATTGGAAGTAGCTAATAATATACCAAACGGAATAGCGGTCGTAGAATTGTTTACCTCCCAAGGTTGCTCCAGTTGTCCCCCGGCCGATGAACTGCTTAGTAGTATTAGCGAAAAAGCGGCGGAAAAGGGATTAGCCATCTACCCTCTTTCGTTCCACGTTGATTACTGGAATCGGCTCGGCTGGAAAGATCCCTACAGCCAACCGGCTTTTAGCCAACGGCAACGGCATTACGCTCGTACCTGGCAGAATGCTCAGGTGTATACTCCACAGATGGTGGTGAACGGCAGTAAGGGTTTTGTGGGCTCCAGACAGCAGGAAGCCTGGAAAACGATTGAGGAAGCATTAAGCCAGTCGGCTACAACCACAGTCAGACTAGGGGCAAGTGCTACTGATCAGGAGATAGAGGTCAGTTATCAGCTTGCGGGAGAGTACGCTGGTCAGCAACTGCAATTGGCATTGGTAGAACAAGAAGTGGAAACTTCGGTACGTAGGGGTGAAAATTCAGGCAAAAAATTGCATCACAGCCACGTAGTGCGGGAGTATGTTTCTATTAAACTAGACAATAGTGGCAGCGGCAAAATGAGCTTGATGTTGCCAGACGATATGCAAATATCAGAAGCCCAATTGATTGCTTACGTTCAACATCCAACTTCCCTAACAATTAGCGGCGCTAGCTCTCTGCTGTTAGAAAATGTAATACAATAAGCGTCTTTGGTAGAAGCGTTCCTACCCCATACTACCGGTCCGAAAGACCACTTTTGGCTGAGTGGTGTTAATGTAAGGGTACAAGGTATTCGCTCCTGCTTGAGGCAAGCTTCTGTTCCGTTGCATTATACCCCCTCAGCGCTGAGTTAAGAATTTGTACCGCTACAATATGTCAACTCTAACCAGTGAATTAGTAGGAAACCTGTTCAATTGAGTGTTTTACGAGCTTTTTTTTCACTTACTCAGTACAAATTAGATCAATCGGTAATGGCTACCGCTTAAAATTTCTGGGTATTTATAACTATTTCGAAAAAAAACCAATAAAACGGTACATAGCAGTACCCATCGGTGTTTCAGTTTGTGTGTGTTCTAAAATTGCGGTTGGTTTACGTAGCTCATTTAGTTACAGAAAAAACCATTCGCATGTACTCGTTTAAGACTCAGGATTTCCTTCACAAAGTTGCCCTCGGATTAGACAAGGCCCAGACCATTCCCGAACTGAAAGTCCCGCTGGCCGCCTACGGCTACGATGATAAAGGCTTGGTAGCCGGTGTGAAACTACACGAAAAAGTGATTACGCTACAGGCCGACCAGGGTGAAGCCCGCTCGTTGGCGAAAGAAGCTACCGCCACCTTTCAGCAGGCCCGGGAAGGTATGGAGAGTCTGTACCGCCGACACGTAGCTATTGCCCGCTTTGTTTTTGAAGAAGATAGCGTAGCCTGGGAAAAATTGCAACTGGACGGTAAGCGGCAACGCACCATTGCCGGAATACAGTGGCAAGCTAAAATGTTCTACACGCACCTACTGGATGATTACGTAGAAGCCGTAGCCCTCCTTGGCCTGAGCAAAAAAGAAATACAAGAGTCGATAAAGTTGCTAGATAATCTGGTGTCGCTACAATCCTTACAGGAGCAGGCTAAAAAACGTTCTCAAACCCTGACTCAAATGAAAAACGAAGCCCTGGAAAACCTGGTAGTCTGGTGGCGCCGCTTCACCAAATCAGCTCAACTGGCCCTCGAGAGCCAGCCCCAATACCTGGAAACCCTGAATCTAGGCTAATCACATAAACGTAAGGCTACTAGTAGATAGTAGCCTTCTTTTTTGCGCCTTTCTTGTCTTCTATCTAATGTCGGATTGTAAATCCGATTGTTACCAACTTTCTGATTACAAACGCTTCAGCGACCGATCCTATGCACTTGCAACGAGGATTTGCAATCCAACACTCATTTAGGTAATACGTCTAGCAAGTAATGCCTGGTACGTTAGCTGCTCAATCTGTTCGCGGTTGCGATCAGACTGTTGCTGCATCAAATGCATACGTTCCTGACTCAGACGATGGTGAGTAGCTACTTCCCGCTGCAATGCGTTTACCTTTTCCTGAAGCTTTTTGTGATCGCGGTATACATCTTTCAGAAAGAAACAGATGACGCTTAGTCCGGCACCCAGCAGGCTCATCAGTAAGGCATTAATCATCAATAAAAATTCGGTGTTTTCCATAACTACAATATCGCACATTGAGCATAGACGCTTTCCTTATTTGTACTATTACGACAATTTTTGCATAATTTGACATAATATTTACTCTTATTTGCTTTCATTTATCGGTTCACCGAATAATTCGTAGATAATTTGTACCTGTTTGGGAGTATACGTATGTCCCAGTCGCTCCCCAATACGATCCTGATGAGGCGCCATCCAACTGGTAATTGTGCGGACACTTACCCCGTAGGCGTAGGCTAATTCTTGCTTGGTTTGTGGTTTTGCGGGTTTTTGACTCATGACAGTTGAAAGGATGATGATACCATTGGCAGTAGGTGAAAAACGTCTTTAAGACATATATTGTTATTATTACGACAATTTAATATTTTTTACTACATTTTTCAGTAATTTTTTGTATTTTTAAGAAATAATCTGACAACAGGACCATCTATGGAATCAGTTCCTCTTCTTCCGCTACGACGCATTCGCAAAGAACGAAATCTCAGTCAGGAAGCTGTAGCCCAGGCTTTGTCAATAAAAACCACTACGTACAGTAAAATTGAACGGGGAATTATTCAAATTACCCTACCCCGTTTATTTGAGCTTGCGGATATTTTTGAACTAACTCCCCAGGCTTTACTCAACTACGGTGAATCTTCTAGTAGCTCCGAGAATCAGGAGCCATACTTTTCTAACATCACCTACATTCCTGTACACGCCCAGGCCGGCTTTCTGGATCATTTCGTCGATCAGCGTACGCCTCCCGAAGGTATTTCGTTCAGTATTCCTACCTTTTCAGAAAAGGGACTGTTTATGATTAGCGTAGAGGGTGACAGTATGTATCCTACCCTGATTCCTGGGGCTTACATCATCATCAAAGAAGTGAAGGATCACTATTTGCTCCAGTGGGGCGAACCTCACCTGATTGTAACTACCGAAGGTCGGGTAGTAAAACGAGTGCTCAAACACTCTGACGCTACCCTTCTAACATTATACTCCGATAACGATCTGTATCAACCCTACGAAATCCGGCGGGAAAGTATTCTTTCGCTGTGGAAAGTGGTCGGTATGGTTTCCAAATCCTTCACTCCCAAGGGCCGCTTTTCTCCCACTCCCCTTTAACTTACTACCGCATTGATTTTGAGGCAGATAATTCCCATCTTCTGTCATGATTTATCGCTTAGCTATTTCGTTCACAGGACCGGTGCCGGTATTACTTTTATTACTCAACAGTATTGCTCTAGCTCAGTTTAACCACCCTCGAGGCATTGTCAGCTACGAGCAGCTTACCCATATCCGTGCCCGGCTCTCCGAAGAACCCTACCGAAGTATGCTAGCCACGCTAGAACGAACCGGAGAGGATCATCTCGTAGTTAGCCGACAAGAAACTGAATACGAACCTTATACAGTGAGCGACCGCTTAGCGACCTGGGCCTACCTGTATTTACTCACTGAAAACCCGAAATGGGCTGAACACGCTGGACGGGCGGCTGAACGTATCCTGGATGATACGGTTTTCTTTACTAACCCGCTAGCCAAAGGGCTTACTCGAGCCAGATTACTACAGAAGCTGGCCTTCGCATACGACTTTTGCTACGCAGCTTGGCCCGAAACCCGAAGAAAGGTAGTGAATGATGCTTTATTTTCGGTGATGTATTCGGTGCATAGTACGATGGGCTACGCCGCTAACTATAGCATTGAAAG
Organism: uncultured Flammeovirgaceae bacterium; assembly: GCA_937884755.1. Lineage (GTDB taxonomy): Bacteria > Bacteroidota > Bacteroidia > Cytophagales > Cyclobacteriaceae > Tunicatimonas. The sequence continues at coordinate 18,344 of CAKZYJ010000179.1, forward strand.
CAACTGGATGGGAGTACGCTACGGAAGCGTGCTGCTTACCTCCCACGTCTGGGACTGGAGCGATACTATTCGATATAAAAGATCACCAGCCCTACCCATTCGCTGGGATGCAACCAAACGACTGCAAGATCATATTCAGGCTAATATTTACTCTAGTGGTTGGAACGCCGAAAGCATGTCGTACCATATTTACGGCTGGACATTTGTTGGTCCCGCCCTGCTGGCTCTACAAAATAACCTCAGCAGCTTCTCTCTGGATGACTTTGCGCCCAACGCTCTAGAAACACTTCACGCCCTGATGACCTCCACAGTAGCCATTGAACTTAATCAAAAAAAAGGTATGACTCCTGACCTTTCGGATGATGACCCGATGTTTAGCACTGGTGGAGTACTCGCGATGGGACTATCCCTCTATCCACCAGAACAACGCCCCGCCCTGAAGTGGATGCACGACTACCTGATTGATCCAACAGAATATGATGGCCCGGATGGTCAACTTGCGTACAGCTTACTCTATTACCCGGATTCCGTTCAGTCAGAAAACCCCGCTGAATCAGATTGGCTTAGCTTCTACGGTGAGGAACCGGGGGCGGTGGTTTGGAGGAACCGTTTTCAGGATGAAAACGATATTGTAGCGGCTTACCACGCTAAAGCTTCGCGGGTGCGCGGACACCAAGGACCAGACACCAATACTATTCGACTACTGGGATTAGGGGTTCCTTGGATTATCGGTGCCGGACGTACCGGATTTACCGCCGGTCAATCCAATTTTTTTCCTGATACTACCGAAACTGCGGAGCGAGACGACCGAGGACTGGGCAAACTCTTGGAATACCAAATCTACAGTGATGACAAAGGCGGCTACGCTATGGGAAGCGGCAGTGCGATGGGCACCCAAGATCATCGCAGACTTTTTTACGTAAGTTATGATGCTAGTTTTGAGGCCAGTGGAGTGTTTGTGGTAAAGGATACCTCGGCAAACGGTCAGCGATGGCGAATCAATACCCCTGAATTCAATCAGATTGAAACACAAGATGATGGGTTTCGTCTGATCGCCCCTACTGGAGCCAGTTTAAAAGTTACGGTACTCACTGACGAGCTTCCGTTAAAAACTGATACTGGTAAGCTTCGTTACGGAGGAAAAACGGCTCAGCATAATTTGGGAATCATTTATCAGGAGAAGAGCTACGAGAACAGCCGCTACATTGATGTTTACTGTGACCAAGCCATTACCGTAGTAATGACCCTCCAGCCCTCCGGCCAGCCCCATCCAGAAGTCAGTGAACAAAATGGAAAAATCCGAATCGGGGAAAAATACTTGGATTTACCCAATCAATCAGCACTATTGGGGAGCAGTAAAACGGAATAGTTGTAGCGGGCCGTTGTTGTTGGCAACTAGTAATAGATCACCCTTTGTCGAACGTAGCTTGGCTATTTTTCTAACATCACCCGAAGCGTAAAAGCCGCTTTCTCGAGGGGTAAGTGGTTTGAAATTCCCCTGACTATCTCCTAACAGAACCAATCCGACGCTGGCATCTAAGCGGGGGGTTCGGGTTTCGGTATTGTACAAATTTCCCGCTACGATAGCATCCAAGTGACCATCCAGATTTACGTCAGTCGCCAGTATGGTTCGAGCTGCGGAGAACTGAGCCATCGATGGCAGCGGTTGAACGGAAACACCTTCTTTCCCTCGGTTCACATACAATGAGTGAAACTCTTCAGCGATAAACCGTTTGGCTTGACTGAGGCCAGTTTCATCAATCATCTCTGGTAAGGTAGCCCGGGCGTAAGAGGCGTAATCGGTATATTTTCGTTTGATGGAAGGTAATTGCTGGTACATCCGGTCACGTTCCTCAACGGTGTAGAGTTTTCCGTTCTCATAACGGCCAAACAGCAAATCGGTTGAACCATTAGCATCAAAATCGTAGGCGTACAGTTCAAAAGGTGAATCGGCAGTAGCTGAGTAGCGGTAGTTTTCCCCTATGTTTCCCAGCAAGAGTTCATTAGTACCATCCTGATCCCAATTGGCAGTGGTCAGAGATAGCCACCATCCGTGCGCAGAAATACTATCAAAATCATTAGTTGGCACCAAGCTGTTATTTTCAATTCTCAGAATAGTGGGGTTCATCCAGGTGCCTACTACTGCTAGTTCGTCCTCGCTAATCCACTCAGCATCAGTAATTAAACCCGGTAAAGAATTTTCAGGTAACCAAGTTTGGGTGGCATCAGTGAATATCCCGCTCTGATTTTCCAGAACGTAGCTCGGAGCAGATTGAGGATATTTTCCGGGTAGAATGTATCCACCCACATATACATCTAGATCACCATCTCTGTCCATATCGTTGGCCGTGACGCAGGTACTGAAGGAGAACATTTCGGGCAAAGCACCCTGCGCCCACTTGAAGTTGCCCTGGCCGTCGTTCAGATAAAGTTGATCTTGTAATGCCAGATCATTTACCTCGTATTCATTGCTACCGTTTACCACGTATAAATCCAAGTCCTGATCGCCATCAGCATCAAAAAAGAGAGCATCGGTAGCTTCACTGTCCGAATGTTGTTGCCAGAGTTGACTAGATGTGGACCGGAAGTTTCCACCACTGGTTTGCAAAAACAGTTGACTCGTTTGCCCTTTCGCTCCTCCTACAAAAAAATCATCCAGATTATCCCCGTTCACATCGCCGACGGCGAGTGCCGGGCCAAAATCAGATAGTTTGTGCGGTAGCAAGAACTCCCGATCAAAATCATTATAGTTCGATTCTCGATGCTGAAAAGTAATGTCCATCTGCTCAGTTATTTCCTGCATAAGCGGTTCTACCGAAGCCAGAGGTTCAGATGATTCTTTAGCGTCAGCATGGGCTATGGTTAGAATTTGATTGGCGGCGACATCGGTGAGATTTTGCATTGCTCGATCAGGCCAAACAATTCGGAGGCTATCTACCGTAGTTGATTCACCTAGCCCAAAATGCAGCAAGGGTTCCACTGACGACTGAAACCCCCGGGTAGGCTGTAATTGCCGCATCTGGTTAACCCCTTGATGATAGATAGTGACTTTAGCTCCCACACCGAAACGGTTCTTAGTACTACCTTTCAGCTTAATTCGGAGATAATTTGCCGGACGGCTAGCGGGTTGATTGCGGTAAATGACGGGGAAATCGTCCAGATTATTGATAATGAGATCCAGATAACCATCGTTATTCAAGTCAGCGTAAGCGGCTCCGTTAGAAAAGGTAGGCTCTCCCAAACCCCAGGTTTTGCTAACGTCTTTAAAATGTAGATCACCTTGATTATGATAAACATAGTTAGCGATCTTCTGGGAGGGCATTTGGTTGAGCAGCGATTGAGCCGCAGGTTCGTTTAATTCTACAAAGCGAGCGTTCATCGCTTCTAGTTCCTGATTGATACCCGCCACAAAATCATTATTGAGCACATCCTTCCGCAACCCGTTAGTGATAAATAAATCTTGCCAACCATCGTTATCCAAATCGGCAAACAGCGGTGCCCAGCTCCAGTCAGTCTGATCTACTCCGGCCAGGCGCGAAATATTGCTGAAAGAAACTGCTTGTTTGCTGTTGGGTGGTAAGGGATTGTTTAATTGCAGGCTGTTATACATGTATTGATAATGGTAGCCCTTATCCACAAAATCCCAGAACTTGGTGTCGCTGATACCCGCCAGGTTGGATTTCTGCCGGAAATGATCAGGAGCGGCCATATCTACCACCATAATATCGGGCCACAAATCATTATTGAAATCAGCCATATCTACTCCCATCCCGAAGAAAGAAATTTGGCGGGTAGCCTCATGAATTGTTTCTTCAAACGTTCCATCCTGCTTATTTAGATAGAGATAATCGTGTTCGTAGAAATCATTGGCTACGTAAATGTCATCCCAACCATCGCAGTTGACGTCACTCACCGTAAGTCCTAAACCGTAGCTATGCTGCGTTCCAATAATACCTGCTTGTTCACTAACCTCGGTAAACTTTCCCTCATCGTTCCGAAATAATTTATCGGCCATGTAGGGAACTCGCTGGCTGGACTGTGACGGTACCCTTCCGGTGTAGGTTTCCATGCCGTGGTTTACCAGGAACATATCCAGATCACCGTCACGGTCGTAGTCAAAAAAAGCGGCTTGCACGGAGTAGCCAGGGTCGTTTAGTCCGTATTCTTTAGCTTGTTCTACAAAAGTGCCATTTTGCTGATTGATGTAAAGTAGGTTTTCCCGGTTCTCCGGTTTTAGGTTGCCAGAGCGGCTCACGTAAATATCTAACCAACCGTCGGCGTTTACGTCAGCCATTGTAACTCCCGTACACCAACTGCTATTGCCTAAAGGCAGTATCCCAGCAGTAATGGAAATGTCTTCAAACTGAAACGGGGCGCCTCGGTTTCCCTGATTTCGGTAGAGCTTGTTAGAAACGGTATTACCAGTGAAGAACAGATCGGTTTTGCCATCATTATCAATATCGCCGGCAGCCACTCCTCCTCCGTTATAAAAGTACTGGTAGAGCAGAATATTTCGAAAACGATTTTCGGCTACTTCGTTGATAAAGTAGATTCCGGTTTGCTCCGACGTAAGCTTAGTAAACTGTGGCTTTGTTTCGACTGTAGATTTTTCCGGTACTTCAGTAGTGGCTTCGTTGTCTTTATTAGATTTAGACTCGCAGGCTACTAGTAAAACCAGAATCAACCACTTCCATAAGCGTTGGGTAGGCATGCTTGCTTCTTTCACCACTGAAACTACAAAAGTTCGTTCTACAAAAAAAGGGAAAGAACTGTCTGTTCCTCCCCTTTTCACTAACCAAAATGCATGTTAATTGAAAGCCTGATTGATATCGGTTTCGTAATCAGGGATCTCTGAATAAAACGGGCTGTCCCAGGGTACGGTAGCACCACCCCGGTCGCCGGCCGGAATATCCACGCGTAGTCCCTGTAAATAGTACAGACGGTCTCCCTCAAAGGCCATTTCTTTGAAGCGTTCTAAATGAATAGCCTCTTCTAGCTGAGCATCTGATCCAGCAAAATCACCAATTCCGGCCCGGTTACGTACCATATTCAGATCGGCACGGCCCCCAGCAACATCACCGCTTTGCGCCCGGATAATGGCCCGAAGCAAATACATATCGGCCAGACGGAGAAGAGGTAAGTTCGTAACTCGGTCGCCAGCCCGATAGTAGCGGTTGTTCCATATGTAAGGTTCAGTAGTAGCAAAATTGCCGTTAGGCTCAGGATAAATGTTTTCTGCAATTGTATCAGTTTGAGCCGAAGGCAGCAGTCGCAAGAATAATTGATTGAACCGCTTATCTTGCAAAGCTTCGGCGGTTAATTCACCGCTAGCATCTTCCCATCCTACTTGCTGAAGAAAGCTTTTACTAGCAGTCATATAGCGGTTTTGGTTAGTTTCCGGTCCGCTAGCTTGACGATTACTAGCATTATAATCCTGAAAACGGTTGGGGTGCTTCCAGTTGCTGGAGCCGCCCAGCCCATCTCCCGCCCAGAGGGCATAGTACCAGATCACTTCGCTACCGCGAGCTATACCAGTTTTATTATAGGCTTCAATTGGATCTTCTTCCAGAGTATAATCGCCGCCATTCTGGTCAATCACGAAGTTTAATTCAGCTAGGGCTTCATCGCGCATTTCGGGTCCCATGTGAAAAAGCACTTTGGCTAGTAGCGCCGCCGCCGCAAACTTGTTTGCTCGTCCGTCAGCGTAAGAAGAATTATGCACTCCTTCTTCATAACGCTCAGGAAGTAAATCTTTGGCCGCTCGTAAGTCTTCTACTATTACCCCGTATAAGTCATTAGTAGAAGCCAGCTCCGAAGTGATAGCCTCACTGAAGTTATCAGCTTGCTCAAGCCGAAATGGAATGCGCTTCTCATCACTCGGGTAAGGCGGCATGTAAATGCGGGTTAGCCAGTAGTAGGCATAAGCTCGTACAAAATGTAGTTCACCGGCAATCCGGTCTACTTCATCCTGCCTTCCTTCGCTAGCTAAAGGCCGACCATTGTTTTCTTCTACGTAATCGAGCCCACCGTTAGCCAAGCCTACGGCAAAATAACCACTGTTAAATACCCCATTATCAAAGATACCTATTGGAACCTCAGTAGTACGGGCATACATATCTTCCGCATCTCCGTTGGGCTCAAACCCAGCGGTAGGCGGGGCAATATTAACTCCATCGGCAAAAAGTTCACCGGCCATACGCCCGTGGCCAAATATGGTGCGACCACCACCGTTGCCTGACAACGCATAGTAAGCACCAATCGGAGCCTTTTCAAAATCCGCTAAAGTCAGCCAGGGATCTTCTACTGGGCGCTCCAATTCAAAAAACTCCTCATTATCGCAAGCTGACGAGAAAATCAGCAGAATAAAAACCGTAAATGATAGACTTATATATTTTGTATAATTCATAGCGACTGATAATTAGAATGAAAATGTGGCTCCAACGTTCCAACTACGCACTTGTGGTAAGGTAGTACCTACCCATCCCTGACCTAGGTTCCGATCGTTACCAAGGTTTACTACCTCGGGATCATAACCGTCAAATTCGGTAATCGTAAACAGGTTGTTAGCCGATACATAGACTCGGATACCACTCATATTCCATCGTTCCATTAAAGTGGAAGGCAAATTGTAAGCTAGTTGTAGCGTTCGCATCCGCAGGAAATCTCCCCGTTTCAAAAATTTATCATGCACCTGACCATTACGCTGATTATCAAATCGCTGGTTTTCACTAATGGTACCATCTTCGTTAATCACATCGTAGCGATGGTTCCAACTTAGTTGGGGCCATTCGGCGTTAGGGTTGCCCTCGGTCCAGGTATTTCCTACAATTGATTGCCTTAAAATACTATTTCCATTTCCAATGTAGGATCGTTGCCGTTCAGCATTGTCGTAGATATAGTTTCCACCGGAGAACACTAGCACGGCAGAAAGCTCCAATCCTTTGTAACGAAAGTTGTTAGTCAGACCACCGAAGAAGGTAGGCAACCCAGTTTTATCTCTTTGGTCGAAGAGGTGATCCCGAAGATTGGCCCGAGTGGCTGGAATTACATTTCCGGTGCGTACCCGTTCTCCCGTTTCCCGAAACCTCTCCAGATCCATTTCGTAGATCAGTTCGTACCCTCCTACCGGATCAATACCCGCATACTCTGCTAACCTGAAGTACCCTAAAGATTCACCGACAGTGGTTACTAAGCCGTTAGTGCGGACATTATAAAGTTCTTCGTCTTCACCTCCGGTTAGCTTCAACACTTCGTTCCGATTGGTAGTAAAGTTGAAATTCGTAGACCATTGGAAACCACCTCGGTCAATATTAATAGTATTCAAGGTGAATTCCCACCCTTGATTGCGTAAGTCACCTATGTTATCTACTATGGTTGGATTACCGCTCCAGATACCCGAAGACTGAGGCACTTGTACAGATAACAGCAGATCAGTAGCATCTTGTAGATAATAGCCTATCGAACCGCTGATCCGGCTTCCGTATAGTTCGAAGTCAAGCCCAACATCATAAGCATTAGTCGTTTCCCACAGTAGATCAGGATTTCCAATCCGGCTTAGTAGATCGCCTGCTCCTACGTCGCCGTAACGCCCCCAGCCAGTGTAGCCGGTTTCAGTTGCTAGTGCGTTAATCGCTGAATTTCCGGTTTGCCCGAAACTAGCTCTCAACTTCAGAAACTCCACCGGAGTTACGTTCTGCATAAAGCTTTCGTCAGAAATGATCCAACCGGCTGAAGCAGCCAAGAAGTTGTTCCAGCGATTTTCCGGAAGAAATATAGAGGATGCATCCCGTCGGAAACTAAAGCCTAGTATGTAGCGATCCATCAATTTGTAGTTGAAACGGCCAAAGAAGCCTCGGAAATACTGTTCGCCACCTAATCCATTAGAAACTCGTTGTACATCACCCGGTGAACCCAAATCTTGGGCTTCTCCAAATAGCTCTTGGGCTTCTGTATTACGACGACGGGTTTGTTGCTCGGTTGATTCAGCCCCAGCTACTAAGTTGATATTATGAATGTTACCGAAGTCGCGATTCCAGGTTCCGTACAGGTTGTAGTTTAACCGCCGAAACGTCGTTCCATTATCAAAGGCATACTTGCTTCCTTCGCGAATTACCGTATTTCCCCACTCAATGCTGCTGGCGTGCTGGAAGTCAAATGATAATTCTGAGCGTACCGATTACCCTTCTACAAATGGAATTTTGTAGTCCAGATTTAAACCACCAATGGCACGGTAGGTCTCTAAATCATTAATATAGTTATCGCGGTTAATGGTGGCCCGTAGGTTACGCCCAGAAAGAGGATCAAACAAAATAGGATTACCTTCGGGATCACGGATGGTGGGATGAAAGATAGGTAAGATAGGTAAGGCATTTGAGTTCGCCATATTATAGCCACCCCGAGCAATATTGGAATTTCCACCGGGGGCGCCTCCATTAGGGGCTCGCTGGTTGTTCGTATAACTCAGCGCGATACGCGAACCCACTGAGAAGTTTTTAGCCGGATAGAAATCTACGTTGGCCCGGGTAGCGTAGCGTCGTAAACGCCCGCCTTCCAAAATACTTCGGTCTTCCCGGTAGTTACCAGAGAGGTAATAATTCGTCTTTTCAGTCGCGTTGGAAGTCGATAGGTTTATATCCATGAAACTACCCTGTCGAAGCGCTTCATCAAACCAGTTAGTGTTTGCAATCTGACTTCGATCCAGTACCGCAGTAGGGTCACGGGCATCGTTGAGCAACGCATTGGGGTCAAATTCGGGTAGCCCCCGGTTGGCACGGGCTTCATCTACCAAACTCAGCCAGGTGGGACCGTCTACAAAGCCTATTTCATTCGGTCCGCGTACCGGATTAGTAATACCGTAGTTCACGCTTAGGTCAGTAGTGCCTTTTCCGCCTTTACCTGATTTGGTAGTGACAATGATTACCCCATTCGCGCCCCGCGAACCATAAATAGCCGTAGCCGAAGCATCCTTCAATACCTCAACAGATTCAATGTCGTTGGGGTTAATAGATGCTAGTGGATTTTGACCAACAGTAGCGCTGTTACGTCCTAGTCCTCCCTGTTCTCCTCCTCCTTGACCACTCAAAATCATTCCGTCAATAATCCAGAGTGGCTCGGTACCGGATGAAATTGAGTTCGTACCACGAATCAATACGCGAGTAGGCGCACCAGGTACTCCCGAAGTAGAAGATACCTGCACTCCCGTAGCTTGCCCCTGTAACGCTTGGTCAAGTGACGGCGCTGCTTTGAAATTACTTAACTCTTCGGCTTTAACCGTAGAAATAGCACCGGTTATATCCCGCTTGTTTTGCGTACCGTATCCCACTACTACTACTTCCGATAAACTCTGAACATCAGTTTCTAACTGAAGATTGATGGTACTACGGTTATTCACCGGAATTTCCTGAGTAATGTACCCGATGGAGCTAAAAACCAGGATACCCTCACTGTCGGCTGAGATGGAATAATTTCCATCAATGTCGGTTACAGTTCCGCTACTAGTACCTTTTAACAGTACATTGACACCGGGCAGGCCTTCGCCTGCCTCCGCCGAAGTTACCCTACCGGAAACAGTATTTTGGGCATAAGCCCCTACCGAAACCAGAAAAGCGACCGCGACAAGTAAACATAGGTAAAGATTCTTGTGCATAATGGTTATAATTGGTGAAAAAAATGCTTAGTGACCGGATTAATCCTATGGATGGCTCACCGGAATTGCTTTTGAAAAGCAGTTTGGAGTAGTTGTATTGGTAATGAATATTCCAAAAAAAAACTGTAAAACACAATATCAATACTTTCAAATAAATACAGATTTTTACCGCAAACGCAACCGGCACTATGATTTTTGCAATATTTAAATTAATCTTCTTCTTCTATTGCGAACTCTTCAGTATTCAGTATATTGATAACTGATGCTTGCTATTCGTTTGCTCACCCCATTTCCACATTAATATCCCCTATTTGTGAAAAGCGAATCGACTACTATTAAGGATATTGCCCTTCATCTGAATATCTCTGCCTCTACTGTTTCCCGAGCATTAAACAACCATCCTGAAGTTAGTCCCCAAACTCGCAAGGCAGTACTTGAAGCAGCTAAAAAGCTCAATTATCACCCTAATGCATTTGCTATTGGATTAGTGAAAAACCGAACCCGAACCATTGGAGTGTTGATGCCAGATATTACCCAACCATTTTATAGCTCGGCAATTAGCGGAATAGAGGATGTAGCGGTAAATCAGGGGTACTACGTGATGATTTGCCAATCTGATGAATCCTTTTCCAAGGAGGTAAATCTCCTGCATATGTTTAACCGCTACCGGGTAGATGGGATCATCGTTTGTCCTGCCACTACAACAGACTCTTACCAGCATCTGGAAGAGATTGTTGCCCACACCTCGCTGGTACAGTTTGATCGGGTAATTGATAGTATTACTTCACACAAAGTGGTTTCAGACGATTATCAGGGTGCCTATCAGGCAGTTAGTCACCTTGTTAAGCAAGGTTACCAGCGAGTCGCTCATATTGCGGGACCTAATCAATTATCGGTAAGCAAAAATCGGATGAAAGGTTATATTGAAGCTTTGAGAGATGCAGGGCATCCGGTTAATGAGCAATATATCCGGCACTGTAGCTTAACCAAAGAGCATAAGCGGCAGTGTGCAAGCGAACTTTTAGAGCTAAAAATACCACCTGATGCTATTTTTACTGTAAACGACCCTACCGCCATTGAAGTGATGTATGTCGCAAAGCAGAAATTACTAATTATTCCCGAAGATATAGCAATTGTCGGTTTTGATGATCAGGCAATGACTCCCTATCTCGATCCAGCTCTAACCACCGTCGGGCAACCTTCCTTCGCTATGGGACAAACTGCGGCTCGTTTGCTTATTGATCAAATTGAAACCCCGGTGGGAGTTGATCTACAGTACACCACCGAAACTTTTTCTACTCAGTTAGTGGTCCGAGGCTCTTCCTAACTAAACTTAAAAAAAGTTCTTTTTTAGTAAGCTCGCTGCTGTTTGAACTTGTCTATTTGATGAGCTACGTACAGGATAGCCCCTACTACAGTAGCAAAACTAAGTAGTAACGATAAGTTGATCTGACCCAAATAAACCAATACCGTTGACATCAGTATCAAGATAAGACCACTGATGCCAAAAACGTTTCGCACCAACAAGGCAAACTTTTTCATGTCAAAGTGCTCTCGTTCAGATTTGTTTAGCGCTTGATACCCCGCAATCCAGTGATACTTACGTCGGTAGTAAATTGTAGCCCCTAGTAAAATCAGTACGATACCCGAGGCGATATGAATAAAATATAACATGATAAATCAATCTAAAGGTCTGTTAGAAATACGGAAAAAACCAGGATTTGTTGTTCGAGTTCGGCTTAGGAAAGCTTTTCTCGATAGGCTTCGTAACCTACCTGATTTACCAGCTCAAACGTACCATCTTCGTGCCATATTCCCAGAGATGGGTGGCGCACTCCATTGAAGAAAGTAGTTTTTACCATGGTGTAGTGCATCATATCATTAAACACGATTCGATCACCAATCTTTAGGGGGCGATCAAAAGCATAATCGCCTACGTAATCTCCGGCCAAGCAGGTAAGTCCGCCGAGCCGATAGGCCGGCTCGTCGGGTTGGGCATCTTGAGCACCAAGTACATTTGGTTTGTAGGGCATTACAATGCAATCCGGCATATGAGCAGAGATGCTTATGTCCAATACTACCGCATTTATCCCCCTACTGTCAATAATATCCTCTACGGTAGCCGTCAAATAGCCGGTTTCCCAGGCTACGGCTGAACCAGGCTCCATAATGATGTCAACTCCGTATTTCTCTCGGAACTCACGAATGAGGCGGATGAGATGTTCCAGGTCATATCCCTCACGGGTCATGAGCTGCCCTCCCCCCCAATTCAGCCATTTAGCCTGATGG
>CAKZYJ010000180.1 GCA_937884755.1 uncultured Flammeovirgaceae bacterium
CGTAGCCTTAGGATTAGTCTTGGGTAAGTGGGTATTGGGTGCCTACCTGGTACAATCAGTCGCCGCCTTCTTCTTATTAGAGTACGTGAACTACATTGAGCACTACGGTCTGGAACGTCGCGAGGGCGAACGAGTCGGTAAACAGCACGCCTGGCAGTCGGATGCGGTTACCAGCCGCTTTACGCTGTTTGAACTGTCACGTCACGCCGACCACCATTAGCGGGCCAGCAAGCCCTACTACACCCTGGAATCGCATGCGGAAAGCCCTACGCTACCGGCTGGATACTTCGGCATGTTCTACCTAGCATTGTTTCCGCCTTTGTTTTTCCGAGTAGTTCACCCTCATATCCGGGCCACTACTACCAATAAGTCCCGATAATAGCAAGCTAGTTATCGCTGATATTACGCTCGGCGTTTTCAGCTTTGATCTTAGCGGCTTCAGCCAGTTCTTCGGCTTTCTGTGAAGCTTCTTCAATGGCAGTATCTTCATCGTGGCCATTACCAAACATGCCCGTAATACGCTGCCGTAATTCTCCGCCCGACTCGGGGGCTACTAGCAGGGCGGTGATCGCTCCGGCTACAATTCCCCCAATAAAACCGGCTACTAGCATCAGTCCCTGCTCCTGCTGTCGCTGCTGACGGGTTTTTCTTCCGAGCAGATCATACGACTGTTGATGAACCCAGCTTTTGGCCGCTTCGGTTAGCGCCAAAGCAGTGCTGGTAACAAAGCCGACAATTTTTAATTTATCGGCCGATGAAAGAGATTTGTTCTTCTGTTTTTTACCAAAAATACTGTAAGAGTCCATAGTTGTTTTAGATTAAAAAGTTAGTACTAAGTTCACTTACTAAATTGTATCAATAATGATTATCTGCGGCAAAATTACGAAATAATTTGACCTGCTTCACTTTCCGGGAAGATATTACAAATTCGTTATTCAAATTATGACTTTTATCAGTTTTTCCTTTGATGGGCATCATTTCTGAAAGGGGGGGATAAGCTTAGATTTACAGATATTTTAGAATTACCAGCTATGCACCGCAGGAAAATTGTACTTCTAGGCATCGACGAACAGTCGTTTTACGATCAGACCCTTTGGATTGATCAGCATTTGCAATATCAGCCTTACCTTCTAGTAAAACTTACGCTTCCGATTTTGTCGGAGACGGAAGAAGCCCTACCCTAGGTATCCTTTCTGGAGTTAGCTCTGTATGAAGCCCTCCTGGCAGCAGTTGGTAGGAAGAATGGTCACGGAGCTAATGGAACCAGCAAGTTAGAGCTACCGAAAAAGGTAACTCAGATGAGAAGCTACGAGGCTAGCTTTGGTGATGTGCTGCAAGAAGGGCAGTTCGCCGACCTGTTGGTAGTAGAAGATTCATTAGTGTCGGCTGAGTACACGCAGCATGGTTCTCCTGCTACGCTAAACGAGCTTACAGCGCAGGTTCGCTGCCCCACCCTGGTGCTGAAGAAACCACTAATTCCCGTAGAGCAGCTAGTATTGTTTTACGATGGTAGCGCTCAGGACTTCGCAATGATTCAGCAGTTCGGCCAGGATTTTAACCGGTTTAGTACCTCCTTACCTGTCACCTTATTACTGTTACATACGCAACCGGTTCCACCCTTAGAAGAAAAGCTGCTCATTGAGTATCTCAAGCTTCATTTTTACGACTTGGCGGTGCATAAAATAAGTGAGGAGTACCAACATCTGCTCCCTGTAGCTATTGAACGCGACAAGGGTACCCTGGTGGTTAGCAGCCGAAGCCGCCCGCTACCTCAGTTTGTCACTAACTATCTACCAAGTGAATCAATTTTCAACCTTCAATTCCCAGCTTAGGGATTGCTATTGATCTACTTCTGAGTTAAACTACGTATATGACCCAATCACTTACGGATACCCAATGCTTCCACTGTGGGGAGGAATGCCGGGATGAGACGATCACTTTTGACGAGAAAGCATTTTGTTGCGTAGGCTGCAAAACGGTATACGAGATACTGAACGTAAGCGATCTGGTGCAGTACTACGATCTGGAAAAGACTCCCGGCACTAGTCAGCGGAACCGTACCGAAGAAAATAAGTACGCTTTTCTGGATGATGAAGCTATTGCTACCAAACTGCTGGATTTCAAAGAGGGCTCAACTGCCAAGATCACGCTGTTTATTCCAGCCATCCACTGTAGCTCCTGCATCTGGTTACTGGAAAACCTAGCTCGATTACACTCGGGTGTTCTGCGTTCCCGGGTACAATTCTTGAAAAAGGAAGTGAGTATCACCTTTAATCTTGATGAGCTTTCGCCCCGAGCTTTAGCCGAGTTGCTAAGTTCATTAGGTTACACTCCCGAAATATCTCTGGCTTCTACTCAAAACGAGACTGCCAATAAGCCTCAAAAGAAAAGCTCCTCGCTAGCCGTCAAGGCCGGAGTAGCCGGGTTCTGTTTTGGCAACGCCATGCTGCTTAGCCTTCCTGAATACCTGGATACTAGGTTTGCCCTGGAAGATAACTACCGTCACTTCTTCGGTTATATAAATCTGGCTCTAGCCTTGCCAGTGTTTTTCTACGCGGCCTCCGGCTACTTTACTTCAGCCTGGAAGGGGATACGCCACGGCCATATGAACCTGGACGTGCCCATTGCTCTGGGAATTCTGGCGCTGTTCGGGCGCAGCGCTTACGAAATATTATCTCAGACTGGCGCAGGCTACGTAGATTCGCTGAATGGCCTTGTTTTCTTTCTGTTGATTGGCCAATGGTACCAGAGTAAAACCTACCAAGCACTCTCCTACGAACGCGACTACGCTTCTTACTTTCCGGTAGCCGTTACCAAAATTGAAAACAGCAAAGAGGTCACCACTCCCCTGCACCAACTGGAGGTGGGAGATCGGATTCTACTTCGTAACCAGGAGCTGATTCCGGCCGACGCTATTTTACTTCAGGGGAAAGCCAATATTGACTACAGCTTCGTAACCGGAGAGTCTGATCCGGTAACCAAGACCAGTGGTGATCTACTGTACGCCGGAGGGCGGCAGTTAGGTAGCACCATCACGGTAGAAATTCATAAACCAGTGGCCAACAGCTACCTTACCCAACTCTGGAATCAGGACGTCTTTCAGAAGCAGGAGGCTATCTCACTTTCCAATCTAGCCAATCAGGTAAGTCGGTATTTCACGATAGCAGTATTGCTCATTAGTACGGCTACCGCCATCTACTGGTACTTTACCGATAGTAGCCTGCTCATCAATACTGTAACCTCAGTACTGATTGTGGCTTGCCCCTGTGCCCTAGCACTAGCTATTCCGTTTACCTACGGCCATACGCTACGCATCTTCGGTAAGCGCTGACTGTACTTGAAGAATGCCAACGTAGTAGAGAAAATGGCGCAGGTTGACCAGATCATCTTTGACAAGACCGGCACCATCACTCAAACTCAGCCCCAACAACTACCATTTATCGGTACTTCTTTTTCTTTGAAGGAGCAGGCTATGCTAAGCTCAATCGTCCGTAATTCCACGCATCCACTTAGTACGGCCATCTACCAATCGCAGCCAGCCTTAGCCACTCCTTTAGCTACTGACACCTTCGAGGAAGTTGCCGGACAAGGTATCTCAGCCCAAGTAGCGGGACACCAGTGGAAGATTGGCTCCGCTAACTGGGTGACGAGGGAACCACAGACCGATGCCAGTGCCACCCGTGTTTACGTAGAAGTAGACAGTCAGCTACGAGGGTATTTTGAATTTGCTAACCAGTACCGTCCTGGTTTTCGGCAACTGATGAAGAAGTTACGACCTCGCTACATCACGCATCTTCACTCGGGAGATCAAGATCGGGAACGAAAAAACCTGGTAGACTACTTTAATGAACTACACTTCCGGCAGTCGCCGATGAATAAGCTCAACTACGTGCAGCAACTAGAAAACGATGGTCACTTCCCCATGATGATCGGCGATGGGCTAAACGATGCCGGTGCCCTGAAACAAAGCCACGTAGGGGTTGCCGTAGCCGATAATGTATATCACTTCTCTCCCGCCTGCGATGCTATTTTAAGTGCCGAACAGTTGCCTAAGATGGCTGCTTTCCTTCGCTTTTCTAAGGTTAGTCAGCGTATTGTGAAAGCCGCCTTTTTGCTTTCGTTTCTCTACAATATTGTAGGATTATCGTTTGCTGTGAGCGGCTTGCTCACCCCGCTAATTGCCGCCATACTAATGCCGCTCAGTTCGGTTACGGTAGTCGGGTTTATTACTCTGGCGGTTTACGCCAAAGCCCAGCAATTTATACAAGAACCTCACCCTAGGCAAGACAGTGTATTGTGAAACTTATGAAGCTAAAGGTTTTACTACTCGGTTTTATGCTGTTAGCAGGAACATTCTCCTGGGCGCAAACTGAGAAAGAAATCACGTATCATCAGCACTTCTGGATTTCAACCAATAATCTGTATCAGCTAACCCGCCACTGGAGTGTTCTAACCGATTTCCATATTCGCCGGATGGATTTTCTCAATAATGCAAATTTTTACTTTATCCGGGGTGGGGTTCAGTATTCAATAAAACGTAATTTACGGGTAGCCGGCGGGTACGCGCACATGTGGCTTACCTCTTCATCGGCCAATCAGTGGGAACGCTACACCAATGAGAACCGTATCTACCAGCAGGTCAGTTTCTCTCACCGCTACCCGGGGATAAACACTCTCTTTCGGATCCGCAATGAACAGCGCATTTTTAACACCCATATCAACGGCGAATCACTGAATGATCACTACTTGATTAACCGGGTCAGGATGTTGTTAAGTGCTAGTATTCCTTTTTCCAAGAACAGCCGAGCGCAGTGGCTAATCGCTGACGAAATCCACGTAAACTTCGGAAAAAGAGTGGTGTACAACACCTTTAATCAGAACCGACTGACATTAGGCATTAAATACCGCCTGACCAAGCAGTGGAGCTTTGATACCGGCTATATGATGGTGTTTCAGCAGCGCAATACCGGGTTTCAGTACGATCTCAACCACACGTTCCGTCTATTCTTCTACGGCACTTTTGATTTCCGAAAGGATAAGTCAACCCAATTGGATTACGTACGGCACGCAGAAGAGTAGTTTGGCCCTGGTAGTATTAATAAGTATGAGTTACCCAGATTTTAACCCTATTGATTTTGATAAGTTTGTAGACCAGTATATGAGAGCAGGTACTGCTTCTTTCGCATTTCAACCCAGCGACATACAGATTTATCCACTGTCTATTGCTTCTTTACTTATCAAGTCTCCCACTCCGTTGTTTAGGGCTAAGTATAACTTTTTGCTACTATTCTCAGCGGGTGGAGGTACCCAACAGGTAGATAATGAACTGATTGAATTACACTCTAACGATGTCCTCTTCATCCGAGAAGGTCATCTCAACGCGATTAAGTCTATCAATCCTGCCACCGACGGATTTTTTATTTACGTTGACAGTGCATTACTACCCCAAATTTTTATTGACAGAACTTTACTTAACCGCCTTACCTTCTATCCTAAACATCATGTTTCTCCCGAGGACATGGCGTGGTTAAGACAGTGTTGCGAGTTACTTCTTCAGCAACCTAGAGTCAACGTATTTTCTCAGGAAATTCAAATTTCGTTACTAAAATCTATTGTACTACGATTAGCAGAAGCCTCACCAGCATCATTATCCAAACCTGATCGTTCTTCTGAAATTACCATGTTATTCAAGGAATTAGTCTACGAGCATTTCCTTCAACAACGAGAGGTAAAGTTTTATGCGGATACTCTAGCTGTTTCAGAAAACTACTTACACCGATGCGTGAATAAAGTTACTAATAAGCCCCCTAAGCTACATATCAACGAAGTAGCCATTAACTACAGTAAAGTGCTGTTACAAGACCCTTCCAAAGATATTACTCAAGTGGCTTTTGATCTTAACTTCTCCGATCCATCCTACTTTGGTAGACTATTCAAGCAACTCACTCAGCAAACCCCCACTCAGTACCGAAGCTCATTTATGCAAGATTCGTCCGAATAAGTGCAAGATTCTTCTCATTAATACTGCCATTTCTCTTCGCATCTTTGCAGAAGTACAGAAGAAGTATTTGGGATGAAATTTTTATCAATTTGCGCTCTCGCCCTTTTTTGTAGCACGCTGCTCATTGCTCAGAATAACGGATCAATCTCCGGTTATGTCACGGATGCTCAATCGGGGGAACCATTGATCGGAGTAACTATTCAGCTGGTAGAATCAGAACTCGGTACAATTACTGATATTGAGGGGTACTACACAATTACCAGCGTGCCACCAAAAGCCTACAGCATTCAGGCTTCTTATATTGGCCACCAAACAGAAACAAAGTTTAACATTGTAGTTCGTTCAGGTGGTACCCCAGATGTAAACTTTGCTTTAACGGAGAGCCAAACGCAGTTAGAAGATATTGTTGTCACGGCCAATCCCTTTGAAAAGCTTGAAGAAACCCCATTATCTATACAGCGGCTGTCTGCCGAAGAGATTGCTACGTATCCGGGTGGCAATAATGATATTGCGAAAGTAGTACAGTCTCTACCAGGTGTAGCTAGCTCTGTAGGTGGATTCAGAAATGATGTTATCATCCGAGGAGGTGCGCCGAATGAAAATGTATACTACTTAGATGGAGTAGAGATTCCCAATATTAATCACTTTTCCACCCAAGGAAGCGCTGGAGGTCCGGTGGGTTTATTAAACGTTAGCTTTTTTGAAGGAGTGACACTATCCACCAGTGCCTTTAATGCCCAATACGACAATGTGTTATCGGGTGCCTTACAGTTTGACCAACGGGATGGTAACAACCGAGAATTTCGTACCAATATTCGGGTCAGTAGCAGTGAAACTGCACTTACAGTAGAAAGCCCATTGTTCAAAAAAGATCAGGAAACGAGTAACACCTCTTTCATTGCTTCAGTACGGCGATCTTATTTGCAGTTTCTCTTCGAACTATTAGGACTTCCGTTTTTGCCTGACTATTGGGATTATCAGTACAAAGGCACCCATAAACTCAACGACTATAATGACCTGACCATTACCGGACTCGGGTCTATCGATGATTTTTCTGTCAATATCCTCGATGAATTTGATCCTGAACAGCAGGCTTCCTTAGATCAGGTACCCGTTATCAAACAAAGGACAAATGCAGTGGGGGCTACCTGGAAGAAAAGATTCAAAAATAAGCCAGGTTTCATGACCACTACGATCAGTACCAACTCGCTGCAAAATGACTTCATTCGGTACGCCGATAATATGAATCAGGAAGGAATTCTATTCCGTAACGAGTCGGAAGAGCAGGAGACCAAGCTGCGCTATAACTTCACTCGCTTTTTTAATAGTTGGACACTTAGCAGTGGCTTTGTGGTGCAATGGGCTAATTATATCAACAATACTAACGACGCTATCAACGATGTTCGTTTTGAAACGGATCTTTCGTTTTTCCGCTACGGATTTCACGGGCAAGCTTCTAAAAAGCTGTTCAATGACCGATTGGGAATTTCGCTAGGAGTACGGGCTGATGGAAATAGTTTTACTGAAAATGGCTCGGATGTACTATCCACGCTCAGTCCCTGGTTTTCAGTTTCCTACAAACTAGATCAACAGCAGAAGTGGACACTCAATGCTTCCGTAGGCCGATATTATAAAATACCCCCTTACACGATCTTAGGATTCCAAAACAATGCAGGAGTTTTTGTCAATCAAAATACGGACTACATTCAGAGTGACCATTATGTAGTTGGGATAGAGTACCTCGTTACCCCAGCCTCCAGACTATCCATTGAAGGGTTTTACAAAGAATACGCCGATTATCCGGTTTCATTAACCGATAGTGTATCACTGGCTAACCTAGGTTCAGGCTTTGAAGTGTTGGGCAACGAACCTGTCGTCAGCATCGGATTGGGTCGTACCTATGGAGTAGAATTTCTCTACCAAAAGAAATTGACCAAACGATCCTACGCTATTCTCGCGTATACCCTGTTTACTAGTGAATTTACCGCATTTGATCCTACCAACTACCTACCCAGTGCCTGGGATAGCGGACAACTGCTCACCTTTACCGGAGGCTATCAGTTTGGTACTAATTGGGAGCTAAGTGGAAGAGTACGCTACGTGGGAAAAACCCCATTTGCTCAAGTAGATTTAGTCGCTACCAATGAACAGGGTACTTATCCGGCATTGCTCTTTGATTATTCTACCTTCGGAGAGCAACGATTGGCTCCCTTTAACCAGACTGATATTAGAATTGATAAGAAATGGAATTTTAGCCAATGGCCACTGAATATCTTTCTAGAAGTACAAAACGTTTTTGCCCAGCAAATTCCTGAGCCGCCAGTGTATGGACTTGATCGTAATGCTGCGGGTGTCATCGTTGAGCCGGCAACTGTGGTTGAAGTCAATGAACTAGCCAATGATACCCCTCTTCCATCACTAGGCATTGTCATCGATTTTTAATCTCCCATTATTCAATTTTATGCACAGAAGAGCATCGAGTATCTGTAAATCATTTTAATCTAAATAACTAAAGATATGCTATATAATATAATTCAAGCAAAGCTACTTTTTTTACTAGTCTTATTACTGACTGGGCTTGAGTCTCAAGGTCAGTCAACCCTAAGGATCAAGGTTTCTGATATTGAGACCAATAGGCGGAAGGTAAATGTAGCCCTATTTCAAGAAGAAGAAAAATGGTTAGACCAGACATAAAATGAAATAATACTGGCAACAGACTAAGAATATGTCACAGCTGAGTTTGACGTACCATTCGGACAATACGCTGTATCAATCTACCAAGACCTGAACACGAACAGTGAACTAGATCGAAACTTTCTAGGCATTCCTAAAGAGCCAGTGGGTTTTGGCAATAACCATAAACCTTTTGGTAGCCCGAAATTTGAATCTTCCCTAATTAACCATAGTGCAACCTCAGCACCGCAGGAAATTAAGCTGTACGAAGTGTTATAGTAGATTCATGAGATTTTTTCACTTTTAAACTAAAACATCATGTCTCAATGGAATACAGACCAGGTACCTTCACAATCGGGCAGGGTTGCTATCGTCACCGGGGCTAATAGCGGACTAGGCTATGAAACTACGCTGGCTTTAGCCAAGAAAAATATCATGGTAATAATGGCGTGCCGGAACATGCAGAAAGCCGAGGAAGCCAAGCAAAAGATACTCGCTAACTACCCCGATGCTAAAGTTAAGCCGATGAAGATTGATACATCCAGCTTGGCGGAAGTAAATAAATTTGCTAAACACTTTCAAAGCCACTTTGACCGATTAGACTTGCTGATAAATAATGCAGGCATTATGATGTCGCCCTACGAGGTGACCGAAGACGGTTTTGAGAATCAGTTGGCGACTAATTATCTGGGACACTTTGCTCTCACTGGGCAGATGCTGCCGATGCTAAAGCGGACTTCCGATTCCCGAGTGATTACATTAAGCAGTCTATCCTACAAGTGGGCTGAGATTCAGTTTGATGATCTGCACTTTAAGAACAGTTACAGCAAGCGTAAAGCCTACGGACAAAGTAAGCGATCTTGCCTAATATTTGCCTATGAACTTCAGCGTCGGTTATCAGCCTCTGGTCAAAATACTCTTTCGTTAGCCGCCCATCCTGGCCTCTCCAATACCGAACTGGATCGGTATTTTCCCGCCTTGATTAGGCCGTTAGGAGCTTTATTTCTCCAGTCTGCTAAGAAAGGGGCATTACCCATTCTATACGCAGCGCTGGCCGAAGACATACAAGGCGGTGAATTCATCGGCCCCAATGGCTTTCAGGAAATGCGAGGGTATCCTACTAAAGTAGAAGCTGACGACTATTCCAATAATCCAGCGATTGCTCGACGCCTGTGGAAGGTTAGCGAGGAAATGACTCGGATACGTTATCTCGATGGCCAAGACGAGCTACTAAATCCGGCTCCGTAAGTATCTTGTTTTTAATCTTTAGTCGTTATGGCAGGGAATAGCATCTAGATTGCTTGTGGTTATTCGCTTCTTAATGAATCGGCCGGATTGGTTAGAGCAGCCTTCCACGAGCGTAACCCAACTGTCAACAGAGCTAGGCCCAGCGCTGAGAGTATGGTCAGCAGAAAGATAAATATTCCTAAGTCGGTACGATAGGCAAAACCGGCGAGCCACTCTTACGCAAAGTACCAGGCTAAGGGCGCAGCGATAATAAAACTTATTAACACTAGCTTTATGAACTCTTGAGAGAAGAGAGCTACCAGTTGAGCAACTGTTGCGCTAAGCACCTTCCGAATACCAATTTCCTTTACCCGCTGGTGAGTAGTAAATGAAACTAATCCCAGCAAACCCAGACAGCTAATAAAAATGGCGAGGCCAGTAGTCACGTTGATTAGTTTGGCTGTTCGCTGTTCAGTTGCGTAAAAGTTGGCGATTGTTTCATGGAAGTAGCACTTACCCATAGCCCAACAGTTAGGAGAAGAAAAAATTTTTTCATGATTCTGTAAAAAAATGGTAATCTCTCAATATATGAAAAAACTGACATAAATCAGTTTTTGATGTGATTAGCATCATTCCATCCAGCTCTGTCCAAAGCTTTATTTGTAGTAAATTAATTATTATGAGCGTACTCTTCATTCTCATCGGAATAAGCTTGCTGGTAGCCATCTGCTTTCTGCTCGCTTTTCTTTGGGCTACCAGTAGTGGTCAATACGAAGACGACTACACTCCCTCCATTCGAATGTTATTTGATGATCATCCACGAAAATCTGTAGATTAATATGTCCTCACAGCTACTCAGTACAAAAGACCGCGATGCTGTCGAAAAATCGTTGCAGCGCAATCAATTAGAAACATTTGCGTACGATAATACTATCGTGCGCATGTTTTTAATTGCCGCTGTTGCCTTCGGTATTGTCGGCATGTTGGTAGGTTTGCTGGTTGCGTTGCAACTGGTATATCCTTCGTTAAGTTTTGGCCTGGAATATACTACCTTTGGCCGGATTCGCCCACTGCATACCAATGCCGTGATTTTTGCCTTTGTGGGTAACGGTATCTTTGCCGGAGTCTATTATTCGCTCCAACGGCTTTGTAAAGCCCGCATGTACAGCGATACGCTCAGCAAGATCAATTTCTGGGGCTGGCAAGCCATTATTCTGGCGGCGGTTATCACCCTTCCGTTAGGACTTACTACTAGTAAGGAATACGCCGAGCTGGAGTGGCCGATTGACATTGCCATTGCTGGTATTTGGGTGGTGTTTGGCTGGAACATGTTTGCTACTATTCTGAAGCGACGGGAGCGACACTTGTACGTAGCTATCTGGTTTTACATTGCCACATTTGTAACGGTGGCGGTGCTGCATATTGTAAATTCGTTTGGGTTGCCCATCGCCATGTTCAAAAGCTACTCCTGGTACGCCGGAGTGCAAGATGCCCTGGTGCAGTGGTGGTACGGACACAATGCGGTAGCCTTCTTCCTCACTACTCCCTACCTGGGATTGATGTACTACTTTGTACCCAAAGCAGCTAATCGTCCAGTGTACTCCTACCGACTATCTATCATTCACTTCTGGGCGTTGATTTTCATTTACATTTGGGCAGGCCCCCACCACCTGCTGTATAATGCGCTACCCGACTGGGCTCAGTCGCTAGGCGTTGTTTTCTCAGTCATGCTGATTGCTCCCTCATGGGGCGGTATGCTGAACGGACTGTTAACACTGCGAGGTGCCTGGGACCGGGTACGAGAAGATCCGATTCTGAAATTTATGGTAGTGGCCCTTACCTGCTACGGTATGGCGACCTTTGAAGGACCGATGCTCTCGCTGAAGAACGTAAACGCTATCGCGCACTTCACCGACTGGATTATTGCCCACGTACACGTAGGTGGCCTGGGATGGAACGGCTTCCTTACCTTCGGGATGCTGTATTACCTGATTCCAAAATTATATAATACCAAGCTTCACTCGCTTAAGTTGGCTAATATGCACTTCTGGCTGGGTACGTTAGGAATTATTTTCTACGCCCTACCGATGTACTGGGCGGGCTTCACCCAGAGCCTAATGTGGAAAGAATTTACTGCTGAAGGTCTGTTAGCCTACCCCAACTTCCTAGAAACTGTTACTCAGCTTCGTCCGATGTATATGCTACGGGCGGGAGGTGGTGCCCTCTACATTATAGGTGCCCTGATCATGGTGTATAACCTGGTTAAAACCGCTTACGCTGGTAAATTCCAGAAAGAAGAAGAAGCGCAAGCACCAGCGTTAGAGAAAGAGTACCACGCTCCGAAAAATGAGCACTGGCACCGCCGCATTTTTGAGCGCCGTCCGGTAGCCCTGTTGTTCTGGAGCTTAATCGCCATCCTTATTGGTGGATTGGTAGAGATGATTCCAACCTTCCTGATTAAATCTAATGTACCTACGATCACCCATGTTAAGCCCTACACTCCATTAGAGTTGGAAGGACGTGATTTGTATATCAGAGAAGGCTGTAATGCCTGCCACTCGCAGATGATTAGACCGTTCCGTTCTGAAACTGAACGCTACGGCGAATACGCTAAGGCAGGTGAGTTCGTGTACGATCACCCCTTCTTGTGGGGATCTAAGCGCACCGGCCCGGACTTGTTACGAGAGGGAGGTAAGTACCCGGATTCCTGGCACTACCACCACATGTTAGATCCTACGTCAATGTCGCCCGGGTCCATTATGCCCCCTTACCCCTGGCTGTACGAAAAAGACCTGGATGTAAGTCAGGTAGCCGATAAAATCAGTGCTATGCGCACCCTGGGTGTTCCTTACCCGGAAGGCTACGAAGAAGAGGCCATGGCTGACCTAGATGCCCAATCGAACGAGATTGTGAAAACCTTGGCGGAAAGCGGTATTGAGGTGAAGAAAGATCGGGAAATTATCGCTCTGATCGCCTACCTGCAACGCCTGGGAACAGATATTCAAGTGAAAGAATGAAGGTAGCTGGGAGCAGGGTGCCTGGAGCGAGGAGTCAATAACTCCCTGCCCCAAGCACCCCGCCCCCAGCCATCAAACAATTGATAATCAGCAATCACAAGATACCATGCTAAAATTCATTAAATACCATATGGAGACTATTTCGGGAATAGAAATTTACCCGATCATCTCCTTTCTAATATTCTTTATCTTCTTTATTGCCCTCCTTTACTTCACCTTCAGTGCCAGTAAAGAACATATTTCAACCATGTCGCAGATACCGCTAGACGACGGTGTGTCCTCCAACGATAACTCCCCTCAATCATGAAGAACCGAATTGCTCAAAAGATACTGCTAGGCACCCTATTCAGCCTGTTGCCGTTAGCTACTATTGCTCAGGATGCTGGCAGCTCCGCTTCCTGGTGGGAAGCCAACGCCCAGGAAGTGCTCGTTTGGAGTGTGCTAGCCCTCGAGGTTTTATTACTTCTGGTAGTACTTACGCTGTACATCGTCATCCGGATGATTGCCAATCGAGTGCTTGTTCCTGAACCGGAAGTCGTGGAGATTTCAGGGGACAAGAAGATCGTACTGGAGCCTAAAGAAACCTTTGTAGCTCGAGTGATGCATCAGCTTACCGACTCGGTACCGGTAGCGCAGGAAGAGGAGGTAATGACCGACCACGAGTACGATGGTATTTACGAACTGGATAATAATTTACCTCCCTGGTGGAAGGCGATGTTCTACGTCACTATTGTATTTGGCGTGGTGTACTTACTAAACTACCACGTTTTTGATACTGGCGATCTGCAGGGTGCGGAGTACGAAAAAGAGATGGCAGCAGCCCAAGCCGAGATAGAGGCTTTCCTGGCTACTCAAGAGAATAGCGTGGACGAAACCAATGTAACGATGATTGAGGACGATACTCGGCTAGCTAGTGGCCAGTCCATGTACATGCAAAAATGCTCACCCTGCCACGGTGCCGAAGGTGGCGGCGGGGTTGGCCCCAACCTTACTGATCAGTACTGGATTCACGGGGGCGACATTAAAGATATTTATAAGACCATTAAGTATGGCATTCCAGCCAAGGGAATGATTCCCTGGGAATCGCAGCTAAGCCCCGCGCAGATGCAGGATATTTCCAGCTATATTATTACCCTGGAAGGAACCGATCCTCCCAACCCTAAGGAGCCGGAAGGCGAACTATACGAGAGAGAATCAAGCGTAGCGTTAGCTAAGTGATACTATGAGTACTTCAGCAACAACACCCACTAATCCAAGAACCTCCGAGGAAACCTTTCGGGATAAGATCACCACGGTTGACGAGCAGGGCAAGCGCGTCTGGCTTTATCCGAAAAAACCGAAGGGAAGGTACTACAATGCCCGTACCTGGGTTAGTATTGGTTTGTTGGCGATTCTGTTTGGTGGACCGTTTATCAAAATTGGTGGCGAACCAATTCTGCTGCTGAATGTACTGGAACGGAAGTTCATCATTTTCGGGCAGGTATTTTGGCCGCAAGACTTTCACTTATTTGCTTTAGGAGTACTCACGATGGTCGTATTTATCGTACTGTTTACGGTGGTATACGGTCGGCTATTCTGCGGTTGGGTATGCCCCCAGACGATCTTCATGGAGATGGTGTTCCGCAAGATTGAGTACGCTATTGAAGGTGATTATACCGCTCAAAAGAAGCTAGATAAGCAGCCCTGGAATCAAGAAAAGATTATCAAGAAAGGTAGCAAGCACACTATCTTTTTCACTATTTCCTTTCTGATTGCCAATACGTTTCTAGCCTACATCATCGGAATTGAGGAGCTATTTCAAATTGTGACTGACCCGCCTAGTCAGCATTTAGCCGGACTAACCGCCATCTTGCTATTTACTGGAGCCTTCTACTTCGTATTCGCTTCCTTCCGGGAGCAGGTTTGCACCAATGTTTGTCCCTACGGCCGTCTGCAAGGTGTACTGTTAGACCGCCAGTCGGTAGTAGTAGCCTACGATTATGGCCGCGGGGAATCCCGCGGCAAGTTTCGTAAGGGAGAAGACCGACAGGAAGTAGGTAAAGGCGACTGTATTGATTGCAAGCAGTGCGTGTACGTTTGCCCTACCGGCATCGATATTCGGAATGGCACCCAACTGGAGTGCGTGAACTGCACTGCCTGTATGGATGCCTGCGATGAGATTATGGATCGGATCAATTTACCAAGAGGATTGGTTCGCTACGCTTCCGAAGAGAATATTGCCGAAAACCGCCCTTTCCACTGGACGAAGCGAAGCATCGCTTACTCGGTAGTACTACTGGCATTGCTGGGAGTTCTAACTAGTTTACTAATTCTGCGCACTGATGTGGAAACCAGTATTCTGCGTACGCCGGGTATGCTCTATCAGGATCAGGGCGATAATAAGATCAGCAACTTGTATAACGTTAAAATCATTAACAAAACCAATGAGGCAATGCCGATCCGACTGGAGTTATTGGATGAAAAAGGTAGCATTCAGATGGTTGGTAACGACGAGCTACAAGTAAAAGAGCAGGATGTAGCCGAAGGAGCATTCTTTATCATTTTTGATCGCGACGATGTGTCTCAAATGAAAAACGCGGTTGAAGTAGGCGTATACCGCAACGATGAACTTATTGAAACGGTAAAAACGAACTTCTTAGGACCAAACAAGTGACAATGAGCAGTGTACAATTAACAATTATTGACGGAAGAGAAGACAGCGAACTAACACAAAATAGCATTCAGCAATAGAACAATTAAAGAAAAAGATATGAACTGGGGATGGAGTATTGTATGGGTTTTTGTTGGGTTTGCCCTTTTTATTGGATACTTAGCAGTACGGAGTTTTCAAACCAACGTGGATCTAGTTACCGAAGATTATTATCAGCAGGAACTGGAGTATCAAAACCGGATTGAGCATACGACTAATGCCAATCAACTAGAAGAACAACTTAGTATTTCTCAGGAAGAGCAACAAATTACGATAAGGTTTCCGGAGGCACTAGCAGATAATATGCAAGGCACCATTAGCCTGTTTCGCCCTTCTGATGCTCGCTTTGACTACTCTACTGAGATTGAGATTGATGAGGCGAGACAACAGCAGGTAAGTACTGACAAGCTACCCAAAGGCTATTACAAAGTGCAGGTAGCATTAGCTGCCGATTCTAAAAGCTACTACTGGGAAAAGCCCATATTTCTACGATAGCCATGGCAGCATTATTTACAGCTTTTGCGGTTGGATTATTAGGCAGTTTTCACTGTGTGGGAATGTGCGGTCCAATTGCCCTCGCTTTGCCATCCGTGCGACCCACTCCCCAACGGGCAATGAGCAGCCTAGTGTATAATGCTGGACGCCTATTTACCTACGGCTTACTGGGTGCTATCTTTGGTTTAATCGGACAAGGATTAGCAATTGCTGGTTTGCAACAGTCGCTCTCCATTGGTATTGGTATTCTGATGATCGTAGCGATGATTATCCCTTTTGCCTGGAAAAGGCAGTTAAATCCAAACTCCACTATTTCTCGAGGCATTGTATGGGTAAAAGTGCGGATGCAGCACTGGCTACAGGTACGTACCTACGGGGCCCGCTTCGTACTAGGCAGCTTAAACGGTCTGCTTCCTTGCGGACTGGTGTATTTAGGCATTGCTGGAGCTATTGCCAGCAGTGATATGCTGCTGGGTGCACTTTATATGCTGGCCTTTGGCTTAGGCACTTTTCCCGCTATGACTTTGATTAGTTTTCTGGGTAACAGTATCCGGGTGGGAGTACGCAATCGTATTCGTACCGCCATTCCGGTATTCGTGGTCGTGATCGGCGTGTTCTTTATTCTTAGGGGATTATCCCTGGATATCCCCTACCTCAGCCCGGTTCTACCTAGTTCGGCAGGCAGCGAGACAGTCATATGCCATTAAATAATGAGCAATGTGAAGTGTGCAATGAACAATTGATAATGATGAACGACGGATGACCAGTGATATTTAACAATTGAGCCATTGAACAATAGAAAACAATGATAGACACTTCTCTTATTCGCAAGTACAACGTTCCTGGTCCTCGTTACACTAGCTATCCTACCGTTCCGTACTGGAACGAGAATCCGCCTACCGAGTCGGAATGGAAATTTCATGTTCACCAAACCTATCAGGAAACCAAGCGACAGGGCATTAGCCTGTATATTCACCTCCCCTACTGCGAGAGTTTGTGCACCTACTGCGGTTGCAGCACTCGTATTACAGTGAATCACGATGTAGAGTTGCCCTACATTGACGCTCTATTAAGGGAATGGAGTATGTACGTAGATACCTTGAACGACGCTCCTCTTATTCAGGAAATACATTTGGGTGGGGGCACTCCAACCTTCTTTGCTCCGGCTCATTTGGAACAACTAATTCAAGGCATTACTGCACTAGGACAACTTAGCGACACGGCTGAGCTTAGTTTTGAGGCCCATCCCAACAATACCAGTCCGGTACACCTTCGCACCCTTTATCGCTTAGACTTCCGACGGCTGAGTTTAGGTATCCAGGATTTTGATACGGAAGTACAGCGAACAATCAACCGGATACAGACCTACGAGCAGGTGCAGCAAGTAACCGAACTAGCCCGACAGATTGGTTATACTTCGGTGAACTACGACCTAATTTTTGGGCTGCCCCGGCAAACTTTAGAAACGGTACGCCGCACCATTCAGCAAACAGTACAGTTGCGTCCTGATCGGATTGCCTTCTACAGCTACGCCCACGTGCCTTGGATGAAACCCGCTCAAAAGTCGTTTGAAGACCACTTACCTACCAACGAAACCAAACGGGAGTTGTACGAGCTGGGAAAAGAACTGCTTGAAGAAAACGGTTACTACGAAATTGGTATGGATCATTTTGCCTTGCCTTCTGACGCCCTGTACGAAGCTAGTCAGACTGGATACCTGCACCGAAATTTTATGGGCTACACCACCCAGGCAACTACACTAATGATTGGATTAGGTGCTTCTGCCATTAGCGATACCTGGACAGCTTTCGGCCAAAATGCCAAAACCGTAGAGGCTTACCTACAGCAAATCCATTCCGGAAAATTACCGATTTACCGGGGTCATGTTCTCACTGAAGAAGACTTACTACTAAGAGAGCATATTCTGAATCTGATGTGCCAGGGACATACCCGCTGGGACGAAGAGCTTCACGAAAACTATCATCTCAACGAGGCTATAGAGCGGCTAGAACCGATGGAGTACGCCGGTCTGGTAGACCTGGGCCACGGCTTCATCCGGGTAACTGAACGCGGCAAACCATTCGTACGAAACGTCTGTATGGCCCTGGATGCCCGATTGTGGCAAAAACGCCCAACAACCCAGCTATTCAGTGCTACCGTCTAGTAAACTCGACTTTACGTCAACTTGAAAGAATGTGTTTTGGTGTAAAATACTGTAACACACAAAAACCAAAATACTGTAACACTACGCTCTTGTGATAGTTTCTCTATTCACTTGTTATACTCATGTTATACTTTTGCGATAACTCCCCCTAACCAGTGGCGTAAAAACGGATAAATCATTTTATAACCTTTCAAACTATTTTGATTATGTATTTAAAGAATTTGACTCTATCCGTTTTAATGCTTTCTGCCACCCTTGTTTTTGTAAGCTGCGAAGACGACGCCGAAACAATAACAATTGATTCTTCAGTACCTACTGGTAACCTAACGGTTCAACGGCAAGGAACTTTTGTTGATCAAAATAATAAATCAACTGCTGGCATGGTTCAAGTTGGCACTGATGAGGATGGCGAAGCATTTTTACGTTTTGGTAGCGATTTTACCACTGATCTAGCAACTGGAACGGTCACTATCTACTTTTCCACTTCACAAGAGCTTCAAAGAAACGCTGGAGCTGGAAACCCTGACGCAAAGTTAGTAGGTGCTGTGGGGATGACCGGGGAAGACTTTTTTAAATTATCGAGTGCTCCTGAGAGTAGATTTACTCACGTAATTCTATGGTGCGAGTCGGTTGGTATCCCGTTCGGAAACGCTGAGCTCCAATAAAATAAGTAGAAGAAGTAAACAGCTAAGAACAGAAGTTTGCCTTTGTAACGATCCGTAGAGAAAGAATAAGGCAGCTTCTGTTTTTTTGCTTAATATCTTACTTGTCATGAAGTATACAATATCATTGACCTATCTGCTATTGCTGATTCAAACCAGCATTTTAGCGCAAAGCGGTTGGACTAGGGAAAAAGGTGGAGCATTTGTGCAAGCTTCAGTTAACACCTTCGGTTCTAACGATTTCTACTCAGTCACGGGTGACTTGTTCGATCAGGGCGATCGCTTTCAAAGCCAGGTACTGACCATCTACGGAGAGTACGGGATTACCAATCGCATTACTGGAATCGTCAACCTCCCGCTGTACAAATCTAATCGATTTAGCGGTACTGAGCGGGTAGGCGGTGTGAGTGATATTCGGATAGGAGCTAAGTACGCTCTTTCTCAGAAACTACCTATATCTTTCGCTATTGAAGCTGAAATTCCTACTGGCGATGGGTTTAATTTTGCAAATGTACAGGATCCAATTGTTCCTGGCGAACGAATCAATCTACCTATCAGTGATGGTGAATTTAACGTATGGTCAACGTTAGCCGTATCGCAGAGCTTACCTTCGGGCAATACGTACGGCAGCTTATACGGCCAGTATAACTTACGTACCCAAGGTTTTTCTGATCAATACCGCTTAGGTTTAGAACTAGGGCAGCGGTTTATTGACCGATTATGGCTTATTGGCCGATTAGGTATTCAGGAAAGTGTCTCAGACGATATACAACCTACCGTCTCATTCCTATACGGAGAAGGAACTACCTACACCACCTACGGTTTCACGGGTATGTATAGCGTTAATGATCAGTGGATGATTACTGCGGCCTTCAACGATTACGGCGGATTTATTACTGATCGCCAGAATATCTACGACGGGACTACTTGGTCATTAGGAGTAGCATTTGAGATTAAGTAGACAGGTGCTCGGGTGTTCAAGTTACCCGAACACCTTTACACATAAACACATTTAAAAACCTGACTTTTATCATATTTTTCGGTTACTTTGGGGGCTATATTTGAAAAAATCGTTAGTCTTACAAAGTATATGAAAAAAGAAGTAGCTATTACCACATCTCTAGAAAAGCCCTCATTTCTACAGAAATTACAGAGTAAGTGGCAGTTGGAAAGTATCTGGCAGGTAATTTTAGTTTTAGTAGTATTTTCTCTCACTGGTAGTACCGTAGTAATGATTCGTAAAGCCTTTTTCGGCTGGATGGGCTTTGACGAAACTACCGAGATGTGGATTAAGGTAGTTGCTTACATTTTGTTCGTAATGCCTGCTTACCAGGTACTACTTCTAGCGTACGGTACGCTGTTGGGTCAATTTCAGTTTTTCTGGGAAAAAGAAAAGAAAATGGCTCGGGCCATCAAGAGGCTTTTTACCCGCTAATTAGTAGAAGATTTTTGTAATTTCCCGGATCATATCATCTATCTCTTCGGCGGTTATCTTTACCTTATCTAACAAGTCTTTCTGCTCTTCCACGCTGATATGATTATCGTCCAGCAGCAAAACTAGCCCAAGCAGGCGACTAAGTGGCGCCCGTACTTTGTGGGAATTAAAAAAAGCATATTCGGCAATCTGCTGGTTACGAATGAGTAAACTTTCTTCGGCTAGCACCCGGTCAGTAATATCTACCATTCCGCCAATCATCCGAACAGGCTTGCTGTTCTCATCAAACAGTATGTTCCCTTTATCGTAAACGTAAGCGTAAGATTCATCTTTGCGGGCAAAACGATACTTATCAAACCAAGTCTCTTCCCCCTTCTCTACAAAATGAAGAATACGCTTTACCACCCTCTGCCGATCTTCTTCGTGAATTTTATTCTCCCACCAGCCAATAACCGATTCTATGTCACTTGACTCGTACCCGAAAATACGCTGCATACCATCATTCCAAAATAGCTCATCGGTTTGCAAATTCCAGTCCCAAATAGCATCGTTGGTGGCCCGGTTAATAATTTCAAGCTGCTTCTTGCTGGCTCGCAACTCACGTTCAATCTTCTTCTGATGGCGCAAATCCCGCACTACACTGATTAAGCAGGTTTCTCCGTCAATAGTAATTGCTCGAGCACTAATTTGCCCCTCCGCCAGTTCTCCACCCTTAATCCGGTAAGTGGCCTCCATGTAACTTTTTTCGCCCTTCAGCAGTCCATCAGTCATTTTCTTTCGCTCCTCGGGCACACACCATAGATTAACATCGGTAACTGTTCTGCCAATCAATTCTTCCCGCTGATAGCCCGTTAGCTGGATAAAGCTTTTGTTCACTTCTAGAAATAGTCCATCAGATAGCCGGGTAATACTGATAGCATCAGGGCTAAGATGAAACGACTTATAAAACATTTCTTCAGCCTGACGGTACGTTTCCAGATCGACCGAATCGTCCTGTACTGGATCAAGCACCAGAAAATAGGTGGTTTCCAAATCCGACTTATGCACCTTAAGTGAAAACTGAAACACCAGTTTTGTATCAGACTTATCGTTGGTGTAAGAGACCATTATCGGTAATGAGGAAATATTCTTTTCCAAATACTCCCAAGTAAAAGACTGGTTATCAAACAAAAATATCTTTAACTGATCAAAGTGAGTTATCTTACTTTCTGCTAGCTCAAAGAGTCGATCCGCAGTTCGGTTAGCTTCTTTAATCTCACCTTCAGCACTTAGCAGTAACATGGGTTCCCGATTATAATCAGCGACAAGGTTCAGGAATTTAATGGATGAATCCAGCTTTTTGGTCATTTCAATGCAGTATACACCAATTTACAAAAGAATGTTTGTAAAAAAAGATTTCCTACGGCATGCCTAATGAATTCATAGATTTGGATATTTATTTATTCAGCGACCCATAAAAAATAAGTTGTTTTTCTCGCCGAGTGTTTTTAAACTGCTTTCAATATCGTTACTAACCTCTAAAGCTGCTGTCTATGGATAAGAAGCGTATCGTAAAGGACTATGATAATCTGCCCGAGGAAATCATAGAACAGGTGAAGGCCGAATATCCCTATGGCTACGAAGAAAACCTGATCACTTTTGTGAATCGGGAGGGAAAAAAAGTATCAGCCTTACCCTTTGATACTGAGGATATTTACTATCTAATTCGCATGACCGTACTGGAGGCCCGGCAAATCATTGAAGATGACGATGATTACGATGAAGACGGCACCCTACGTAGTGATTTTAGCACCGGAGACGACTACAGCGGCGATGATGAAGATGATAACGATACGGATGATGACAATAACTATTAAGCCTACTCCTAACCAATAATTGCCATTAGCCATTATGCCCCCACTTTCCTACTGCCTGTTAGTCGCCTTCTTACTTCATTCATTTGTTGGCATCTGCCAGGAATTAACATCCGAACGCATTGTAACGCTAGCCGAGCAGCAGTTACCCCACGCCTGGTCGAACTTTCACAGCTTACTCAGCCTACCTAATGATGCCCACTACCCAAAAGATATTGAACCCAATATAGCCTGGCTGGATAGTGCCTTTCAGAGCTACAAATTTCAAACCCAACGCCTCGCCACTGAAGGAGAGATACCCTTATTGCTCGCCGAGAAATCATTTGCTCCTTCGGGAAAAACAGTATTGATTTACCTCCAAGCTGACGGGCAACCGGTAGATCCCAGCCGCTGGAATCAGTCCCACCCCTTTACTCCGGTACTCAAGAGCCAGGCGGAAGATGGTAGTTGGCAGGAAGTAGATTGGAACGAATTAACTCCTGAGGCGGACTACGAGGACTGGAGGGTTTTTGTCCGTTCGGCCTCCGATGCCAAGGGACCGATTATTATGTTTCTGGCCGCACTAGATGCCATGGGGCAGGCGGAGTTTACACCCAACTACAATATTAAAGTAATCATTGATTTTGAGGAAGAATTGGGTTCTCCCAATCTTCCCGCAGCAGTTAAGAAGCACCAAAAAGCACTAGCGGCTGATATGCTGATTATTTACGACGGTCCACCCCATATCACCAACCAGCCCACGCTCAAATTTGGGGCTCGAGGTATCGCTACGGTAACCCTGACGGTGTACGGCCCGCGGGTACCCCAACATAGTGGTCACTACGGAAACTACGCTCCAAATCCAGGCTTCCGGCTAAGTCATTTACTAGCTTCTATGAAGGACGAAAGTGGTCGGGTTACTATACCTGGCTTCTACGACGGAATTGAGCTGAACGCAGCAACCAAGAAAGTGCTAAACCAAGTACCAGACGATGAAGGTGATATTCAGCAGAAGCTGGGTATTGCCCAAGCCGACCAGGTGGGAGAAACATATCAGGAAGCAATACAGTACCCTTCACTCAATATCCGGGGACTTTCCTCTGGTTGGGTAGCCCAACGGGTGAGGACTATTGTGCCTAGTACCGCTACTGCGGAGATAGATATCCGGTTGGTGATGGAAAGCGACCCTGAACGACTGGTTCGGTTGGTAAGAGAACACGTTGAGCAGCAAGGTTACCATTTGGTAGACAGTCTTCCTACCGATAAAGAACGGTCTACCCATCCGAAGATCGCCTTCTTCCGCTCCCAGATATCTTATCCGGCCTTCCGCACTAAGCTGGATAGTGAAGTAGGTAACTGGCTTTCAGCCGCCTTGGCCCATCATTTTGGTGGGTCTCCGATTAAAATCCGCACTACCGGCGGCTCAGTACCCATTGCTCCTTTTGTAAACACGCTGGGAATCCCCGCCGTGATTGTACCTACCGTTAACCCCGATAACAACCAGCACAGCCCCAACGAAAACTTGCGGCTAGGCAACCTAACCCGCGGTATTGAAACTTATTTGTCTATTCTCGCTCAGCCTTTGCCCTAAGCTTAATATCTAATATTCAGGTAGACTAATGCGGTAAATGGAATGCCCAAAGTGTTAATCACTTCACCATCGGGCACATTTACTGACTGGTTGAGACGGATAT
This sequence comes from uncultured Flammeovirgaceae bacterium, assembly GCA_937884755.1. Classification (GTDB taxonomy): domain Bacteria; phylum Bacteroidota; class Bacteroidia; order Cytophagales; family Cyclobacteriaceae; genus Tunicatimonas. The sequence continues at coordinate 23,890 of CAKZYJ010000180.1, forward strand.
TTCGCTGATTGAACAGGTTGAGTAGGGAAAGTCCGGTGTCAAAAGAGAAGCGATTCAAGTGAAAGTTATACTGTAAAGCCAAATCAGTTCGCGCATAAGTAACAAAGTCTTCGGCGTTGCGACGAATGGTGGTGTTCGGAAAGCCCGAGCCGTAGACATGCACCAGAGACAGACTGATAGGGTAAAAATTGAATTTAGCCGATCCTTTAATTTCGTGCTGCTGACTTTGGGGTGCTAATCGGTAAACAGAAAAATTTCGCTCACTCTCAAATTGCTCTCTGACTCGCCCTAGAGAATACGCTAACCGGAATTCGTGAAGGTACAGTTTCTTTCTAATAAAAGCATCCAGTCCTATTGCCTGGGCACTACCCTCAATTTGTATAGCATCGGCATTCCGGTTAAGAACGTAGCGGCTAAATCCACTCTCATTCTTGTAGTATCCTTCCAGCACAAAATCAAACAGATCGGCATGGTAAGAAATTCCTAATACATGGTGTACGGATTCTGGTACCGGTGTCCTTACATCATCGGCAATCTCCCATACGTCTGCCCGATTTCCTAGTTCGTCAATTGCGGGATTACGAGTAATAAACTGCTTATAAATACCCCACCCAAACTGAGCATTCCATTGCTCAGTAATCCGGTACCTCCCGTTGATTCGGGGTTGAAGATATAAACGATTAGTAGTCGTCGGAAGGTCAGCTTTTATTCCTAGTTGCATTGAAAATCGCTGATTCCATTGTATTTGATCGTGGAGGTAGCCAGTGAATCTACCCAGGCTTTCCGGAGTATTACGAATAAATCTTCGCCCCCCACCTACCTGCTGTTCCGTTTGATTAGTAATCCATCCTAAGGTTGCCTGTAGCTGATGATACTTGGTGGCGGGGAATGTCTGGGTAAACTTGGCGGTGAATTCCTGCACCGGGTTTGTCCAGAGCCGAGGCTGAAGTCGCTGGTCGCTCATTGATAGATCCTCGATGAAGTAGCTATTGGTCGACTCGGGACGATAATAGCTGTGCGATAGGTCAAGAGCGGAAATTCCACCGCTGCTCCAGCTTTTTGTGTACTTTAGTGAAGCTCCCCTTTGCACCGAATTCACATTTATATCCTCGATCAATCCTCGCCTCAACCGGCTTCGTAGCTGCCCGTTGTAAGAATCCTCACTGGCAATGGCACTAATTTCCAGGCGGTTGGCATTAGACAGAGTTGAGGTAAACTTCAGATTAATATCACTGTAATCGTAAGTTGGAACAATAAAATCCCGTTCTCCCTGGTACTCAATAGACCAGTTTGATAAAGAAAAATACGTTTTTCTACCGGCGAGCTGTAGGGCTGAAGACCCACTAAAAATTGGAATATTCAGATAGGCACTGGCTAACTGGTTGGAAATGCTCACATCGCTTCGTATTTGCTCTCGGTCTCCGGCCTTTGCGTCAACAAGAACAACTCCGCCAATCCGGTCGCCGATGGGCACATTGTACCCTCCCTTGTACACTTCCATATTCTTAATCATGTGAGGATTTACCCGCCCAATATCGTGGTTGATTCCCCAGCTATTAAATAAGCTAATACCGTCGTAAATGATATGATTCTGTCCGGCGTAAGAGCCCCAAATTACAAAATCAGCAATTGGTTCGCCCGCCGCCATAATTCCGGGGTACAGCCGAAGATTATTAAAAATCAGGTTGTGGCTAATACCCGGCACCAGATTATTGTTTACATCGGTAAACTTAATGCGTCCGGCTTCCTCGCCAGCATAGGTCGCCGGAACTTCACTATCTCCCTGAACTACAACTTCATCTAACTCCGTCACTTGGGGTTCCAGTGTCAGAGTTAAGTTATTGCCATTCACCAGTGTTGAATCTAAAGCAGCGTACCCCAGGTAGTGCAGAAAAACTTTCTCCTGCCGGTTCAGCGATTTAAAAGAAAATCGCCCGTTTTCGTCGGTAGTTAAAAATCGGTCGGAAAGTTGGATAGTAACAAAGGGTAGCGGCTCCCCAGAACCCTTCTCCACCACAATTCCCTGGAACAAATGCGAAGTGGTACCTTTTTCAGCGGGCGCGTAAGCCGATTTCTCACGAAATGTGTATACTTGACTGATTTGAGTCAAGTTCAACTGGCATTGGTCGGCTAGCGTCTGCAACGCCACATCTATTGAAGCAAAGCTTTGGTTAACGGTGATAAGACACTTTGCCGAAAGTTCGGAGTTAATGGATACCTGCACTCCGTATCGGTCATTCAGATCCAGTAAAATCTCGTTGAGCGGTTCTTCCGAATAGTCAAGCTGTACCGACTGGCTAAATACTTCAGCCGAAGCCAGGGTAATCAATAGTGAGAGGCAAAGTGAATATCTCGGTAATCGGAAGAGCACAAATACTTAGGAGCTTCTTTTTCAGTGATCAGTAATAATGTACGTACTTTCCGATGCTTTCTCAAAAGTTAGACCAAAGCTAAGGCAAATAATTTCCAGCGCTTCTTCAGCCGTCACGCTTCGTTGAAATAATCCGGTGTAGTGGTATTGATCTATATTTTCTATTTGAGGATTGATCTTAATACCGTACTGCCGCTGCAAATCCTCAACCACTTTGGTAAGTGGAGTAGTGTTATAAGTAAACTTATTCAATCTCCACGAAAGTACTGTCGTTTCCACTTTATTGCTTTTTGACTGAAGTTGACTGTCATGATCGAGTGCAACAAAGTCGCCAGGCTCTAAAGTCACCGGATTTGTTGCTTCTCCTGATACCCGTACCTTTCCGGTCGCACAAAAAACCTCGTAATCATCACCCCTGGCGTAAATATTAAAACTGGTTCCCAACACAGTGGTAGTTCCCTGATCAGAATGAACACTAAACTTGCTGCCTTTCGTCACCTCGAAAAATGCTTCTCCTTCCAGTGTTACTGCCCGCTGCATAAACCACCAATAGGGGGCGAAGGAAATGGCCGATTCGGCATTGAGGTGCACTACGGAGCCGTCGGGTAGGGTCTCGCTAGCAAACTCACCCGCAGCCACGCTGACACTCGTGCTATAAAATCGGGCGAATAACCCTACACCTAACAGAAGAACAATGGCGGCCGCCGCACTCCAGGCAAACCAATTGACCGAAATAGTCTTGGTTGACTCACCGGAAACTGGCCTGTCAAACTCTTCCTTCTCCGTTATAGCCTTTTCCAGCGAATTCCACACTTCTTCCTTGGATCGGCTGTAGGGCAGCTCCAGTCGGGAGAACAGCTCTTTTTCCTGCTCGGGAGTCAAATTTTGTTCATATTTCCGATTTTTCATGTTTTAGTATTTTTCGCAGTTCCTGTAGTGCCTGAGTGATCCTTTTCTCTACCGCTTTCACCGAAATATTGAGCCGGGCGGCAATTTCCGGATACGTCATATCATCCATCCGACTCATCAGGAAAACGACCCGCTTTTTCTCAGGTAAAGCGATTAACGCCTGTTCGTATTGGGCCTTCAGCTCCCGGTAGTATAGTTGATCTTCGGTATCGTTACTTTGCTGATTGAGGGATAAAGATAGCCTATGTTTTGCTTCAGAATGCGTTTTTCGGTAGTGGGACACCCAAAGATCGCTAGCTATTTTATATAACAACCCCCTCGTTTTCTGGGGATGATACTGAAGATTTTTCTCCCAGATTTTCACGTAAGCATCCTGCACTATATCGGTAGCTAATTCAGCATCGCAGCAGCGATAGGCCACGTAATTACGTAGTTCATCAAACCACTGATCAAAACACTTTTTTAGTTCTTCCCGCGTCAAATTAATACATTTTTTAAAGCGGCACGATCATCCGACCGTGCCGCTACCGTGCTCTTCCACTGTTTACAATCAAGGCATCGGTTCCTTTTTTTCTTTACTCCTGAGAGTTTCTACAATCTACTTTTGCTTGCTGCAGTTCTTCCGCACTGTTTATCGTTAGGGTTTCACCACTAGCGTACAAAATATCAACAGGAAAAACTAGCGTTCCTCGCTCTCTCACGTCTGGATTGGCTTCGTGCCACGCTTTTACTTCAGCTTTATCTTCTTCGGACTCCAGTGTGATAGTACTGCCATCGGGCATCGTTAGCGAAAATGGAAACACCATCTCGAAGCATCGGGGCGTTCTATTAGCTTCTCTACAAGCAAATTTCAGGCGATGCATCTCATCTTCGTTATTAATCACCTGATTCTCACCATCAAATACCACTTCAATTGGATAATCAAACGCCGGACGACCTTCTACGTCAGGATTTTCCTGGTGCCAAGCCCTTACCTCTTGCCAGTCGCTTCCGCTTTCCAGCGTGATCGTACTACCGTCAGGCATGGTGATAGATAGCGGAAATACGAACTCAAAGCAATCCCGGACACGAGGGCGTCGGTGGCGGCGTTTCCTTTCGGGTCGCTCTCCCGGTTCCAATTCTCCACCCTCAGTCCGTAATTCCCGGCCGTTAGTATCAAAGTAAAGTTGCGAACGTTCGCCTAGCCAAGCACCCTGGGTTCGTTGAACGTCAACCTCATACCCCAATTCAGGAGCAAACTGAGCCGCTGATATAAAATCTTCCGAGTAGTTCTCATCAATAGCGGTAAGCGCACTTGCTGGCAATGTTTCGGTATCAATCATTTGCTTATTGGTGGACGAAATAATTGCTTCGATTAAATCCGATTCGTCCAACGAAGGGGTCATCCCGCTATCTCCACTGAGTTCATCATCACATGAATAAAACAGTCCAGTTGCCGACACGAAGGTTAAAAGGAATAAAGTTAATTTTAGCTTTCTCATTTTTTAGTTTGTTTTTGGTGAACACACTTTACACTTACACCGCATAACTGAAGGCACACCCTACCTTTTTTCTAAATTTATTTTTATTTAGTACAAAAAAGTTTCTTGCATTCATAGTAAAATACTGATAATCAGATACTTAATACTATTCTATTACACCCTAAATTTTTCATAAAATTAGAAAACTATGACTACTGACTTTTCCCACCTCTCCGCACTATTTCTCAATTGCACCCTGAAGAAGACGCCCGAGCGCTCCCATACTCAGGGGTTAATTGATATTTCCCAACACATTATGAAGAAGCATGGGGTCTCGGTAGAAGTACTGCGCCCGGTAGATTATCCACTGGCCTTTGGAGTGTATCCGGATATGACCGAGCACGACTGGGTGCAAGATGCCTGGCCGGAAATGTACGAGAAGGTGCAAGCCGCCGATATTCTGGTACTCACCACCCCTATTTGGCTGGGAGAAAAGTCATCGGTGTGTACGCAGGTGATTGAACGCTTGTATTCAAATTCCGGAATGCTTAACGATAAGGGGCAATATGCTTACTACGGCAAGGTGGGCGGCACCCTCATTACCGGAAACGAAGACGGAGCTAAGCACTGCGCTATGAACATTCTGTATTCTTTACAACACTTAGGCTATACTATTCCCCCGCAGGCCGATGCCGCCTGGCTGGGTGAAGCCGGTCCGGGTCCTTCCTATCTCGATAAAGGCTCGGGTGGACCGGAAAATGATTTTACGAACCGCAATACTACTTTTATGACTTGGAATCTGCTGCATCTGGCCCGAATGCTGAAAGAAGCTGGAGGTATCCCCGCCCACGGTAACCAACGCTCCGAATGGGAGGCTGGCTGCCGCTTCGACCATCCCAACCCGGAGTATCGCTAGAATAATTTAGCATTCTCGCGGCTTATCTTATCTTGATGAGATGTAGTATCTTACTTTGAGATACATCTGAAAAAGAGCCATCTAGAAAAATATAATTCTTCGGCCGACAGTCGACGTTATTCGTTGTTCTTTACCAAAGTTGGAAGGGAGTTTATCTATCAGCTATCCGGGTATTTACAACCCGTAGAAAACATATTGCAATAGTACAAACAACCGCAATCGACGCTACTATTTCGTTCTATCACCCACTTGATTTATTAGCTAAACCAGCAAGGTAGACTTCAAGTTCAGGTGTCAATTCTACAGAAAACAACCCGACTACTATCATTGCAATCTCCTTCAGATTCAGCTAAAAGATGCCGATATTCGTCTCGATTGTCCCGAATACGAAGAGGAAACATAAGATCAATTTTAATATCTAACTTCATTGCCAGCAGTAATCCTGAAAATCGTCTTTTTAAAGTTACTGTGCCTGTTAATCACCGCCAGTCTGTTCGCACAGTCTACTGAGATTAATCAGAAAAGGCTGAGTGCGGTAGTGATTACCGGTGGACTAGCGTATTCGGCTAGTATGATCGGGCTAGGATCGATCTGGTACCAGGATCTTGACAAGTTTCATTTTTTCAATGATAACGATGGCTGGGGCTATATGGATAAATTAGGCCATATTGCCACCGCTCAGCATATAGGCCGACTAAGCGCCGAGTCGTTAAAGTGGACGGGGATGGATAACACCCGGGCGGTTTGGTACGGCGGAATGACCGGCTTAGTTTTTCTTACCAGTGTTGAGGCATTTGACGGATTCTCGAAGGATTGGGGATTTTCGGTGGGAGATGTAGTAGCGAATGCGTTGGGAGCTGGTTTATTCATTAGCCAGGAATTGCTGTGGCAGGAACAAATGTTTATTATGAAGTGGTCGTACTCCGCTTCTCCTTACGCCCAGTATCGCCCCGAGTTGGT
>CAKZYJ010000181.1 GCA_937884755.1 uncultured Flammeovirgaceae bacterium
TGTTCGCTTTTTCAGGAATGATGTTAGACTCCTTCATCATACTATTTTACCCTCACATTTTCACAGCAGATCGCTTTTCTCTGATGCCAAGCGAAGGACATTACCTAGCAGCATGGTTATTATTCGGAAACAGTATTACATTCTTGACAGCTATTATTGCCTCAGAAATAGATGAGAAAAAAGAAACTACGACCCGTCAAGTTATATCATAACGTTTTATCCTTCTTGCCACAAGAAAGAGGTATTTACGGTAGAAGTTACGTATGCGAGGGCGGAGCATTTCACAGTATCGCTAATAGTGTAAACGTATTTAGCTCCGGTGGTAAATTTGCATTATTGATGAAACGGTAGACCTTCATTCAGATAAGGCACGTGCCTCTGGACTTTTGCACTGATTGCTATCTAGTTTTGCATGTCAGTTTCAGGCAATCATCTAGAGACATGTGCCATATCATATACCGATAGAAAAGTAAAAGTCTATCTAAGCTACTCAACTCCGGCAGGAGCTGCATCAATGACATGAGGGACTAAATAAGAAGCGGGTTTATCCCCTACCTTAGTTCCGCCAGTGAGCATAGATTGCATACTTGGAGTAAAGAAAGAATAAGGAAACTCCAGCGTCGGCTCACTTACTTTATTCAACTCATCATAAAGCTCCTGTGGTATTTTAAAATCCAGTGCTGAAGTGGTTTGCTCTAATTGGCTAAGCTTAGTAGCACCTAGAATAACATTAGATACACCAGGGCGATTAGCCACCCAGTTGATAGCTACTGCAGCCATCGGTTGATTGATTTCATTAGCTACTTTTTCAAGCGTTTCTACAATCCACCAGTTCCGATCAGTAAACTTTGCGAAAGCAGGATTTCCTGAATTTGCCAGTGAAGCCAGTCTCCCTTCTCCAGATACTTTTTCCTCGGAAGGTTCGTACTTCCCGGACAATAATCCACTAGCCAGGGGACTCCAGACCATCACTCCCATACCCAGCTCTTTACCCATTGGGATGTACTCTTTCTCAATGTTGCGTTCTGCTAACGAATATTCCATCTGTAAGGTAGAGATTGGTTCAAAGCCCCTCAGTTCTGCCAGTGTCTGCATTCGGGCAGCGTACCAGGCGGGAATATCTGAAAGACCAATGTGTCTTACTTTGCCCGATTGGACTAGGTTGTCCAGTGTTTTGATTACCTCTTCAGGTGGGGTAAGTGTATCCCACGTGTGAAGAAATAGGAGGTCAATGTAGTCGGTTTTTAATCGCTCTAAAGAACCTTCTACGGCCCTGATAATATTTTTCCTTCCATTCCCGCCAGCATTTGGATTACCCGGATCAGCATTGTAGCTGAATTTGGTGGCTATAACCGCCCGATCCCTAAGCCCGGCATCTTTGACAAATTCTCCTAGCCATTGTTCACTAGTGCCGTTGGTATATAAGTCGGCGGTATCAAAGAAGTTGCCTCCTTTGTCTACATAGTGATCGAATAGTTTTCTAGCACTTTCTTTTTCTGCTCCCCATCCCCATTCAGAGCCAAAGGTCATGGTTCCAAGGGATAGTCTGCTGACACGAAGCCCGGTTTTTCCTAGTGTGTAATATTGATCTAATGACATGATTTACTGTCTTTTAGTTAAAAAATTATTAAAGAACGTGAATTGGTGTTCTGACCTGTTTCCATTTGCCTTTTCCCTGAACTCGAAGTTAACGGGAATTTTGTCTGTAGTGATTGTTAGTCGGTGACCTAAAATGGTATGTTCTGGCAACTCGCCCGGAGATAGCAGATGTTTCTCAATGGTATACCCTTCCCAACTCAACGTTGAAAGCACCGAACCATCAGGGGCAGCAGGTATTTGTTTACCATCGGTAAGTAGCGCTATCCTAGACTTGATACTCATCAAGAGTAATACAATCTAAGTAGGAGAAAGTTATGAAATTGAATTCAACCAAAAAATAGACTTGTTGGGGCCCATCTTACTAGCCAGATGAAACAGTAGAAGTTCCTTACTGAACGCTACGTAGGTACGACAAACTCGAGGTTTACGAGCGGTTTTAGATTAGGTGGTATCCATTGCTTTCGTGCTCTCTTGCTCATAAGTAGGTCTTTCCGATAATAGCGAAGGGGAAAGCTTCTATCCAGGAAGGGCTGATCATCCAAAAAATCAACTCGAGCATTAAAATCATTGTCATCAAACATAAGGTGGTACTGAGCAATTACCCGAATGTATAATTCCGTAAGCGTTTCGTGGTAGCCTGAGCTATGAGTGTTTTTCCCTCCGACACTCACGTTATAGTGCTTGATGCCTTCTTTAATAATTTTCCGAGCCTGAGGCAAAGGTTCGTGGTAGGTGTACCAAAGAGCCATCAGAACATACGCCCGGTGATCCCACTTCGCGACAGGGTAAGTGCCCTGCTCGAATTCAGTTACGAGGTTTTGTACTTCTTGGTATGTCATAGTGGGGTCGATTAAGTTTTTCTTTATAAGTGCTAAGTACCACGGTAGTGCTCGTCCGGGCTATAGCAGGATTGCGTTTAATCTTCTGGGTTAAAAGTATTTCTAGAGCCTCGGTATCTTCCACCAACACTTTCAGTAACAGGTCGTATTCCCCGGCAATATGATGGCATTCTAATACTTCGGGAAGCCCTATCAAATAGTCTTTTGCTTCATCAGAGATTGTGTGATCAATCCATACCTGAATAAACGCTAGTAAGCGTAATCCTAGCTGAGCGCGATTGTAGCGAATGGTGTATTGCTCAATTATCCCCGACTTATCCAGCCTTCGTAATCGCTCAGTGACAGCTGGTAACGAGAGATGAATTTTACGAGCGATTTCCGCTCCTGTCACCCGAGCATTGGCCGTAAGTTCATTTAGGATTTTAATATCCACTGTATCCATTCTGTAATATTATTAAGGCAAAAATATTAAACGCTTAATAATGATAATACTTTCTAGTGAAAGAACAGTGATTATTAATTTTTCTCAGTGAGAAGCCTACAAATAACTGGTAAAGTGGCAAAAAGTCGCTCAACTTGGGAAAGGTTATTAAGCAATAGTAAAGTAGTCTCTGAAATAAATGTGATTTCGTCCAGCAGAATAGTATCTCTTACCCACTACGGCACTAGTGCGAGTACATGTACCCCGCGGGTGAGTGTGATCTTCATATCAGTGGCTTCCAGGCGATTTTCGGAAACGTGCCAGAATTCAACGGATCCGTGAGCTTCTTCCAAAGGCTGATCATTATACTCGTATACTGCCACGGCTACCA
>CAKZYJ010000182.1 GCA_937884755.1 uncultured Flammeovirgaceae bacterium
AAAGATATGTAATGAGTACGAAGTATTATTAATACATGACGAAATTCAGGTAGGCTTTTTTAGAACTGGAAAGCTATTATCATCTCAACATTTTAATGCTACTCCTGACATGATTACTATGTCTAAAGGGATAGGTGGTATAGGCATGCCTTTGGCTCTACTCATAATAAAGAAAGAAGTTGATTCTTGGCAGGCCGGAACCCATGCAGGTACCTTCAGAGGAAACCAAGTGAGTATTGCTGCAGGTAACTCTGCTATCAATTTCGTTCGAAAGAATAATATTGAATGGCATGTGGGTAAAATGGGTAAAATTTTAATGGAAGGTCTTAGGTTCATCATGAACCGAAGTTCATTCATTGGTGACGTAAGAGGTATTGGACTTATTGTCGGAGTGGAATATGTACAAGACACTAAGACTAAAGAGCCATTTTCTGAATTTTGCATTAAGCTAAGACAGAGATTGTTTGAAAATGGTGTCATTATTGAAATAGGTGGACACTATTCAAATGTCATTCGTATTCTTCCTCCCTTGATTACTACAGAGAAAATGCTGTATTCTTTCCTGGAAATCTTTGATAGAGTAAATAAGGAAATTGAAAAAGAATATATTCAAAAAAAAATATTAACTACGGTTTAATCTAATCATACCATTTATGGATTGGATCTACTCGAAAGAGAATATAAAAAACATATACCCTTTAAGCTCTCTCCAAGAGGGTATGTATTTTGAGTACAGCCTAAATCCTGCTAAAAAATCCTATATCCAGCAGGTTTCTTTTGATCTTCTGGGTATCTTTTATGAAAAAAGATTTAATAGGACACTTAATGCTATTTTCAAGAGGCATGACGTCTTACGGACCGTATTTATTAATAAAAAGGGCAGTAAACCTCTGCAAGTAGTTCTCAGAGAGGTCGAGGTAAGCTTTTCTTATAAAAACATCCTCGATATAAATAATTTGGATGATGAAGTCAATAATATCATGTCAGCTCAAAGAGATCGTACTTTTGATCTTTCAAAAGGGCCATTGTTTAGAGCCTTTGTTGTCCAGAAAGGACGAGAAAGATATACTATTATTTTTACGTTCCATCATATAATACTGGATGGTTGGTCATTATTTAAAGTATTGAATGAAATTATGTTTCTCTACGGAACAGATGAGAAGTTACTTGACACACCTGAGCCATTTAGTAAATTTATTAAGTGGGTCAACGATAAAAATCATTCAGCTTCAATTAATTTTTGGGAAGAGCGGTTAAAGGGCTTAAAAATGCCCTCCGTTATTCCCAAGGTAGAAGGAGCAGAAGGCATTTTTTTACGGAAGCATTCTGATTTAGTGCTCAACGCACATACAACAGATCGAATTAACCTTTATTCATGTACCTATAACATCACTCCGTTTATATTTTTGATAACCTGCTGGTCCTATCTATTGTCTCGCTTTAATAGGGTGAATGACGTAGTATTAGGAGCTGTAACTTCATGCAGGGATCATCAGGGGATATCAGGGTTGAGCAGTGTAATTGGATTAACCATGAATACTATTCCTTTTCGTGTAAAGTTTGATGAAAATGTATCCTTCAACCAAACTGTAAAAATAGTTCAAGAATACTACCTGGAAAGTCTAAACCACTCTTATATACGGTTAAGCGAAGTGCAGGCTAAAACCAGTTTGAAAAATCGTCTGTTTGACCACGTTTTTGTGTTTGAGAATATTTTCTGGTCTGATGTAAATGGGTTAAATAATAATTCGTCTATAAAGATCGAAGGCTTTAAGAATGTAGAATATAATCATTATGATTTCGAGGTAAATGTCATTCCAGACAATGAACTCTTGATTAGCTTTATCTATAATCCAATAAAGATTCAAAGTTGTTTCGTGGAATCTATTAATAGTGCTTTTAGGTCAATTATCGATGTGATTTTAAGTCAAAAGGAAATCCTGATAAAGAACATAATAAAGGAAACAGGTCAAACAGAAGAACAAAGGGAAGTTCAGGTCGAGTCCTTTTAGCATAGAGAAATAACTGAAATAAATCGGTACAAACATTTTTTCAAAAATGCCTAAAGGACTAACATTCCGAAACGCTCTCCTTCATTTGGAAGCTTCTAAGTATCCAGAACAGGAAAAGTATTGGCAAAATGAGCTACCGGAGCCATTTTATAAAAGTTATATTCCCGGCGATGTTAATACCTCAAATCAAAAAAGAACAGCTGCTTCTCGTTTAAATACGAATATTTATATTCCTCCCGAAGTAAAAGAAATTACTTGCGACAATGGTGATAAATTATTTATAGTATTAGCTTCTTCCATCTCCTTATTGATCAAAAAATTTTCAAAAGGATCACAGGTTTCTTTTGGAGTATCTAATCCGTATTGGAACAAGAGTGAAGAGTTTTCCTCAGAACTTCTTATTCTTAAAGCAGAAATAAACGAAAATACTACGATAAGGGATCTTTTAAACACCGTGAGGAGCAAATGGATAAATGCAGTTAGAAATTCAAGGTTTCCATTAGAGTTTTTTGATGATAACGAAAATGAGGATCAATCATCCTTACACGATATAGTTTTATTATTTAATAATAAGAATGGCTACTCAAATTCGGGTAGTATTAAAGCTAACCTTATTTTTAACTTTTTTGAAAATGATGGTAAGCTTTCGGTTGATCTTATTTACAATGCCAAAGTGTATTCCTTGACTAAAGCGGAACGCTTAATAAAATATTTAAACTATTGGATTTCTATTCTATTTAAAGATCTTGATGCTCTAATTTCGGGTATTGAAACTATTCATCCAGAGGAAAAGGATAAACTTTTCAAATCTTTCAATGATACAAGAACGGTTGCTAATCGTGATAAACTTTTTCTGAATTACTTTGAAGAGAAACGAGAGACCTTATCAGAAAAAATAGCAGCAAAAGACAAAAACTTTGAAATATCGTACAAATCTCTCGATCTGGAAGCAAATCGTATTGCTAACCTCTTGATAAAAAGCGGCTTGGAGAGAGGAGATAGTGTAGTTGTCATCTATCAAAGATCAGTTCCTTTCTTAGTTGCTATCTTAGGAATAATGAAATCTGGAGGTGTTTTTGTTGCTCTGGATGTAGATGAGCCTTTAATACGAGCCGTATCTATAATAAAACAATCCGGAGCCACTTCAATAATTACTAGCGGATCAAACTTACTAAAGGAAGACTTTCTTGAAGGTGTTGCTAGGGAGACGAAAATCGCATACTTGATATCCCTCGATAAACTTTCTAACCCAAAGAATTTGCTTACAAAGTTTAGGGTTTACAGGAATACGGAAAATCATATACAAAGTCTACCTTCACAGGTTGTAGATTATACTTTCATACAGGACCAAAAGACCGATCGGCCAGATATTGTTTTATGTCCTACGGATTTGTGCTATATAGTTTTTTCTTCGGGTACAACAGGGAAACCTAAGGGTATTAAATTGCATCACCTGGGTATGATCAATCACTTCCTAGGTTTAATAGAACGATTAGAAGTTACAGAGCAGGATATATTTGCACAATCAGCTTTGTGTAGCTTTGATGTTTATGTAGTTCAGACATTGTTGACTTTAACTGTAGGTGGGAAAACGCTCTTTATGGAGAAGGATGTGCTGCTGGATCCAAAAGCTTTCCTCGAGATTATCCAAAGTGAGAGAGTGACATGTGTTGAATTAGTGCCATCTTTAATCAAAACACTACTCGAGAATATTGATCCTACTGATTACCCTCTTTCTTCGTTAAGGTATCTTCTTTCGAGTGGAGAGCAATTAACCTTTGAAGTGGTAAGCCATTGGTTTAAAAGCTTTAACCATGTCCCTTTAGTCAATGCCTATGGCCCAGCTGAAGCGTCAGATGATGTAACTATTCATATCATTCAAGATATTGAAGAATCAGCTACCCTTATCCCTATAGGCACTCCATTGCATAATACCGAAATCTATGTTGTAGATGATTTTAACCAGTTGTCACCTTTGGGTGTGGATGGTGAAATATGTATATCTGGATATGGAGTAGGACAAGGTTATTTAGATAATGAAGCGGAAACCAATAGTGTTTTCGTAAACAATCCCTTTGCAGGGTATAGCGGTTCTAGTGAAGAGGGGTATGAGATAATGTACAAAACCGGTGATATCGGATTTTGGGGTGCTGATGGTTATCTAATATGTAAAGGGCGGATTGACCATATGTTAAAAATACGAGGGGTCCGTATCGAGCCCGCAGAAATTGAGATACAGTTATCGGTCCATCCTCAAATTGAAGAGGCTATTATTTCGGATTTCGATAATGGTAAAGAAAAAGTTCTTTGTGCATACTATGTGGAGTCAGGTCCAGTAAGAGCAGATGATTTAGAGAAGTTTCTAAAAAATCGTCTTCCATCGGCTATGATCCCTTCTTTCTACACTCGAATTGAGAAAATCCCTTATACCAAAAACGGTAAGGTGGACAGAAAAAATCTGCCATCCCCTATCAAATTTAATGATCGTCTTTTGATAGATCTGAAGGACCCAATACAAATTAAGCTACTGGATATTTGGAAGGAGATACTAAATGTAGACGGAAATAATATAGGAAAGGATTCCGATTTTTTTCAGATGGGAGGTCATTCTTTAGCTCTAATAAGATTAATGTCTTTGATCAACAAAGAATTTAATACTAAGGTGGCACTCGATAAATTGTTTGCGACTTCAAGATTTTCCTCTATGGTGGCTCTTATCCAATCCCTGGAAAAGTATATCAACAAGCCAATACCCAAAACCCTTGATAAGCCTTATTACAGAACTTCCCCTTCTCAGAGAAGATTCTATCTGCATAATCATATTTACCCTTCCGATTTAAGCTATAATATTTCGCAGTTTTATGAAGTAATAGGAGCTTTTTTACCTACTAAATTTGAATATGCTGTAAAGCAGGTCGTGGAAAAACATGAGGTTTTAAGAACATCCTTCAAGATAATTGACAATGTACCAGTGCAGTTTATTAGGGAGACAGAACTGTTTGAATTAAAGCATTTCAAAAGCGATAAATCTGAGATACAGGATCTGATTAAATCCTTTGTAAAACCTTTTGACCTGGAAGTTGGACCACTTTTGCGCATAAATATTCATAAGTGTAGTGAAGATAAGTTTTTCATATTTATTGATATGCATCACATTATTTCAGATGATATTTCTGACAAAATTATCATCGATGATCTGCTAAAAGCGTATAACGGACAGGTTCTTTCGCGATCTAAAATCACATATAAGGATTATTCTGAATGGTTTAACGATCTTTTGGATGTCGGTGAGTTTGCAGAACATGAAAAATATTGGCTAAAAGTCTTTAGTTCACTGCCTCCCATTCTCAATCTACCTTTCGATTCATTTGATAAATATGATACAGAAAAGTATGGCCAAGACTTGATGATTGAGCTAAACGAAGAGATGAGCTCAGCAATAAGGGAGCTAATGAAAAAATATGAAGTTACACCATATATGTTCTTTTTGGCAGTATTCAATGTTCAGTTACGAATGCTGACATTTTCAGAAGATATTGCAGTGGGTACCCCGGTTTCTGGAAGAGAGCATGAGGACATCAATGAGATCGTAGGATTGTTCTTGAATCAAATTGTAGTCAGGAATCAGCCTAAAGGATCTTTCACTTTTGAGAAGTTTTTAAGTGAAGTCAAAACCAACTGTCTAAACGCACTCAAATACCAAGCATACCCATTTGATCTACTTACCTCAAAATTGGGGCTTCAGGGAAAGGTCAATGAGGCGCCGCTATACAATGTTATGTTTGCTTCTTTAAATAAAGAATCTCAGAATATTGTATTTGATGAGTTTGTAGTATCCAAGTATCACGTTCCTCATAATACGGCAAAGACCGATCTTCAAATAACCCTTTTTGAAGGCACTTCAAATTTTGAAGTGCTTTTAACAGCAGATGCGAGGTTGTTTAAAAATGAGACTTGTAATCTTTTATTAGAGAGCTTTAAAAAAATACTTGAAATAACTGTAGATGACCCTGGAATATCGCTTTCAAATATTCCATTACCTGTAGAGTTCAAGTTCCTAAATAAAGGAACTATCAACGTCAATAGGTATGAACTTACTTTCTGAGCATATCCGATATTAAATAAATAATTTTGCTATGAACTCAATCAGAGAAGAAAGGTATTGGCTAGACAAAATAAATTTTAATATATCAGCTGGAACAATTCCGTTTCAATTCTCCACTGAGGACAGTGGTGGTAATGGAATCTATGATTTTGAATTTACAGATCAGCAAAATGAAGAATTGAATCAATTCTGTAATGGTTCAGACCTTAGACTTCAAATAGTATTATTGTCAGCTACTGCTTTATGGTTGAGTAATTATTCAGGACAAGAACTTGTCAGGGTTGGTACCACCGCTGACCGAGCAGAAGGTGATTTCGAAACAGGTAATAAAATTCCTTTACAACTTCAACTAGATTATTCAGCTAGTTTTCGTGACTTACTCAACCATACAAAGAATAACCTTGTTGAGGCGAATTTTTATCAGAACTTTGACTTTAATAAATTAGAATATAGATTTTCAGGGAAAGAATACAATCATCTTTTTGATGTTGGATGCATACTTACAAATGTGCAAAACATGCCCTCCGATGAACTTTTACCCTCTCTATTATTTGAGTTTGATAAAAAAGAAATTTCTTTAAGGGGTAGACTGCATTTCCGTTCCAGATTGTTAGAACACGCTTATATTGAGCAATTTCTTACTTACTTTAAGGGGTACCTAATTACAGCTATTCAGAACCCCAACACTTCTCTTGAAAATATAGTAATCTCAGTAGGAGGGGGAGACCAGGTGGAGGGAGAAGAAGCTTCTGCCTTTTATGCGGATACATTTATTGACATATTTAGTGAAAATGTAAAAAAGTATCCTCAACGGATAGCAGTTAGAGAGTCGCATAAGCATATTACTTATGAGCAACTTGATGATTTGTCGGGAAGGCTCGCAAATTATTTAAAGCAGGAAGTCATATCTGCTCATGCTACCCTAGCACTGTTTATGGAAAATTGCGTCGAGATAGTCGTTGGATTTCTAGCAGGATTAAAGGCAGGAATGACAATTCTACCTATTGATCCAGCGCTTCCAAGAAAGCGGATCGAATATATTCTGAAGGACGCTACACCTCATCTTGCTTTAACCAATAACAGCTTACTAACAGATAGTTTTAATGATCAATGTGAGATTTTAAATATTTGCCAGAGATCAATTTATGATAAGTTCGCTCCCATAAAAGAGAGCGTTAGTGTATCATTTGATAGTATAGCATACATAATATACACTTCCGGTACCAGTGGCTTACCTAAAGGCGTCAAAGTTTCCCAAGAGTCATTATCAAATTATACTGTATGGGCGAATAAGACATACTCTTCATCTGGAAAGAGAGATGCTACTTTTCCTTTATTTGGCCCTCTTTCTTTTGACTTAAACATAACTTCATTGTTAGTTCCTCTTGCATCTGGTAGTGCAGTGGTAGTATTTAACTTTGATGATACCTCTCAGCTTTTCAAGTCAATACTTGAGGACAATTCAATTGGCGTATTTAAGATTACTCCTTCTCATCTAAAGTTGATCATTGAGATTATTAAGACAAACACTCTCAAATTGGATAGTAGCAAGCTACATACAGTCGTAGTAGGAGGTGAAGCTTTAATTACTAGTGTTGTTAAGGATTTTAAAACATATTTCCCAAAAATGACAATATTCAACGAATACGGACCTACAGAAGCCACAATTGGTTGTGTATTTCATAAATATGAAGAACAAGACAATAAGTTCAATGCTGTTCCTATTGGTAAACCTATTTGTAATACTCAAGTGTTACTTCTCAACGATGCTGGCTATGCAGTTCCTGATGGTGCAATAGGAGAAATATTTGTCGGAGGTATTCCGGTGACATTAGGTTATTTGAATAATGAAAGTCTTACGATACAGAAGTTTCATAAGTTTCCCGAGAAACGCTTAACGAGATACTACCAAACTGGGGATTTGGCTAGAAAACTTCCTGATGGTAAACTAATGTATATAGGCAGAAAGGACTCACAACTAAAAATCAACGGTTACAGGATAGAACCTGAAGAGATAGAAAATAGAGTAAAAGACCTGCCAGAAATAACGGAGGCGGTAGTTATGTGCCATCAGCTTGAGGATGGTGTTATGAGTATTATGCTTTTTTATCTTCCTAAACAAGAAATATCCGATGAGCAGGTACTAAGTCATCTTGAGGCATATATCCCAGGGTATATGCTGCCAAGCTATCTAGTAAAGATAGACCGAATACCTACTGTGTCTAGTGGCAAAATTGATAAGGATGCACTGTTGGAGTTGAGTATCAGCCAGCCTAAGAACCTTCCGTAAAATGGTGTAGAAGAAAAGTTTTATGAGATTTGGCAAAATCATTTGAAGTTAAATGTGTTGGGCGTAAATGATAATTTTTATACAGTAGGCGGAGACTCCATAAAGTCCTTAGGCTTAATTAACGATATCAACGTTGCATTTAATATCAAATTGCAGGTGAAGGATCTATATGTATTGAAAACAATAAGGAATTTAGCTAAATACATTAATGATAAGGCTAACGATCCTTTGGATTTAGTATCTTCTAAGAGTAAAAATGTGAATGAAGATATAAATGATGAAATTGAAAGACTTAAGAATGAAATATTAGGTGGTTTTTAGGCTTTTTACTATGGCAAGCAGAATCATAAATGTAAACTATTGTAAAAGAGACAGTTCAGGTTGTGGAACAGTAGATAGCCCTCTTGAGAGTTTCACAGAAGATATACTTACTCTTTTGCTACCCGAGTGGCTTTCTCTGCGCGGTATCAGTAGAGTTTAAGGTAAAATCTGACTTGTATCAGCAAACGCATGAAGTCGCTGCTTGGAAGCTGACAGCGGAGCTCTGTAGAGGCTAAAGATTGTCTAGATGGGTATAGGTTATTTATAGAGTGGCACATGCACTTCGTGGTGGAGTATCATATCGTCAGTCGTAGTAAGCAGGGGGCTTTAGGTCTGTTGTTAAGCATTCCGAGCAAACTGCTGGGCAACGTTTTGGTCTTTACCGATGACTTTTCTTTCTAAGGTATTGTGTTGTAGCAAGAAGGAAAATGGCAGATCACTAAAATTGAGAGAATCAACAATACGATTGGCCAGTGATGTAGTTGTTTGGTTAGAAAAACACTATCCTTCTCTAAAAAATGGAAAAACCACTACTTAGCTCTCAAGTACTTCTTAGGAAACTATGAGCTTGGCATCTTAACGAAAAGATCTTTCTTATTTTGAAAGCACTACCAGCAGGTGTACGACCACACTTTTGAAACGCTTTTTAGAGGAAGTTCTGTAAGAGGAGTTAGATCATTACTTAGAGAGGGTATAATACCCAATAATCTCCGTAACGATAGTTTCAAGAAGCGGCTTAAGACAAGCGATCCAGTAGATATTAAGCCTCAATGTGACCAGAGCAGCAGTTTTGAACCGAAGATTATAGGTAAGCGTGAGGCATAGAGGAAAATAATTAGGCTTTACGCCAAGTCATGAGCTATGAAGACAGCAGCGATTTTCTGATACTTTGGCTATCTATTGTAATACCAAAGCAGTGAGGAGCAACATTGCTGCTCTCGTTCGTACTCGACCAAATAAGCTAATATATTGGTCAGTGCTCTATAACTAATAGTAGCCGCTCGCTAGGCTGGAAATTTGCTTTCCATGTTTCTCTATTAACTGCCTATAATCGCTGGAATCCTAAGATCAAAACAACTCATAGGGCTAGTATTTTTCCAAGATTATGAAACTATTCCGAATAGGTCATATTTTTCTTTATCAACATCCCCAATTCGAGTGAGGGATATCAACAAAGAAAAATATTAGTTCACTTAAGCTGCTAAGTCGTATTTTCTTATCTCCATATGTTCAGTTTCTCGATTTACGACAGCAAATACTCGGTTGATGAGTTTGGCTCTAATGGCATTTAGGACAGAAATTTTAGCCTTTCCTTCGTTAAGATTTCTTTGGTAATAGGCTTTATGTTCTGGATCATGTCGTGCCGCCGTTTTGGCAAAGTTGCTCAATAGTGCTTTCATCTTCAGATTAGCAAGTTCACCTTGTGTGAATATCCTTACATACCTTCAAACATGCTTTTATGTTTATAACCACTTTAAATGTTACATGATGATTGATAGAGTTGAAAACCTTACTAAAGAAACCTTTCTTAATGAGTACCTGCTAAAGAACAAGCCGGTTGTCGTAACTGATGCGATGACCAAATGGAATATGTCAAGGTTTCAGCCGGAGTCTTTAAAGAAGAATTTTGGGGTGATACCTACACAAATATACAATGATCTTTTTGACCTTCAGAATTTAGGTACTCTCGGCGACTATCTTGATAAAAATTTTAATAACCCTGATGGCGACTGCAAAGAATACATACGGTGGTATACTAAACTGAAAAATGTAGACTTCTTGTGGTCGGATGATGTATTCAGCCAATTAGAAGATTCCTGGAATCAACCATATTTTCTTCCTGACAATTCAATGTTGATACCTTTTAAACAGGGTAATGAAAAGATAAATGTTACTAAAGAAAGCTTTCCTTACAAAGGATTATTTATTTCAGGCAAAGGAGCTAGGACACGACTACATAGAGATCCATTTAATAGCAATGCTATCTTGTGCCAATTGTACGGAAAGAAACAAATTTTCCTGTTTTCCCCAGAACAGACACCTTATGTTATGAATGAACATGGATTCGTTAATGTAAAAAGTCCAGACTTATCAAAATTCCCTGATTACAACAAAGCTAAACCAAATTATAAATTAGTACTTAACCCTGAAGAGATAATTTTATTTCCTGCAGGATGGTTTCACGATGTCACTTCCATTACAGACAGCATTTCGGTAACATGGAATTTCATCCATAAGTCTGAGGTTAAAGGATTTTATTCCTTTGTTCAACAGTATCCGTGCGATGATCAATTAGAAATAGCAAAATACTTTTTAGGAAATCGATTATCCACAGATGATGACTCTAAAGATATTATAACTTTTTTAAATTCTGAATTTGCAATTGAGGACAAGCCAATTTCAACGATAGAAAAGTATAAAAATGAGACGGGGCAGTTGGTGGCTAATTATAAAATGAAGGAGGATTATATAAAAAATCAAGCAGAGAATGAGTATGACATAATTAATGTACTATTTGATGAATCCTTCAAACCATATGATACTAAGGTTGTAAAGAATTTACGAAAACTCGTTGAATATTATTTAGTGGATGAAAAGGCTAATATTAATGATGTTATTTCGCAGATAGAATGGCTTGCCAATAGAAGCAATGATATTTTTGATAGAGTTCATAGGGAAAGAGAACGCCTAAATAACTTTGATAAAGAGTATGGAACCCAGACGGAAGCAGCTATTGAACAATTCGAGCTTGAAGATGAAGTAGATGTATATCGATGGGTTAATTGTGCTAGATATCTTCCAAGTCCAGTTCATTCTATCCAAAGTGTATTAAATAGGTTACCAAAACTCGGTGTTGACTATAAAGACTATATTTTTATAGACGTAGGATCTGGTATGGGTAGGAACTTATTAATCGCTTCAGAGTATCCTTTTGAAAAGATTGTGGGAGTTGAAATTAGTAAGCACTTACACAATATTGCTGAAAAGAATATTGAAGTGTATAATTCAAGAACTCAAAAATGTCATAATTTAACCTCCTTGTGTATAGATATATTAAATTTTGAACCACCTAATAGCAAAGGATTAATATATTATTTTTGGGAGCCGTTTTCAGAAGCGTTATTTAACAAATTTTATTTTAATCTTCTGATTTATTTAAAAAATAACCCTAAAAAAGTATATCTGATTTTCTTAGGTAAGCCTTATCATGCTGCTAAAGCTTCAAATATATTTCAAATAATAGATAACTACCTGACAGAGGATAAAATTTCAGAGACAGAGTACATTCTGGTTTCTGTATACTCAAATTGATTTTTCTTTCTCCTTAGACTCTGAACTATATTTTATTTATTGTGAGACAGTTAAAATACTTTTATTAGAAGCATTGTTCAAAAAAGATTTAATCTCTAGTTATTGGGATGGGTGAAATTCCACGCCTTCAGGCGGTAACTTCAGTACTAGTACTTTGAGTATTACTATCTTTGCGAGATGTCAAATTACCGAAAAGGCTCACATACTCGCTATGATCTAAAAATACATTTTGTATGGATAACCAAGTATAAAAAACCTGTCTTACACGGCATGATAGCTAAGAGAGTTCGGGAGTTGATCAGAGCGGCCGCCGCCTTTAGGTTTGTAAGATAGTAATATTTTAAGAAGGTAGTTACTG
>CAKZYJ010000183.1 GCA_937884755.1 uncultured Flammeovirgaceae bacterium
ATATGAAAAAAACTATGCACCAGCACTTGCATGAACCATAGAAATCGCGGTGTTAGGGTGTTAAAGTGTTTGGAATTCCAGTGAATACCGTTAACGCTTCTCAGTTTAGAGCAAAATCAAGGTGTTGAAGTTGATGTAACTGAGAGTCACGAAAAGCGTCCCTCAGTTACCAAAAAACTAGAGTTAATATGCTTTCGCAAATAGTACTCGCTGCTGGGAGGGTTTTCCGGAGTAGATACACTTACCCTCCTCAGCTTCAGCATTGAGGGGAATGCAGCGGATAGTGGCCTTGGTTTCCTCCTTTATTTTGGCTTCCGTTTCGTCAGTGCCGTCCCAATGGGCGTAAACGAAACCACCCTCCTCATCAAGCACCCGTTTAAACTCTTCGTAATCGTCAATCTTGTGGGTGTTGTCCTGCTGAAATTCCAGCGCTTTGTTATAGATGTCAGTCTGCATCTGGTCTAGCAAGCCAGCTATTTTCTGAGGAAAAGTTTCATCAAGCTCCATCGATTGCTTTTCTAATGTATCTCTACGGGCTACTTCCACCGTATTGTTTTCCAAGTCACGGGGTCCCATAGCTAGGCGAACTGGCACACCTTTCAGTTCATATTCGGCAAACTTCCACCCAGGTTTGTGGGTATCACGATCATCATATTTCACCGAAACACCTAACCGTTCTAAAGAAATTTTGACCTCCATTACCTTTTCTGAAATGGCACTGTGTTGCTCTTCGTTTCTAAAAATCGGTATGATTACCACCTGCGTAGGGGCTAGCCTGGGAGGGATGATCAGGCCATTGTCATCACTATGGGCCATAATTAATGCCCCCATCAGGCGGGTACTTACTCCCCAGGAGGTTCCCCATACGTGCTCTAAACCGCCGTCCCTAGTGGCGAATTTCACATCAAAAGCTCGGGCAAAATTCTGTCCCAAAAAGTGGGAAGTACCGGATTGAAGTGCTTTACCATCTTGCATCAAAGCTTCAATACAGTAAGTTTCTACGGCTCCCGCAAAGCGCTCACTGGGAGTTTTTAGCCCGCGGATTACCGGAACGGCCATAAACTGCTCCACGAAGGTGGCGTACACTTCCAGCATCTGCTCGGTTTCGTCAATGGCTTCCTGCTCGGTGGCATGAGCGGTATGTCCTTCCTGCCAGAGAAATTCGGCGGTGCGTAAAAACAGCCGAGTACGCAGCTCCCAGCGCACCACATTAGCCCACTGGTTAATTAACAGGGGTAGATCACGGTACGACTGTATCCAGTTCCGGTAAGAATTCCAAATAACCGTTTCGGAGGTAGGGCGAACGATTAATTCCTCTTCCAACTTAGCTTCCGGGTCGACAACTACTCCGCTGCCATCTTCAGCATTTTTTAGGCGGTGGTGGGTCACTACTGCGCACTCCTTGGCAAATCCATCTACGTGCTGAGCTTCCTTACTCATGTATGATTTGGGGATAAACACTGGGAAGTAGGCGTTGGTATGACCGGTTTCTTTAAACATCCGATCCAGTTCTGCCTGCATTCGTTCCCAAATGGAAAATCCGTAGGGTTTTATTACCATACAGCCACGCACTGCCGAGGTTTCGGCCAAATCGGCTTTTTTCACTAATTCGTTATACCACCCAGAGTAATCCTCTTCTCGGGTGGGAATTCCTTTACCCATATATTTGTTTTATTGGTATAATAATTGCTATTTTTTAGCTAGATTTGGTTAATTTATTACGTGTAAAGATATTGATAAGAAATCTTTATCGGTGGTTTTGCCGTATAAAATTAAACACACTACCAGAAATTGAAGGAGGATATTTATGAAAAACTTACTTGCGACATTAACTCTCGGACTCAGCGGAGCGGTGCTGTTTGTGGCTCATGCCCCGAATCTGTACGCCCAGCAGACCGAAATTGACGATTTGTACTTTACCGCGGCCGACCGGAATTCGGTAGAAGTGGTAAAGCTGAATGAGCGAAATAGTGCATCCTATGACCGAAACGGTTCTTACGTCTACAAGGAAGAGGTTGCATCGAAAAATTTTAATCCCGATGCGGTTGATGTAGAACGTTACACCAGCGATCGGGAAGCTGAAGAATCCCAGGCTGAATACTACGTAGCCGAAGAGGATCGTCAGTTTAACAATAATCAATTTAACGGAAATCAATTTAACGGAGCTCGTCCTTCGTACGCCACTTTCGGTAATCCTGCTTTTGCCGGTGCCCGTATGTGGAATGATCCATTCTATAACCCTTACTGGGGTCGTGGTTTTGGCAATCCCTACTGGGGAAGTATGGCGTTCTACGATCCATTCTTTGACCCTTTCTGGGGGCCTGGGCCTGGCTTCGGTTGGGGAATGCGCCCCGGATTTAACATCAGCTTTGGTTTTGGGTTTGGCAACGCTTGGGGATGGGGCGGACCTGGATTTGGCTGGGGCCGACCTGGTTTCGGTTGGGGCCGACCTTGGGGCTGGGGTGGAGGATACACCGCCGGTTTCTACGATGGCCTTGCTTTTGGTAATCCCTATAACCGCTTCGGCTTCTGCCCTCCAGGTGTGGTAGCTTTCCGCAACAATGTGATCGTAGATAATCGTACTATTGTGAACGGCAGCCGTCGAGCCTCACGCTCGGTAGATCGTAGAAGGGCTACCGACACACAATACGCATCAACTCGTAGCCGAGCTAACTATACTGCAAGTCGGGATGCTTATGCCACCGATTCAAAGAACCCACTTTACGGAAGGGGACGATCTCGAACTGCATCAGGAAATACGTCTGCTGCCACTCGCTACCGTTCGGCTAGCCCGACGCAGTCAACGGCTACTCGTAACAGCCGAAGTTACACCCCAGCCCGAGTACAGCGACCTAGGAGCAATGCAAATTCTACTTATTCGCCTCGTACCCGAAGCACGGCTCCTAGTAGTCAAGCTAGACGTTACAATAGTGGAAGTAATTCCAATTACAGCCGTTCTTACGGCAATAGTAATCGTTCACGATCTTACGGAAGCGGTAGCAGCAGTTACGGATCTACCCGCAGTCGCGGTAGCAACAGCTATAGTTCTCCTAGCCGCAGCCGTAGTAGTGGAAGCTATTCATCCGGTTCGCGTGGCGGTGGAAGCAGCTATGGTCGTTCTAGCGGCGGAGGTTCTTCTCGTGGAAGAAGAGGCGGAAGATAATATTCAAACAAGCTTGGCTTGATTTTAGTACTAAGAGTGTAGTGAGAGCGTTTTCTCACTACACTCTTTTTTTTAACCTATCCTATATATATGTATTTAGTTGCTTATAGATCACTACTGGTCGCATTCCTCCTGATTGTTTCAAGCCCTGCTTTTTCTCAGATAGCCGAAGATGCACTGCTGTTCGGACAGTTTTCACCAGTAGGAACCGCTCGCTTTCAAGCCATTGGCGGTGCTGGTTTTGCCTTGGGCGGAGATGTAAGCGCGGCTGCACTGAATCCGGCGGGCATTGGTTTTTTCAATCGCTCATCCGTTGCCATTACGCCGAACCTGGATATCAACAATATTACCACGAATTATGAGAATGTCTCTACTGACGTTTCTAATACCAGGCTCAATATTGCCAACTTTGGCCTAGTCATTAATAATTCAAAAGATGAATTAATTCCTTCCGACTGGCGAGGAGGATCGTTTGCCATTACCTATAATCAAATCCGTAGCTTTAATGTGGATTGGCGATTCAACCCTGCTAACAGTGAAGGATCTGTACTGGATGAATTTGTCCGTCAGTCGGCAGGTATTTCCGTGAATGAACTACAAGATAATATTGATAACGACTTATTTATCGGCTATCCGGAGGCAGCTTATTTTAACTTTCTGATCAATCCGGATGCTAGTAATGAGAACTACGTGGCTTCCATACCGGCTGATGCTACTTCTATTCAGAATGGAGAAGTTACTACTTCGGGGCGGCTATCGCAATGGAATATAGCTTACGGAGGTAATTACAAGGATAAGTTGTATTTAGGGGTAAGCTTGGGTATCCGAGGCTTTAATTATCAACAGGAGACTTTTTACCGGGAAGAGGTGGTATACACTCAGGAATACATTGATTTTATTAATAGCGGTGGGTTTTTCTTTCCGGTGGAAGGAGGCAATGTTTCTATCGACTTCGTGAATCTTAATATACTGGATGAGTTCCTAGAAATTAGTGGAACGGGAATTAACGGTAATTTTGGAATAATCTACCGTCCTATCAACGAACTGACCGTTGGTCTATCTTACCAAACTCCTACCTTCTATAATCTACGAAGCGAAGAGTTTTTCAATTTGGCTTCGGATGTTCGGGGTATTCGTGAAGACGATGATCAAGAAGATCCTCTTAATATTTTCATTGATGATCCGGTACTGGGTAACAGCTTCCTGAGTGAATATACACTGTCTACTCCATCTCGAACTGGTCTGGGGCTATCTTACTTCTTTGAGAAATCAGGGTTTATCTCGCTGGACGCTGAATATGTAAACTACCCTAAGAACCGTTTCTCAACCAATGATGGTTTTTCTCAGGAGATTAACGAGAATGTGGATGCTATCTTTACCTCGGTTATCAATGCTCGGGTAGGGGGTGAGTTTCGCTTAAAGCAAGTGCGGTTCCGGGCCGGTTATGCCTTTTATCCCGACCCTACCCAGTTTGGCAGCGATAATCTTAACCGAGATCGCTCCGTCATTTCTGGGGGTATTGGGTACGATACTTCCTCCTTCTTCGCTGATTTATCGGTGAGTAATACCCAGTTCGAAACGGATTTTGCCCCTTACCTGAACGGCCCGTTCATCCCACAAAGCATTAGCCGTACGCAGGCGCTACTTACGCTGGGCTTTAAGTTTTAACTGATCTATTAGTTGATCCAGATTATCTGAAGGCGTAACCGAAATGTGAGCCTGCTGGTAATGAGGGATACGATGAGCAAATTTTTGGTAGAAGGCTTCAGCGAAATTCTCGTTATCTAACTCGTGCAAGAGCGGACGCACAACTACGCCTTCTTTTTTCATTCGTTCGGCAATGACGGTTATCGGAGTATCTATAAAAACAGTGATCCCTGCTTGGTTCATCTGGCTCATATTATCAAAGAAGCAAGGTGCCCCACCACCAGTGGCTAACACAAAATCAGATTCTCTAGAGAGAACGTTGTGTAGTGACTTACGCTCTAGGTCACGAAAGTAATCCTCACCTTGCTGCGCAAATATTTCACGAATAGGTTGTTTCACTTCTGCCTCAATTACTTCATCCAAGTCAACAAACTGTATTGATAGCTTGGCGGCTAATTGCCTGCCCAATGTGCTCTTTCCTGATCCGGGCAAACCTACCAGAAATACTTTCATTGCATTAAGAACTAGCTAGCTCGCCTTCCAAAGCTTCTTGCAATTCTTCTTGGGAAGGTATGTCGTTATAATGCCACTTACCCTGAACTGTTCCGTCTTTTAATACCACAATGCCGGGGTTAGCGCGAATAATAGTTTTAAGTACCGTAGCATCGGCATAGTAATGGGGGACCGTAAAATCGGGGTGATCAGCCAGGAACTGATCGTAAACTTCTGGTCCAGAGGCAGTGAGAACAATGGGTTTTACTCCCGAAGGCAGCGTTGATACTAACTCTTGAAACTGGGTTACTGCCAACTGGTTGGCTTTGTTTACGTCGTACATCACCATCACCAACTTAGTGCCCTCAAAAGTACCTTGGGTGAAGTCTCCTTCGTCATTCCACACGCTGTAATCAGTAATTTTAGGTTGGGCCTCGGGATTGAGCAGTACCATTTCTTTAAACTGGTAACCTCCTTCGGTAGGATACTCGGTAAACTCTTCGGTTTCCCCATCTTTTTCCATAATATACTTATACCGCAGTTGTTCCGAAGGCTGCATCAAGGCTGGAATATTTGCTCCTTCGTAATAAGCCCGGAAATCAAAGTAGGGAAGGTGTTGAATGGCGTAAATCCCTAAAATAGTGCAGAGCACTACGGAAGCGGCTACCGTCAGATGGCTGGCATTCACAGGTAATACCTCATTGAACCGACGGCGGTTGACAAACAGTATCACAATGAGCACCAACAGAATAATATCTTTGGTGAAGGATTCCCAAGGAGTGAGCTTAATAAAATCGCCGAAGCAGCCGCAGTCAGTTACTTTGTTAAAGTAGGCGGAGTAAAAGGTAAGAAAGGTAAAGAAGACGATAAGTCCCAGCAGTACCCAGGTGGTAATCCGCATGCGATAATTAATGAGCACGGCAATGCCCAAAGCAACTTCTAGCACACTCAGAAAGACCGACAGCCCCAAGGCCAGTGGCACAAAAGCACCGAAGAAGGGAGCAAAATCTACGGCGAATACCTCAAAGTACTCTTCAAGTTTAATGGCGGTACCTACTGGATCGTTCAGTTTTACCAAGCCGGAAAAAATAAACAATCCGCCCACCAAAATTCTAGCAATCTGTTTTACCACTTTGATAGCATTTAGTCGATAGCCCACAGCTTTTCTAATTTTTATCAACTAATCAGTACAGCAGTCTGTGGACTATGGACTGTGGACTGAAAGCTTGATGAGACAAAAGACCGAATAATTAACCATATCACGATAGTTAGCTTCTACTCCTTCGGAGATTAGCGTCTTACCCTGATTGTCCTCGATCTGCTTGGTTCGGAAAATCTTCATCAAGATAATATCGGTGATAGAACTCACCCGCATCTCGCGCCAGGCTTCATCGTAATCGTGGTTCTTACTTTTTAATAATTCCAGTATTTCATTGGCAATACGATCATACAACGGTTCAAGTTCCTCAACCGACATATCCATAGCCGGATTATCAGTAAGTTCAATCTGCATTAGGGCAATTATGCAGTAGTTAATGATTCCTACAAACTCATCCGATACAGGATCTTCCACCTGCTGGGTACCCTTTTCCTGTATAGAGCGAATCCGCTGGGCTTTGATAAAAATCTGGTCAGTAAGCGATGGTAGCCGTAGAATTCGCCAGGCAGTTCCGTAATCCTGTGTTTTCTTCAAAAAAACCTCTTTACATCGGCTAATTACTTGATTATATTCGCGGTAAGTTTGATCTCTCAAGATTTTTTTCTATTTATTCTTACTTGGGTACGGAAATTGAATTGATAGC
The DNA here is from genome assembly GCA_937884755.1 of uncultured Flammeovirgaceae bacterium. Lineage (GTDB taxonomy): Bacteria > Bacteroidota > Bacteroidia > Cytophagales > Cyclobacteriaceae > Tunicatimonas. The sequence goes on from CAKZYJ010000183.1 coordinate 7,105, forward strand.
AGAAAGTAACGCCTTTTTTAAGAAAATTACACTCAATCTGGGGGGAAAGTTAATTGACCTGAGCCGGCCCCACGTGATGGGCATTCTCAATGTGACCCCTGACTCCTTCTACGACGGTGGTAAGCATACTGGGAGTGATCATAAAATTTTGAGCCAGGTAGAAAAAATGTTGCTTGAAGGGGCAACGATTGTAGATATTGGCGGTTATTCTTCTAGGCCGGGAGCCGTCAATATTACCGTAGAAGAAGAAAAGTTAAGGGTAATTGCTACAATTTTGCTGGTAGCAAAACATTTTCCGGAAGCAAATCTGTCGGTCGACACTTTCCGGGCGGAGGTAGCGGAAGAAGCACTACAGGCCGGAGCCCGAATGATCAATGACATTTCGGGAGGGGAGCTGGATAACTGCATGTTCGACGTGGTGGCCCAATATCAGGTGCCCTACGTGCTGATGCACATGCGGGGCACACCCCAAAATATGAAAGAACTGACCGATTACGACAATATTGTTGTTGACATTTTAGATTGCTTTCAACGTAAGGTTGCTGAACTTAGGTCTCGGGGAGTAATAGATATTATACTCGATCTGGGTTTTGGGTTTGCCAAGACCATTGATCAGAACTACATACTGCTCCGAAACTTTAGTGCGTTTCAGGCACTGGGATTGCCATTATTAGCTGGACTTTCCCGTAAATCAATGATTTATCGTCGTCTGAACGTTAGCGCCGAAGGAGCTTTAAATGGAACTTCAGTACTGAACACAGCGGCGTTGCTACAGGGAGCGTCACTACTAAGGGTACATGACGTGAAAGAGGCGGTGGAAGCAATTCAATTAACGCAGTATATTTTAGAAGCAGACAATTAATTTATCGGAAGTAACATTGACTTATCTTTTTTACATAGGGTTTTTAGAAGTTAACTGGAACGATATCATCGATATACTACTGGTGAGTGTATTGCTGTATCAGGTGTATAAGCTGATGCGAGGCAGTGTGGCCCTTAGTATCTTCTTCGGTTTTCTTACCCTTTACCTATTTTACCTAGTAGTGAGAGCTGCCCAGATGGAATTGCTAACTGCTATTTTAGGGCAATTTATGGGCGTTGGAGTGCTGGCAATGATCATCCTTTTTCAGCAGGAAATACGAAAGTTTTTATTGCTGGTGGGTAAAACTACTGCTATTAATCGCGATAATCTATTTAAACCCTTCTGGCGGAAAAAAGAAGAACAAGAAAGATTGAACCTCACTCCGATTATTGATGCAGCTAAAAGCCTGAGTGGTTCTAATACTGGAGCACTGATTGTGTTTTCTAAGAATTCACCCCTGAAGTTCTACGCTGAATCAGGAGATGAGATAGATTCTACCGTTTCTAAACGTCTATTATTATCAATCTTTAATAAGTACAGCCATATGAACGACGGAGAGGTTATTTTGTACTAAGGGCGTAACTAAGCCGATCGCAGTATTCTCCCTGTAACGAAGCAAGAAAATTTACCGGCTGAATTGGGGCTTCGCCATCGGGCCGCCATTGGTATGACGGAGATTACCGATACGCTAGTACTGGTTGTATCAGAAGAAACCGGCCAGATGTCAGTGGTGCTAGACGGCGAGATTTATCGTAACCTGTCGGCCAAAGAACTACGGCAGCGCATTAATCAGTATTTGACCGAAGAACGGGAGCAGGAAGATTTTATCATAAATCAGGCGAGAGCTGAAGAAGAAGCCATTATCCAGAAGAAAGAAAAGAAGCTGGAGAAAAAAGAAAAGAAAGAGCCACCCGTGGGAGTTGATGAGAGCGTTAATGCCGAAACTGCTAATCCTTCGTAGTCTCTTTTTTCGTCGTCTTTACTAATGGGTACTTCCGACGAATGGGGTTGATGAGAAACAGCTTTTGGGAGGTAAAGCTATCGGGGTGGATTTGCTCGAATAGCCCTTGCCATTCTAACCATAATTCTTCTTCAGCCTGCTGAAAGGCGCTCGAGTCAATTTTTTTCTTTTCCAGATATTCCTCAAATGTTTCCATTTTCTAAAGGGCTATGGAGTTACACTATTGCGAAAGGGTGTTTATATGTTCAAGTACGTGTGTTTCCTGTTACTTGAATACCTAAATACACGAACACTTTAACACATTTGATGTAAAAAGGTAAAGTTTTTGTAGTAGCCAAAGAAACGAATTTTGATGAAAGTAGCGTCGAGAGTTTCACTAAAAGCATATAATACATTTGGTATAAATTCAACTGCCCAATACTTTGCGGAAGTAAGTTCGGTAGCAGAATTACAGGAATTATTGGGCGATGAGCAGTGGCAGCGAACACCCAAGCTGATTTTAGGAGGAGGTAGCAACCTATTGTTTACCTCTCACTTTAATGGGCTGGTGATAAAGATTGGCATTGGTGGAATTGAGGTAGTAGAGGAAAACCACCAAGAAGTGTGGATCAAAGTGGGTGCCGGGGAAAATTGGCATCAACTGGTGATATACTGTATTGAACGGGTTTGGGGAGGCATCGAGAATTTATCGCTGATTCCCGGTACGGTGGGCGCGGCTCCTATGCAAAATATTGGAGCCTATGGAGTAGAGATCAAAGATGTTTTTGAGTCATTGGAGGCAGTGGAGATTAGTATCTGGATCGTGCGAAGGTTCTCCAGCGATTACTGTTATTTCGGTTACAGGGTATGTGTGTTCAAGAATATTTACAAAGGACAATTCATAATCACCTCGGTAGTTTTTAGGCTAAATAAGCAGCCCCTGCTAAACACCTCCTATGGAGCCATCAAGGAAGTACTTGTTGAAAGGTTGGGTAAGGATAATCTAAACTCGGCCAGTATTCGCGATGTAAGCGATGCGGTTATTCACATTCGCCAAAGTAAATTGCCTGACCCGGCTGAGATCGGCAACGCCGGTAGCTTCTTCAAAAATCCGGTAGTTCCCGCATCAAAATTCGAAGCACTGAAACAGGAGTACCGGAACGTTCCAGGGTATCCGGTTTCTGAAACTGAGGTTAAAGTACCCGCCGGTTGGTTAATTGAGCAAGCGGGTTGGAAGGGAAAACGTTTCGGGGAAGTAGGTGTCCATGATCGTCAGTCACTGGTACTGGTTAATCACGGCGCGGCTACCTTTTAGGCCGTAAAAAAACTGGCCTACGATATTCAACAGTCGGTACAGGAAAAATTTGGTATTCTTATTCAGCCGGAAGTCAATATGGTGTAAATTAATGGCCAAAACTGCATTTGTATGGCCAATTACCCACCGATGATTCTATTGCTATCAGTATTTTTTTTGGTTTCAGATCACGATAGCCGAGCTCAGAACCAACCCACCAAGCTGATCTACCAAGAGCCGATAAACCCCAATGCTTCCGAAGCCGCAAAACAATTGCTTCGGACTATTTACGATAATGCTGGTCAGAATATTCTTTCGGGTCAGCATAATTACATTGGTCACCAGTCTCGACACAGCGAAGAAACCCAGGAACTTACCGGGCATTATCCGGTGATATGGGGTAGTGATTTTGGCTTTTCCGATTCTACCAACGACAAAGACGGAGTTCATTATCGTCAGAAGCTAGTTGAAGAAGTCAAGAAGAATTATGCTAAAGGAGCAATCGTAACCCTGATGTGGCACGTCTGCCGACCAATTGACGAAGAACCTTGTACCTGGAAGGGAAGTGTGCAGAATGAGCTTAGTAATGATGAGTGGCAGGAGCTGATCACTCCGGGTACAACTATCCATAAGAATTGGGCAAACCAAGTAGATGAAGTTGCTGGTTATTTAAAACAGCTAGAGCTAGCTAATATTCCGATCCTTTGGCGCCCTTACCACGAAATGAATGGTAAATGGTTTTGGAGTGGCAAAAAACGGGTTGAAAACGGTTATAAAAAACTCTGGAGTATGCTGTATGACCGACTAACCAACTACCACCAACTGAATAACCTGCTCTGGGTCTGGAACCCGAATGCTCCTAATTACGCTGATGACTACCACCACTACTATCCGGGTACTGATAAGGTAGATATCTTAGCGGCTGACATTTATAAGAACGACTACAAACAGCGTTTTCACGATGACTTGTTGGATTTGGGTGAAGGAAAGCCTATTGCATTAGGAGAGGTAGGTGAAGTGCCAACGGCTCAGATATTAGATGAACAACCCTACTGGGCCTGGTTTATGACTTGGGCTGATTCCAATTACGATAGAAATGACCCGAAGAAAGTAGTCAAGCTCTACGAGGCGAACAAGGTTATATCGCTGGAGGAATACCTTAAAATGAACCAGTGAGAAAATGCACCTTTACGAACCAGAATACTGTCGGGGAGGCACTATTATTATGTATTCTAGAGGCTGTGTTTGCCGAAATTTTTCTTAATTCTCCTTACATTAGCGGGATCACTTAATCTATATAACCAATGAAACGAAACATTTTTTACACATTATTCACCATAGCGCTATGCTTCTTACTGGTTCAAACCAGCTTCGCTCAAAAAGAACTGAAGCCTAAGCCCAGCCCAATGAGCGTGGCAGCCATGAAGCAGGGAGATGCCTACGTAAAAGTGGTATACTCTCGTCCTCACAAGCGTGATCGAAAAGTCTTTGGCGGCCTGGTTCCTTACGGAGAGGTTTGGCGATTAGGAGCCAACGAAGCCACTGAAATTACCCTTACTGAAGACTTGATAATAGCAGGGAAGAAATTGGAAGCGGGTACGTATTCTATGTTTGCCATTCCTGAGGAGGATAAATGGACCGTTATTTTCAACGAAGCTCTAGGCGAATGGGGGCACTACAATTACAAAGAAGACCAGGATGTACTGCGAGTTGATGCTCCGACCTCGGAAACGGAAGAATCCTACGAGCCCTTCACGATTATGTTCAACGAGGCTGGTACCGAGATGATCATGGCTTGGGAGGATACCAAGGTCGTCGTACCAGTTAGTGTGAGTGCTTAATAATAAAATGTTAAAGGTTACAAGTTGCAGGTTTCTTTGCTGTCATCTATCGAGTTCAAAACCTGTAACTTGTAACATTTCAACTTAAAACAAAATACTATTCTACCGTTACCGACTTTGCTAAATTACGGGGCTGATCTACATTACATCCGCGCATGACGGCGATGTGGTAGGAGAGAAGTTGTAAAGGAATTACTGAAACCAACGGGGTTAATAACTGATTGGTATGGGGAATTTCCAGTACGTGGTCAGCCATATCCGCAATGAGCGTATCTCCTTCTGTCACTACGGCTATTACCTGTCCTTTGCGAGCTTTTACCTC
>CAKZYJ010000184.1 GCA_937884755.1 uncultured Flammeovirgaceae bacterium
TTTGTCGAGTTGCTCGTTGTCGTAGGCGTCCAGTAGTTGTAGCCCCTGTGCAAAGTGCTGCAGCCAGTCTAGTTCTACCTGCTCGGCCTGATCCGCTACTGCTCGTCCGAGGATGCGGATACCAGTTTTCAGGTGCTGTACTTCCTGCTGCTTTTTGGCCAGACGGCTTTCGTTAATAGCGTAGCCCTGTACCAAATAATCCTTCAGCCGCTGGGTAGCCCAGATCCGGAATTGGGTGCCCCGCTTTGATTTTACCCGGTAACCCACCGAGATAATCACGTCCAGATTGTAAAATTTGGTTTTATACTTTTTGCCATCAGCGGCAGTTGTCAAGGAATCCTTGACAACTGAATCTTGCTCCAATTCACCTTCCTTAAAAATATTGCCAATATGTAAGCTGATATTCTGTTTGGTTTGGGAAAATAGCTCGGCCATTTGCGCTTGGGTAAGCCAGACGGTTTCCTGATCGAGACTCACTTTTAGCTCTACCTGCTTGTCGGAAGATTGATATATTTCTATATGAGAATTCATGGTCGTAGTTTCAGAAAAAAGGGGTTGTTATCGGCCTACAAAGTAGCAATAATTTGAAAAACCAGAGGGCTTGAAAACCAGAATAATCAGACCGGAATTAATGGCCGAATCCCCGCAGAAATATTCTAGTAGCTAGGTCTAATGAACAAAATTATCGGCCTCATTCAGTGACTTTAAGACGATTAAGGCTGTCCAGGACCTGTAAGTATAGCTCGGGGCGATCCAAGTTAACCAGATCCGCTGGGGAGCGGATGATAGCTTCGTATTCCTTCTGGGTATTGTGCTGGGCGTAGACCATCAAGCGGATACCCAACTCCCGGCAGGTTTGCCGCAGTTCGGGAGTGACCTGCCCCACTTCGCACTCAATAATGGTGGCCTGGTACTGCCCTTTCGCTTCCTGAACTTCGGCAGGAGTGGCGGTATTGATCTTTAAGCCCATTGCGGGGGCTAGCTCCTTAAGCTGTTGGGCCTTTCGGTTATTCCAGAACCAGAAGAATACGTCTTCTTCCATTCCCAGCTCCAGGATTAGGGCTACGATTTCTTCTAGGTTGCCGGTTTTTACATCCAGGTATACCTTGGCTTTTCCTTTGATCCACCACAGGTATTCATCTAACCGGGGAATGGGCTCACGGGCGTACTGCTCACTAAACCAGCTTCCGGCATCCAGTCTATCCAGGTAAGCGGAAGTACGCAGAAAGATAAAGCCCCACCCATCGGTGGTACGGCCCAATGTCATATCGTGCATCAGGTAGTGTACCCCATTCCGGCTACGATGTACATCGATTTCTACGTAATCCACCCCAAGTTCAATGGCCTTGGCCGCTGCGGCGTAGGTATTCTCCGGAGCTAGATGATTAGCCCCCCGATGCACTACCACCTCAATAGAATGATCAGCTAGCAGTTGAGCTTCCGCACTACGGTTGATAGGGTAGTCTGGGATTGACAGCTTTTCCAGAAGAGCTTCATTACAGCAGGAAGAGAGGCAAACAACTATAAATGCGATGATAAGAATATTGGATAAAGGGAGGTTAAGTGCCATCAGCTACTTAGGTTTTTCAAAAGATTACTCTCCTTTGCTGCTCCGTACTCAGGGCCGGAGTCGAACAAATTCCCCGAGAGTCTGCAGAATGCCCTTTTCCTGATAACGTGTACAACAAATGCACATCATATAGTCAGTTAGGTAAACTCTGTATAGGTCTTTGTATGTGAACCCGCTGGGGTTCCTATTTATCTTCTGATAATCAATAAATTATATAATTAAGCCAATCTAACAGGAGATATATGATATATAATCACCAGAATATTAATTGTTAAAAGTCTTCCGAAATAGAAGCCAACCACTTTTGATTGATTTCGCCATTATTGGCCAGCCGAAGTTCCTTTAATATGTTCACAATATCCTTTCCTGAAAAAAGCTTAACCGGATACCCATCTTTCAGCACTTCTTTTTGTGTTTGCCTTGTATAGTATGAGGTAGTAATAAAAATACCGAATTGCCCTCGATCCAAGCGAGCGACAAGCCTTGAAACATGTCTGGGTTGGACTGCGGTATTTCGGCCATATTTTTTTGCTTCGCCAAGAAACTTGATTGTGTAACTTATGGGGTATGGTAAAGAAAACTGACCATAGAAGTCAAATCCACCGTCTGCAGTGGGTTGAGTTCTGAAAATCTTATGATTTATTTGAGGAAGGTTGCGAAGCAACTCTACTACAATAGCTTCAAAATGTATGGGTGAAATACCAGTAAGCCCATCCAACAATTTAGAATCTTTACTATTCTCCGGAGGCAGTTGATCCTCCTTTGTCAGAATGCTTTTTGACCAGACATCCAGTATTTTAGTATTCCCGGCTATATACTCTTTCCAAACTTTCGGAGCTTTTTTGTTTAACTTCCTTAAATCAGTACATTTTGCTCGATCATGGAGCCAATCAACTCCTACCTTATCGGTATCGAGTATTGTAAGTTCACATTTAAAGTTTTTTACGGGATTTCCCCGATCCTCAAACCATGTTAAATCTAGCTTAGTCAGAGCACATAACCCATTAAATCTAACAGCTCCAGGTTTAAATTTTGAAAAGTGTAAAATTGGAGGTACTACGCTGAGTCTATTCTCGAGCACTTTTTCAAAAGATTTTAGTAAGTATCTGTTACCTCTATAATCTGAATAACTCTTGTCATTACTAAATTTTGCATCTCCCCAATAATATATCAGCCCAGATGAGTAATCGACAATATCTTCCCATGGGTTATACCGGTGGTGGGACGTATTTCTTGTAATAAGTACTAGGTAACAGGGTACACTCAATAAGCCATTAACGTATCTTGCAGCTCTTATTCCTCCTGAATTGCCTATACCACTCCCCTTTGTAGAAAACCAAGATACAAACTGATCTTTATCCCTCGATACACTTAAAATATCTTTATAAACCTGACCTATTTTATATATCAATTTCTCGGGTATTAGTTAACAAATGAAATCCCTGGGCGATTAACGTGTGCAGATACTTGGGCAATAATATCTAATAATAATTCACGTCTAAGCCGATATTTGATTGTTCTGGATTTGACTATATCATGATCCAGAGATTTAAACAAATGGCAATCAAAGGCAATTTTCTTTAACCCATTATCTAAATAAAAAATTGGTTCTACTCTGTAGAAGTGATTTCTATCTTCAACTTTAAGATTTTCCGGATAAACTATGCCAGATACCAGTCTGGATTTTTTCCATTTTTTCTGTGCGTAGTCACATATTGGCGAAACTTCCAACTCAATAAACTGAATATCTTTTAACGACTCATCAGGGATGTTTTTAAAGTAAGTCTTAGCATATTTCCTTTTCGTTTCGTCATCTCCAATCGGAATAATATATACATTACCTGGTATATGTTCATCGGAAGGGTTGCTCTCAAGATGTAGACTCGTATTCAATTTTGGCGAGATAGAAATATATTTGTCATATACTAAATTTGCCAGTCTTTTATAGGAATCATCACTAATTTTATTGATTGAATTTTTAAGAGTCTTAAAATTACCTCCTGTAGCTATTTGTATTTCGTTTAAGTGGATTACAAATACTTGGTCTTGTTTCGCAATCCTAACTTCGTTGTCTTCCTCTTTGATTCTGATTAGATTATCTCCTGAGACAGTGATGTATTCAGGTAGTTCCTGTTCCTTAATATTTATCTCAAGCTTGTCCTTGAAAGTTTCGATGAAAGTAAGAACAGAAGCCTGAATTAAATCAGTTTCTGAGACATCATTCTGCCCTACTCTTGCAACTCCCATTCTACGGAACACATCTCGCATATTAACCTCCCAATACTCATCCATATCTAAAGCCTCAGAAATACTACTTACGGTTTCAGCCGCCGCCTTTTTGATGAGATTTTCCCATAAAATAAAAAGATGAAAGACTCCTGCTTTTCGTAGCTCAGACTCCACATTCTCTTCAATAAACGAGATTGCATTTTCTTTAATTATATACTCTGAGTCTACCTCAGGTACCCAATGTCGACTAATACTTTCGAATACTTGCTCTAAGTCGCTTTCCTCTATAAGGCTATTTTCAAATTCTCTGAAAACCTCCTTTCTTAATTCTTGCAGCTTGATGTCATCACCTGTTTGTTGAGCTATACATTTACCTTTTTCTAAATCAACAGTACATATTGGCACAACACTATTTTCAATTTTGTTAACTTCTTTCTTTACCTCACTTCCATACAAAGTCTTTTTCAAACTCCATATTATTAATATGTAAGGGCCGTTTTTAGGTGAGATAATCCGCTGAAGTATATTGACTAGTCTGGTAGCAATTGTATGAGGATCATTATCAGACTCTGACAATTGCAAGTCAGCAATTACAATTCTAACTCCTTGAATAGGCTCTTCGGGCAGATCTATTTCATTTCCAGTAAAGTAAATTGTCGATAGACCCTTTTTTGAAAAAGCGTCAAGAATCGGACGAGCTTGCTTTACTTTATCATCAATGACAACTATTGACCCATTAAAAGGTAAAATCATTTTATTTGGCGTTATCAAGTAAAAATGCAAGTGCTACAATAGCACCTGATTGAAACTCATCCGGAATAGTAAACTGGTTTGGATCTGGGAAAAGTAATTCACCACCTTGACTGTTCATTATTTCATAAGCGATATGCAGCCCAATTCCTATACCACTATCTTTATTTGATATAAAAGGTTTAACTACATCATCTGGTGGAAGGGTGAATCCGGGACCATTATCCGCGATTACTATAGTAATATATTTGGGTAGTTCGTCAGTGATTTGTATCCAGACCTTCTTATGTTGAATTTTTCCATAGTTTAACCACCAGATTGAATTATCAATTATATTGATGATTGTACCTATTACTAAGCTATCAGTGCATTTAACTTTTGTAATGAAATGTTTTTCATCCTGCCATGCTTTTATTACCTGGACTTTGTGAGCATTTAACCTGAAATCCACATTCCAAACAGCTTGGCTGATAATTTGCTTTAGATCAGCCTTCTGTTTTGCTCTTTTACGAATCAAAGTGCTATATCCATCTATGAGCTTACCCAAATGCCAAGTTAGTGATCTGATTCTGTCAGATTTTGAATCCTCGACCTTATTCTCCTCTATGACATATAGCATTTCATTAATGATCTTCTCGATTTCATGTATGACAATACTGAGACTTAAGCCAGCACTGGCACTTCGTATGTATACCTCACTAATTGATTTGTAGTCCTGTTCTATTTCTGAAATCATTCCGAGAATATCATCCTTAGTTTTATTAGAGGGTAGTTCAGAACTGACCTTTTCTCTAAGTATGGCTAAGTTGTCAACTACAGGAACTTTCTTTGAAGACTTACTGTAGTGGTTCCTGATTTTTTCTTTGTCAATATTTCTCTGTACGACAATCTGGCTTAAGGTAAACCTGATAGCACTATAAAATGCACGAAAAGACTCATTTTCAATAAACCCTTCACGATTTGTTTTTTCAATTAGACCTTTACTTTCAAGCCGATTAAGTGATATCGCTCCAATTACCAGATTGTTACTTATTCGAGCTGTGGGTAGATTCACTCGTTCTAAATCTAAGCTTAGCCAGTCATTTCCAGGCTCACCATAATCGTAAACCCGAACGCCATCCCTGTACACTCTGACTCCCCCATTATCTTTTAGGTATGTTTTAAAGCCTCGTTTATCCTCTATTCCTCCCAATGAGAGAATATGAGTATCAAGATCAAAAATAAGCAACTTGATTTTTACCTCTCCTATATCATGATCAGTTAAATCTATATCTTCCCACACTTTCTTTTTTTCTCTTTCATCATATTCCTTTTGTCTCATTTCAATGTCGGTTACATTGTAAGAGCGACCTTTCAAGTTCTTAAGTGAAGGCCAGGGTTTGAACTCATAATTTAATTCAGATATTTTATTCCCAACTAGTTTCGCCTCTGCAAAGAATAATGCACCATCTTTAATTTCGTCAAATGATAACAGCCCTTCCAGCCATTGAGGCTTGCTTACTCTAAATCTAACCCGAAATTTATTATTGTGCTCAAAAGGTGAATTAAAAGAATTGACTGCCCTGTACAGACTTCTAATATTACCTCTGGTCCACCTATTTCTAAAATCTTTTATTATCAGTTTTGTGCCAGTTCGCCCATCTATGAAAGTCTCAGGCTCTCTCTCGTACATTTCGATTGGAACCTCGTCGAGCATATCATCATTGTCAAAATCCTTCCACTCGATCTTGAGGTAGACTTCTTTATTGCCTTTTCTTTTAGTAATCAGCTCGATTTCTTTACCAAGTTTATGAGCCCCAAATCGACCTATACCCTTTTCTCCTAAAGGAATTCTGTTGCAGGGGCTTATAAAGTCGCCTGAATCTATTTGGTTTTTCTTGTAAGTCGTTCCTGGGGTGAGCCAGACATCTTTAACAGTATTATAATCCATACCGAAACCATCATCCTCAATCTCAATAATGCCATTTTTGGGAGAGAAGTCAATATTCTTAATTCGCAGAGTCACTTCATTCGCACATGCGTCATAGGAATTCTTAATAAGCTCTAATACAGCAATGTTCTCACTTCGAATCAACTGATCACCTAACTGAAGAATTATTCTGGCTTTTGGATTAAAGTTTATTTTATGATCGTCATTCATAGGGTAATGGCTTCTTTCTCATTATCAGTGATAGCAATATTTAGAATTTTTTCGAAGACGTTGAATACAATTTTTGCTATGTTACGGGCTAGTAGTGGCGGGACTGCATTCCCGACCTGAACAAATTGTGCTGTTCGTGAACCACAGAAATAATAGTTATCAGGAAATGTTTGAATTCTAGCGGCTTCTCGCACTGTTAAACTTCGACATTGGGAAGGGTCGGGGTGTATATAATAATGTCCATCCTTAGAAATATGGCTGGTGATAGTTTTTGCTGGTTGATCGTAAAGCTGAACCCTGAACCTATCAGCAAAACTATTTAAATTTTTTTCTTTTCTGACATTCCTATGATTTGGAAGTAATTCCTCCGGATAATCTTTCAGTATTGGACTCGCATTATGTATTTTCGAAAAGGCGGCAGCAAAGAGATACCTGTAGAGATCCTTGACAATATGACTTCTAGTTTCATGATTACAGACTCCTCCCATCTTTTCATCCAAAAACCATTCTTTTTCGTAATCAATATCAGCACTTTCATGAATAAAATTTTTTCCTCTGTCGTACTCAAATGAATGAAGGTCGGTCAAAACCTTCCTGATTTCCTGAGCAACAGCATCATCTATTTTGCTGATTACGTTAATGTTGAGAAAGGACTTAACTGCCTTTATCCAACTAGAGCAGTTATCATTTCCTTCTGAGAGCCCACTTCTTAAAGGAGGTAAGCCTCGTATAACCTTATCAAGAGACACTTTATCTTGAGGTGAGATAACATCAGGCATTATATCATCCAGATCTTTTCTGATTCCCAGCAATATTACTCTATGCCTAGCTTGAGGAATTCCATAATCTTCAGATTTTATAATAAAATCGCTCACATTAAAATCAGGCTTTCCGAACATAGAAATAGTTGAAGTTTTCACGGTTAGTGAAAATATGTTGTAACCCGGACAGGATAAGTCATCTCTAACTTCTCCATTCAACTTTTCATATGCCCTTACAGGATTTTCAAGATCTGATATTATTTCTTCAAATATGAACGAATTGACTCCGATTTTTGAAGAAAGCATTCCTTTGACATTTTCCATTACGAAAACAGGAGGATTGTGGACAGCTAATATTCTGTAGTATTGCCTGTACAGATAAACTCTTTCGTCATTCTTAGAATCAAGTATTTGTTGCTTTCTTCTTGAACGTCCTACAATTGAATAAGCTTGGCATGGTGGTCCTCCAATCAAAACCCATTTATTTCTGCCGTTCAATGCAGCCCTTATCCTTAAATCCACTTCGTTATTCGGTACTACTCCTAAAGTTGCTTTCCATGCCTCATGGAATGCATACTCCGCATGATCCGGATAAGTATGGTACAAATCATTAAGACTGATCTCTCCTTTTAAAAAATCATAATATTCAGGTGGAAATTGATAAAGAGGAAATTGTCTCAGAAAACTTCTTAAAGTCAGCGTTTGGTGTGCAGAGTTTTCTTTTTCAATAGAAAGAACGATTTTGAATCTCCTTTCAGAGTCACCGATTTGATAAGAAGAAAAACCTTCGCTCAGACCACCAGGACCCGCAAAAATATCAACAACTGGAATCTGATTAGTTTGAGAGTTAGATGAATTGTTATTCATTTTCTATAAGAGTGGCCCCTAAGTTTTGAAGAGTATCCTGCAAGTCATCCTTTTTCAGTTTACACTCCCATATGATAATTACATTCCATCCCATTTCAGCAAGCAGCAATATATTATCCTTATCTTTTGATTTGGTCTTTTCGAGTTTTTCAATCCACCATTCTCTGCGAGTCTTTGGTATAACATGATATTTACAATTTTCATGTGCATGCCAGAAGCAACCATGAACAAATATTACTGTATTGTATTTTTTTAGAACTATATCTGGTTGACCCGGTAGCTTTTTATCATGTACTCTGTATCTAAACCCTCGTGAAAAGAGATATTTTCTTACAATCAATTCAGGTTTGGTATCTTTTCCCCTGATCTGACTCATGTTATAGCTTCTCACTTCTCGTGAATGGACATCAGACATAGAAACTGTTCTTCGTTTTTTTAACAACCTATTGAGAGTAATATTGCTGTATCTTCATTATAGATCGTCAGCTTCTTACTACAATTATTTTTTAATCAGCACTTTTTGCTTCCATTCACTGAAGCTATATACTTTTTCCTCGTATTCGATATTTTCTGCTTTTTCTTCATTATATATATCTTCAATAAAACTATCAATTGACCCATAGTCGTCAATACTTCCCATATAGTCTCGTGTCATATATTCTGTGTTGAACATGTAAATACCATTTCCATCGATCCAAAACCATGATTGACTGGTCTTGGCAAAAGCTATAGCTTGTATTTCCTCAAGAGTTTTATCTTTCATTTAAATAATGTAGATGAATGTTTCATTTGAAATTACTCGAAATGAGCAAAAAGGTTAATACATCACCTAGCTAGTTAATAAACTCATTCAATATTTCAAAGTCAACATTGAATACTAATCTGCTATGGGTAATAGTCTATGGTGAAATTAATGTTAAGTAAATCACCCATATAAGTTGTCTCTAATCTCTACCAGCACTTGTTCAATCCTTACCAAGTCTGGCGCTTTAGGCAAAGCTGAGTTCTCATAAATCTGCGCTATTTCCTCAATCTTCTCTTCGGCTTGCTGCACCAACTCTTCATACGCAAACTCACCCCGCTTGATGCTCAGCAGAAACTTCCGGTCAGCTCGCCGCACGTTGATCGTACCTTCCTGGCCAATCTCTTCGGCCATCGCGAGCAGGCGGAAGGTGTGCATCATGTTTTTGGCATCGTAGTTCTTGCCGTGCGAGAGCGTATTCTGGTAGCGGGCATCGTTGCGCTTAGCTACCCATTCCCAGTACTCGCGGTACTCCCGGCAGTAAGAGGAATAACCCGATTTGTTAAACGACAGAATCGCCACTGGCTCAGCTTCTTTGGCAATAGAGCTGAGCGATATATCGTTGGCGCTCTCGCTCTGCACAATGCCTTTGTAGAGCTGCTGGGGATCGTGGTACAGCCCGTACACTTCCCGCATATGGGCAATGCTGGAAAGCCCACAGTCCTCCTGGCGCATCCGGTGCTTTTTTAAAAACTTTTTTACCGGCACGGAGCCCTGTCCCTGCACTACGTAGCAAAAGTCCAACACCGATTTTCGCTCTGGCTCCACCGGGTTAAGAATCTTTTTGTTCAGCCCCCGGGCTTTCTTGACCTGCGTCAGGGCGTAGCTGCCAAAGGTCTGCTCACAGAGGCGAGAGAGGAATAATCCGGCTGTCAGCTGATCCATCAGCGGATGTTTGTACAGGATACAATTATCCGGGGTAGCGAGCAGTTCTAAGATATTAGGATTGTTTTTGGCCAGTAGTTCAATAAACCGGCCCAATTCGTAGTAAACGATGTCGTTGCTTTCGTTACTAACCTGCGGCACATAGTTCAATCCGTAGAACCGATTCTTAGGCAGATAAAAAACTCCTTTGATATCGGTATCCGAATCTTTGGTGGCTAACCCATAAGCCCTACTGCCGCTGATACACTCCAGCAGCAGTAAGTCTTGTTCTTTGATCGCTTCAATCGTCATGATCGTACCACTTCTTTAAAAAACCGATCCAGCAATAGTACATCTTTCTTAGGCACAACCAACTGCTTACTTCTGCCCTCGCTCTCATCCATTACTTTCTGCAAAAAAGCTCGCAGTACTGCACTAGCTGGATGCCGGTACGACTCTGGTTTCGTAGATTTGAGCGCGGTTAACGCCGCCACCTCATCTTTCACCGACGCATCTACTGGTAAGCCCTCAAGCAAACGATCAAAATCTACGGGAGGCATGGTTTGCTTTTCCACGATCCAGTTAGCCGCTAAAGCGGTACGCAGGGCGTAGAAAAGATGCTTGAGCTTGTAATCTTTGGCCTTACAAAGCTCGGAGTACTTTTTGGCCATGCTTTGGTAATGGTAGTAACCCGCGGCGGGCACAAAATGATCTTGGGCTAGCTGCCGCATTCTTTCCAGAAAATCCGGATCAGCCCGGTACACCAGAGGCGAGTATACCCATTCTATCAGGGGCACATTGGATTTACCCAGCAACCGCAGGGCTTTGTCCAGATCCCAGCCCCCTATATCTAGGGTTCCGCTTACACCTAGTTCGATCACATCGCTTTTACTGAACAGCGACAGATAGTCATCTGCCTTTCGCCGGTAGACAAAGCGGACGTCGTAGTCGCTATCGGGCGAGGGAAAACCCCACGCCCGGGAGCCTGCTTCACTAGCCAGCAGTATACTTACCTGATAGTCGTTTTCTATGGCTTCTAACTTATTTACTATTGCTTGTTTCATCGATTTCTTCATTTATAATCGCACATCCACCGGAGTGCCGGCCACGGCCTCACTCTCTAGTGCCAGTACTCCGAATATACATTCGTGCACCTTTCGTAGAGGCTCTTTGCGGACAAAGCGCTCCAGTCCTTCAACACCCAAGGCAAACTCCCGTAGGGCCAAAGAGCGTTTGCGGGAGGTGCCCCGGTTCTTCAATCTTGCCAGATGCTCGGGGGCGGTGTATTCCGGCCCGTAGATGATGCGCAGATACTCCCGGCCCCGGCATTTGATCGCCGGTTGCACCAGTCCCTTTAAGCTGATATAGTCATAGGGCTTGATCACCAGCCCCTCACCGCCCTGACCAGTCAGCTCCTCCCACCAGCGAATGAGCGACTGTACCTCGGATTCGTCCGCCAGGTCTACTACCCGGTAGGGAGTCGCCAGCAGCAGCTCATCATCACCCGCACCGAGGTCTCGGATCTGCTCCATATGCCACTGATGCGATTTGTCCGTATGTACCGCCCCTTCGGTAGCCCGCACATGAAAGGGCGCCAGTTTATAATCAGCGATGCTACTGACCGGCCAGCAGTACTGTCGGTACGCCCTACGGTAATCCGCGAGCATCCCTTGCCGCTGAGTATGCTTTTCCAGCAGCGTCTCCATTCCTTCCAGCCCCCGTGCATGAGCGGTCTGAAGCACGCTGACCACTTCGGGCAGGGAAGCCTGGGCCGCGGCACCCACCGAGGCGTACTGCTCTTTCAAAAGGGCCTGGGCTTTGGCCGACCAGGGCATCAACTCACAATCCAGCACTACCCACTCGGTATCAAACCTCTGCCAAAAGCCGGTACGGGTCAGTGCCTGGTTCACCCGGGCTAAGAACTCCTGCTCATCAGAAAACTCAGTAAAGAAATTCCGTCCGGTGCGGGTGTAGCACTTGCCGATGCCTTCGTCCTCGATGCCGAAGTGCTTGGCTACCGCTTTCTCATCTTTGCCGATCACTACGATGGCCCGTGAGCCCATGTGCTTTTCTTCGGCTACCACTTGCTTAATGCCTTTACTGCGGTAATACTGCAAGGCCTCTTCGGGCCGCTCCAGATAGTCAGCAAGCTCGCTGGTCTCGCCCGGCGACATCGTCGGAGGAAGATACACCAGCCACTTGGGATTCACCGCAAAGCGGCTCATCACTTCCAGGGCGGCCACCGCGTTTTCTTCCTGAACCGTCACATTGTGGCGCAAGCGGGTGCTGATGATCCGCTTACCCCGCACATCTTCCATATCCAGCAGATCGTCATACTCCTGCTGCTGACTAAGTGAAGTAGCGGGAACGCCAACTAC
>CAKZYJ010000185.1 GCA_937884755.1 uncultured Flammeovirgaceae bacterium
TTTTTAACGCTAGGTTTATACCGCAAATTCGGTCAACCTATTTCAGGCATAGACAGGTTATAAGGTTCCTTCACCCTCTACCCTTAACCAAACAAAAGAAGCCAAGTAAGGGCTGACTCCCAGCGGGCGGACATTTTGGGATATTGTTCGGCTAATTGCTTCACGGCGGCTACCATCTGGTTTTGTACGGTGCTGGGGGAGATACTAAGAACTTCAGCGATTTCTTTGTAACGGAGTCCGTCAAACCGATTGAGCCGGAAAATGATTTGCCGTTGCTCGGGTAGGGTGTTAATCAACTGGTCAATCTCCTGCTGTAGCTCCTTGTACTCTAAACTACTCGCCACTGAATTTGCTAGCGGGGTTTGGGATGGTGAAATGCTATCAATATCTTCGTGAGCATCACGCTCTTTTCTTAAGATGTTAATCGCTTGATTACGCACCGCCGTAAATAGATAGGATTTCAGTTTGGTACGAACAGTAAGCTCGGATCGTTTGAGCCAGAGTTGAAGAAATACATCGGATACGACCTCTTCGGTGAGAGGAACCGTTTTTACGATGCTAAGCGCAAAGCCACAAAGTCGTTGGTAGTAGCGTTGGTGCAATACCTCTAGTGCCCGCTCATCGTGGCTGGCAATCAAATCCAGTAGGGCCTCATCTGTTACCGTATCCCGCATCAAATTTCCAGTCTATCGTAGTTTCGAAGAAAAGAAAAATAGCGGAAAGTACTACCCCTTTGAGGTTACTTTTCTGTTAAGAATACTAGATTAATAGGATAAACTCAACTCATTAGGCGGCGAGTAAGGCCTTGATAGATAGGGGGCAAACTCATTCTTTATAGTTAACTTACTTGTAGTAGTTAAGATTTAATTCGACAGTTTGAGCAAATAAAATGTGAACCTATCAGCTATAACTACTCTACCATAGACCATCAATAACTCGTTAAGTTTGCATCTGTTAATACCCTTCCGCTTTAGCTTCCCATCCGATATCAATGTACTTCCAATCGATTTGCTCGCCTTTGACCTTAATGAGCATAAAGCCTTCTTCATCGTAATAGACACCATCTTCACGATCATCTGCTCTTCTCCAACTCGGACGACCTGCTATTGAACCTCCGGTAATGAATCGAGTTCTACCCTGTATATTCAGGTCTTCAATCCAGTGCATATGCCCTTGCAGAGCCAGCCGAAGATTATGGTCTTTAAATAAGTCCAGCACCTCCTTTCGGTTATGTACCCACAATTCATTGGGTACTTCCGTAGGTGGATTTTTTGGGTAAATCTGTTTATAAGTACAAACAAGCGGAATATGCATCGCGATTGCAATGGGTGTATTTTTATCGACCTTCGATAGATCGTTCTTTATCCACTCGATCTCTTCATCATTGACCAGGCCGATGTATCGTTTACCTTTTACATCAAGGGTGTTAAGTACCATAAAGTGCCAGCCCTTATGATCGAAAGAGTAATAACTGTCTCCAAAATGGCGCTCAAACATTCCGTATCGGTAATCCACGTGAGTTGAGTCTTCCGGGCTTTCTTCATAAATCGCAAATAACTCATGATTGCCAATACAGTGATAGATTGGCATATTAAGCCCTTTGATAGCTCCTTTATACCCATTAAATAAGGCTTCTGATTTTTCAAAATTACCTCTTAATACATCATACACCAGATCCCCCCCAGTCAGGACAAAGTCTGCCTCTAGCTGGTTAGCGGTATCAATGGCAATCTGGAACGCTTCATCGGCCCCCCTTTTTGTTTGGTAGTGGATGTCCGTCATAAAGATGAAGGAAAAGTCAGGCTTGGTGGGTTGACTAAATGTTTGGAGTGCGGCAGAAAGAATAAGTACGGCAAGCAGTAAACTTTTCATGGTTATGAATTATAGCCATCCGATCCACTGCTGAATCGAACAGCCAGGATGAGAAAATCGATTATCTAAAGCTTAGTTATAGCTGGGGTTATTAGGCATATCCTGTGTTAGGTTTGCATCGATCACCACTGGTGGAATTGGAAATAAGCGATCTTTTTCAGCTACGAACTTCCCTCCGTGGGTATTATAAAGCGCCGTACGTTCAAGCCACTTGTTAGTTCGTAGTAGGGTATACCTACGATGCTCGTCCATGATCAACTCTCGCAAAAGTTCGCGAGCAATTCGCACTGATAGAAAGAAGTAGTCCCCAACGGTGGTATGAATGTCGATCGTTTCGCGCTTTATCCAAACTTTAAATAGTAAGTTACTCACGACCTCTTCGGCAGCCATTTTATCTTTAGTAATAAAGAAAGCCTGACGGCATAGCAAGGAATAACAGAGCTTAAATAAAATTTCAAAAGCACTCTCGTTACCGCTTTTAACGGCTTGGAACAACAACTTATCGGTCTAATCCTGGCTCATGGCTGCGTCCTACAATTCTCAGCAAAGTACGTAAAATTGAAGCGACTGCCTTTACTCTGTTTTATTAAGAAATTATTAATAAAAGTATTTACGAGCCAAGGAACATCAAATTTCTGCTAAAACCTCGGAAATGTTAGTTTAGAAGAATCTCTTATCTATCTCGTAAAACTCTTCCTAAGAGTATAGAAAATACTTCAGCATCATCTCTTAGAGCTAGTAGCAAAGTTTTCCCCTTGTTTTTGAAGATGGCAATACCATCACTGTGAGGCTGAAAATCAGTGATGCTATCTAAATGAACATACTTCTCTTGCTCATTACCTCTTAATATCATCCGCTGGTTGGTGAGGTAGAGCTTACCCGTTGGTGCATCGGTTTGGGTATTGGCAGGAAGTATTGTTCCTTCCTCTACTTTCCAGTAGGTGCCTTCTAGCAGTTTACTAGACAGGGGCTTTTTTCCGGGTTTTTGTTTGGGATTGGCGGGCTCCTCAATCCACGTGCTACTGGTAAGATAGTGGCATACCTCCCCCTTTTCCAAAGCTATGGGAACGTGAATGGCGGGTAGCTCTCCGTTTTCTACCTGCCAGAGTAAACGATAGGTAGTAAGCTGACGTTGGGTAGATTCATCTAGGGTAGGGGCTACCTGCAAGTTTTCAGTCAAAGCTTGTAACTCGACTTCTTCATCGGGCGATAGTCGTTCGTCGGCAATGACTCCTTTGATAAACTGGAAAATGATGGCTTGGGCTTTGTGCTGATGCAGCCGGGTAGCCACCGCCGGAGGGAGTTGCAGTTTAGTCCGTAGATTCTCCAGAAACTTCAACTCTTTTTTATCAAGACGATGATCTTCCAGAGCAGTTTCCAGTTCCCGTTCGTACACTTCCTGACAAACACGATGATGCACTAGATCAACATCCTCCTCTTTTAACCCAAGCAGCCGTTTCAAGTGTTTAAGCCGCCCAATTTCTTCTTCATCCAAATGATTATCTTCAAAGCAATAGCGTAGATAAGTCTGGTACAACTCTCGCAGTGAACCATCGGTAAAATCGGTAAATAGATTAAGCTGATAGGGTTTGAGAACAGTCTGAATATCTTCAGCTTTCACCTCCATCAGTGGCTTCTCGGCCAGCAGATTGTTAATCTCGACGATAGCGTTTTTCTCAGATCGTTTTCCGGTTAGTTTATTCCAGACGGAGGTAGGCTCCAGGGTAGACTTGTAGAATGGTTGCGATTCCATAACTTTTCACGAAAGACAATTCGGCAAGTTAGGGCGATTTTCATTGACAGTCAACATGGTAGTCCACAGTTGACAGTCCATAGTCCACAGATGATTGATTAGGGTGGTGAGTGGGAAGGCCGAGGCGGCGGGCTGGAGAGGGCCCTCTACGCTGTCAGGAGACCAATAGTGAACAGCGTACTAATAACGGAAGACTATTAATTGATGCTGTCGACCGTGGACTATAGACGGGGGACTATACTCCTAAATCTCAAACAGCTGCTTTACGGGGGCAGCGTAGCTTTGGCCGGTGATGACCTCTTTTTGTTGAGCATCCCGCATTTTTATGGCAAAGCGGCTACCGGGCTGCTTTTTAATCTCCTGAATGAGGTGACTATTTATAATAGTAGAGCGGTGAACTCGGGTGAATTGAGTGGGTAGCTTTTGTTCCAGCTCCGCTAGCGTGTATTCTACTAAATGCTCTTTGCCCTCAATATCGTACAGATAAACGTGATTATCCTGAGCATAAAAGCAGGTAATCTCACCCAAGGGCCTAAAGATAGTTTTTGTTGGTAATTTAACTGGGAAATAACCTGATTCTTTCTCCAGCTGCGATGTAGCTTTCTTTCCACTCATATTTATCACAAGTGGCTCAGGTCGTCGTAGACGTTGAATCAAGAGAAAAAGCGCGTAGAGACCGCCTAAGAAAAAAGCAATTTTACCGAGAAAAAAGCTACTGTAAAATAAGAGAGAAAATAAGGACTTGATCTTAATTTCGGAAAGCGATACGGGGTACTTAAACGTGGGACTATGTATGACTCTGTAATTCAGCGTCTCACTATTGGGGCTTGCCTTCATAAGGGTAGCAAATTGCTCAGCCGAGATAATAGCGTAGGGTCTTTTTACATAATAGTGAGGACCAATATAGTCAAGAGGAAAGCTTCGTTGCTTCAGAGTATTCTGGTGAGCTGGGTTATTGACAGCTTCAGAAGTTAGGGTGATCAATAGCGTATTTTTCTTGTGCAAGAATACAGCATCCTGTATTTCTCCCTGTCGAAGAAGAGTTTCCATCCGATCTCTGGTAATTTGAAGCGGTAGGTGGTTTAGCGTATACAGACGTAAAAAATAGTAGATCAATAATAGTGCGCCTACGGCACTTATGATGACATATTTCCTTCTCATTTGTGTAACTTTTACGGACTAAAGATACCCTGCCAAAAGTGAATATTTAGCCTAAATTAGAAGGTAAATGGGTGAGTACTATTCACAAGTGAGTGAATACGACTGACAAGTAGCTAAAGTAAGGCGGAGGTTAAATAAACTCTTCAACTTCTACATTAATACTGCCTAATCCCGCTTTAATATCAAACTCCAGACGATGTTCGGCACTTTCATAGAGGTCGTTGGTATACGTGCGGCCATCCTTCTTGAAGTTATTGGGTACATCCACTTCGCCTAGTCCTCCAGCAACCTTCAACCGAATGCCTACTGTGCCCGGTAGTGATAGATTAAGTTCGCCAATGCCACCTTTTATATCAGCGTTAAGGTCGTTACGCCACTCACCGCTAAGGTCTACCGATACTTCGCCTACTCCGGCATTGATCTCTAGTTCGGGTAACGAGCAGTTTTGCAAATTAATGTTGTGTTCGCCCACTCCAGCGTTAATATCTACACTATTCAGCGCTAGCCCTCGTAGGTCGAGGTTCGTTTCTCCCGCTCCCAAGTTGCATGATAAGTCCTGAAGAATGTTGTCGTTCAGTTTGACTGTCCACTCATTTACCTCTTGGTCGCCATCAAAGTTAATATTGATGTTCTTCATTTTGGGTTGCTCAATGGTCAAAAAGCCGGTTTCACCCTCAGTTTCGTAGGTGATTTCTGGTTCCCAGGATTCGTAATTGTACACAAAATCCGCGTCCATCAATTGCTTGGCACCGCCAGTCACTATGAGTTTACCCGCCTTCATTTCAATAGAGGTGGAAACGGATTCAGCGCCATTGGCGTCAATGCTTTGTGAGATAGTCTGGGTTTCTATGGGTTCTTCCTGAGCGGTATTAATATTGATATCGCAGGCTGAAAGAAATAGCAGGGTCAATAGACAGGTTAAGTGTTGCTTCATAACTGTGATAGGTATAATAAAGAATATCGCAAGATAGGTTATTTTACCACGGGATTAAATTCTACGGCTTATTAGTAGTGAATATATTTAATCCTTGTGCGAATACGACAGAGTCTTGTGTATGAGGATTCATCTGGTTTAGTGAGCATTTTTTGGGTTCAGACGAAGTTAATTTCTCAGGGCTAAATTCTCGCACATAGCTCCGCTCTTTCGTAGAAGATGTTTAGAAAAATAGACCAGTTTATCTTGATACTAGCTTGGGAAGATTTGCATTGTCGGAAAAAATCAGCAAAATTGATAATACTTCTCAGATCAGATTTTGCTAAATTGATAAACAACAGACCTATAAAACTTTGAGTCATTCGTCCACACCCGCTCATTTTTTACCCGATACTCAGCTATGGAACCAGCTTAGGGAAGGACAGCAATCGGCTTATCTTGCCATTTACGAGCAATTTTCGGATATACTTTATCAGTACGGAGCCAAGTTTACTTCTGACCGGGAGTTGCTACTGGACTGTTTACACGATCTTTTTCTGGACTTGTGGGACCGGCGTCAATATTTGGGACCAACCGACTCTATCAAGTTTTATCTCTTTAGAGCATTAAGACGACGAATAGCCTGCTCATTAAACAAACCTGTTTCTCGCCAAGAATACAGAAATATGGAGTTGGTAGACTCTTCTGAATTTCGGTGGGTTACTGAAGAAGCTGCTCATGAAAGTAAGAACCATTTGCAGAAAGCAATTGCTTCTCTTCCCGAAAGGCAGCGAGAGGTAATCTATCTTCGCTACTACAATAGCTTCTCTTTTGAGGAAATAGCTGGTATAATGAAGATTGATATACGTTCGGCTCAGAACCTCACTTATAAGGCTCTGGCAAAACTACGAGTTGCGTTATCCACTAAGCAGCAGCTCATGTTAGGTGCAATGCTATCCATTCTGGGATTTTTGTTTTTAAATTTTCTGTAAAACGCTTTATTTTCTGCCAATCCAGTAATTTAGTTTGCTTTTTTTTGCTAAAACTAAAAAAGTGAAAAATTTTCTCTTGGTTAGTGGTGTAGTTTTGTCACCAGACTCCTTTCTCTAAGAAACTATCCAAGTGAACCAACCTTCTTTTTCGTCTTCTGATCTACTAGCCAATGACAAATTCGTGGCCTGGGTATACTACCCCAATCCCGAGTTGGAAACTTATTGGCAGCAATGGTTAGACCAAAATCCGCTTCGAGTCAATGAACTTAGCCAAGCGAGAGAATTATTACTAGTACTGAAGACCGATAAGGTCTCATTTCCTATTCGAGAAAAAGAGCAGCTACGAGAAAAACTCTCAGCCCATAGTCAAGGTCGCACCATTTCGTATGATAGACATCCACCTAAACAATACTTAATCAAATGGCGACCAATTGGCATTGCTGCTTCTTTACTCGTGGGGGTACTACTTGCACTGGTACTACTCCGTCCGAACTCCAAATCTGAAATTATTATAGCAACTCAATACGGCGAGACTCGGGAGCTTACGCTTCCTGATGGCACCGAAGTACTTTTAAATGCTAACTCATCTATCCGCTACTCCGCCCATGAAGTGCCGCGCGAAGTATGGTTAGAGGGAGAAGCTTATTTTCAGGTAGTTAAACAGAAAGATGCGTATACGGAGCAACTGGAAGACTTTAAAGTGCACACTCCTAATCTCACCGTTCGAGTTTTAGGAACTCGTTTCGTAGTGGACAGCCGTAAAGAACAGGTAGTGCTAGACGAAGGTAAGGTAGAAGTGCAACCTAGGGAAGATGACCAGACGAATCTTTCCTTATCTCCTGGCGAGATGGTAACATTAAACCAACAAACCAAGCAGCTTCAGTTGAAACAGGTGAACCCCTACGAATATATCGCCTGGAAAGACAACCAACTCATTTTTCATGAAACTCCGCTATATGAAATTGCTCAGCTACTGCAAGATCGCTACGGATATCAAGTTGAATTTAAAAATCAGGATATCCGCTTAGAGACTTTCAATGGGACGTTTCCGGCTGATGACTTAGAGGTGCTTTTTCATACACTAAAAAAATCTATCTCATTGGAAATCCATGAGAAAAAAATCCTGATCAATGAATAAGGTTTAGCCCGAATAGTTATGTCAAATACAATACCTATATCTATGAAAAATCAATTACTATCAGGGTGGGTAGGGTGCATTCTACTCATCTTTGGCGTTGGTTTGAGCACCGCGAATGCTCAAACCATTGCTTCCGCTGCTACGTACAGGTCATCCCAAAATGATCAATGGAAACCACTTCAAACCGTACTGCAATCTGTGCAGGAGAATTACGAAGTTTACTTGAATTACAAAACATCTCTGGTACAGGGAAAAGAGGTGAACATGAAAACCGTTCAAGTGAAGGAGAGCGACGTTGAAGAGGTACTTCAAAAAGTATTGGTACCCCATCAGCTTTCGTTCGAGAAACTGAAGGATAACTACTACGTGATCTTCAAAGAGAGTCAACTTCCTTCCTTGGTTCCACTCGACTTAACAAGTGAACCATCAGAAGAAAAGAAGGGTACTGGAAGCCTGCTGTCAGCTATTGAAAGCTACTGGGAGTTGCAACCAATAGCTGCTGTGGAGCAAACTATCAGAGGTACAGTAACTGACTTGGAAAATGATGAACCACTACCCGGAGTGAATGTGCTTGCTAAGGGTACTACTACTGGTACCGTTACGGATATTGATGGGAACTATCGACTGACGGTGGGGGATGATATCACTACTTTAGTGTTCTCTTCGGTAGGCTATCTTTCTGAAGAAGTTCAGATCAATGGGAGAAATATTGTTAATCTTTCTCTTAGTCCTGATATCCAGGCATTGGAAGAGGTTGTTGTAGTCGGGTACGGGGCAGTTAAAAAAAGTGACTTAACTGGTTCAGTATCATCAGTGAAAGCCGAAGAGTTGACTGCCTATCCTGCTATCGGAGCAGTACAAGCATTGCAAGGGCGCGCGGCTGGGGTGCAGATTACCGCTAATAATGGTGAACCAGGTGCTTCTTTTAAAGTGCGAGTGCGAGGAGGTACTTCCATCAATGCTAGTAGCGACCCTATTTATGTGGTAGATGGCTTTGTGGGAGCTGCTTTGCCA
The DNA here is from genome assembly GCA_937884755.1 of uncultured Flammeovirgaceae bacterium. GTDB lineage: Bacteria > Bacteroidota > Bacteroidia > Cytophagales > Cyclobacteriaceae > Tunicatimonas. The sequence goes on from CAKZYJ010000185.1 coordinate 8,844, forward strand.
CCCCCAGAAGATATTGAGTCCATCGAAGTCTTAAAAGATGCTTCGGCTACGGCTATCTACGGTTCTAGGGGAGCGAATGGTGTCATTATGGTTACTACTAAACGAGGTAGCCAGGGTCAAGCTAAGATTGATTTTAATGCTTCTTACTCATTGCAAAATGAGATTAATCGGTTAGACTTACTAAACAAGCAGCAGTTTACTGAGTATATTCAGGATACTAATCCTGATTTTACTGCTTTGGATGGTAATACTGACTGGCAAGATGAGATGTTCCAGACTGGAAACATTCAAAACTATCAGCTAGGCATATCAGGGGGTACTGACAATGTAAACTACTATTTGTCAGGAACCTATTTTGACCAAGAAGGTATCATCATAAACTCTGGTTTCCGACGATATTCCATAACTAGTAATATTGAGATTCAGGCTGCCGAGAAATTTAAAGTTGGTTTAAACCTATTTGCCCAAAGAAGTCAGCAAAACGGAGCCCGAACCCAAGAAGGCTCCGGTGGTGCTAATAGTTCTGGGGTAGTAGCCGCAGCTTTCAAGTTTGGGCCTGATCAACCCATCCGCGATGCAAACGGGGATTATACTATTGCTAGACTTAGTGATGCTCACGATAATGCAGTGGCGATAGCTACGGAGTTCGTGGATGAAAATGTTACTGATCGGTTTCAGGGTAATCTCTTTGCTGAATATGAAATCTTTGATGACCTAAGTTTCAGAACAACTTTAGGGGTTAGCTCCAATAATGGACGGACTGGCGAATACACTCCTACCACACTACAAGGCGGAGTAGGCGTTGGTGGTGATGGAAGAGTAAACGGATCAAAAAATTCATTGTTACTGAATGAAAACTACCTTACCTATTCCAAAGATTTTGGAACTCATAACCTGACAGTGATGGGTGGCTATTCTTATCAAATATCCCGAAACGAAGGCTGGGGTGGTCGTAGCCAGAGCTTTCCTACTGATGCTGGACTATATTGGAATCTAGGAGCTGGCTCAGCCTTTCAACGTCCGGACTCTAGATTTTCAGAATGGGAGCTAGCTTCTTGGTACGGTCGGGTTAATTATTCCTTAAATGATAAATATCTGATAACCCTTAACGCTCGTTACGATGGCTCTTCGGTCTTCAGCGACAACAACAAATGGGCATTCTTTCCTTCGGGAGCATTTGCCTGGAATATGGGTGACGAAGGCTTTATGCAAAATATAGAACCCATTAGCTTCTGGAAATGGCGAGTGAGTTACGGATTGACTGGTAATCGGGCAATTAACCCGTACCAAACTTTAGCCGCTTTCCGGGCTACACAAGTACTGGCCGTTGAAAATGGAGCACCAGTAAATGCAATCACTATTGATAATGTAGCCAATGAGAACCTTTCATGGGAATCAACTGCTCAACTAGATATTGGAGTGGATATCGGACTTTTTCAAGATCGGGTCAACGTGAATATGGATTACTACAGAATGGTGACCAGCGATCTATTGTTTAGGCTGCCGTTGCCTGAGTACTCTGGATACACTAGTCAGTTGAAGAATATTGGAAAAGTTGAGAATAGGGGATTTGAATTCACCCTTAATTCAAGAAACCTAGTGGGTGAATTCTCCTGGGATATGGGCTTTAATGTTTCAGTCAACCGCAATAAAATTCTTGAATTGCCCGATGGAAATGACATACTGTATCGTTCCGGGCCTGGCCATTTGGTTGGACTAGGAGACACGCAAATCTTACGGGAAGGAGAGCCAGTAGGTATATTCTACGGATTTATTTATGATGGTGTTTACCAGGAAGGTGAGGACTTTATCGAGGGTGGTGGATTTGAGCAAGAAGCAGGTGGTGAGAAATTTCGAGATATTGACGGTACTCGAGATGAAAATGGAGATTTGACAGGTGTGCCCGACGGACAACTCAATAATGATGACCGTACCGTTATGGGCAATCCTCAGCCAGATTTTATCTGGGGGTGGAATAATGACTTTAGCTGGAAAGGGTTTGATCTAAATGTATTCTTCCAAGCTTCACAAGGGAATGATATCTTTAGTTATACATTATTAGAACTTGATCTGTTGGCCGGACGAAATAACGCTACCACCGCAGCACTAGACCGATGGACACCCACCAACACTGATACAGATGTTCCTAAAGCTAATGGAGGACGCAGTCGCAGGGCTTCAACTCGATGGATTCAAGACGGGAGCTTTATTCGGCTTAAAAACTTGGCGTTAGGATATAATATACCCAAGGCAGTTTTGGATAGACTAAATATCCGAAAACTACGCGTGTACATTAGTGCCCAAAATCTACTCACATTTACCGACTACGAAGGCTATGATCCAGAAGTGAATTATCGAACTAGTGGGGCTACTAATAGTAATAGAAACCTTGGACTAGATTACGCTAGCTACCCGAATGCTAAGTCGTACACTTTCGGAATTAATCTAGGGTTTTAACAAATCTCAGCTTAGATAAAATTAGAATACAATGAAATATATTATCAATAAATCATTTGTGATAGGCTTGTTAGTCATCTTTTTCAGTTGTACTGACCTAGCCGAAGAGCCGATTGGGTTGCTGGCTCCCGAAGCATTTTTCAAAACTGCTTCTGATGTGGAAACTGCCGTTATGGGTACTTACGCTGATATTGCCTCGGAGCAATTTTACGGACGAAAACTTGTGCTAAGCCTTCAGCTTAGAAGTGATATGTGTGATATCGGAGACCGCAATACTCCGGGTAGAAGGCAGCAGGTGAACGACTTTAATATGGACTCCAACAATGGCATGATTACGGCATTCTGGCCGGAAGCCTATCGGATTATCGGCACCGCGAATGCAGCTATAGAGGGTGCTAATATTGTTGGTACTGATGATAGCAACGTAATGGCTCTTAAAGCCGAGGCGACCTTTATTCGGGCATTTGTCTACTATCATCTAGTTCGGGTGTTCGGTGATATTCCTTATATCGATTTTACCATCACCAATCCCGATGAAGTAAAGGATATAGCTAAAACTCCGGAAGCTGAGGTGTATCAACGAATTATTGCTGATTTAGAATTTGCCAAAGCTAATGGAGTAGATACCCATGCTAGTGGGGCAAGGTCTCGGCCTACTGCTGGTACTGCAGCATCGTATCTGGCATCTGTACATTTGACATTAGGCAATAACCAGGAGGCTTATGATGAAGCCAAATTTGTTATTGACAATAAAGACCGATTCGAGTACGATCTAATGGAAGACTTTGCTGAACTTTACGATGGCTTTAATGCCGATGGGTTAGCCGAGCATATTTTCATGGTTGATTTCCTAGCAAATACTACTGGAAACAATAATCAAAACCAGGATTGGATGGGGCCGATAACGGGAATACGAGGGGTATTTTTGCCAAATACCAGAGGCGGCTGGAGTGTGAGCGTTCCTGCATTTACGGTGTTTGAAACTTGGGACGAACGCGATTATCGGAGGAAAGTTAGCTTCATCGATTCAGCTTTTGCAGACGCTGAGCTAACTCAGCCAGTTGGTTACGAAGACTTTGCCCCGAATCATGGTTAGCCTCGCCCTCATATTGGAAAATACTTTAGGTTAGGAGGCAATCACCGAGGCGACACAGGTACATCAGATAATAATTACTCAGCTTTCCGCTACGCTGAAATACTATTGATTGCGGCCGAAGCAGCGATCAATCTGGGAAGAAATAATGAAGCCGTTGGCTACATTAATCAGATACGGGCACGAGCAAGAAACTGGAATGGGACTATGACTGACTTTCCGTCTGATGTAACTGTGGCCGAAGATCTTACTCAGGTAGTGAGAGAAGAGAGACGGTTAGAACTTGCGTTCGAGTATAAGCGGTGGTATGACATAAAACGATGGCAGATTGGTCCCGAAGTGTTCACTGGCCCAAACTCTCTGGAGCCTCATGAAAACTTCGACGCTAACCGGGATTATTATTTCCCACTACCTCAGGATGAGCTAGATCGTAACCCTAATTTGTCGCCGCAAAATTCTGGGTACTAGACCTTATGATTTGAATTTCCTGTACAAAGAAGGGGTAGTCTGTTCTATCCCATTTTTCGTATCTTAGGATTTATCAATACATACCTAGACTATGGAAAACCAACATTACGATCGCCGAAGCTTTTTAAATACAATGGCATTGGCCGGTGGTGCTCTCAGCAGTGGCTTGATTTCTCCTACAGAATCCAAAGCTAAATCGGCGATGAATCTTCCTGAAGAGGATTCAATGACCATCCACGTATTTTCCAAACATCTTCAGTTTTTAGATTATCCGGAAATGGCTGAGGTATCCGCTGAGGTTGGTTTTGATGGAGTAGATTTGGCAGTGAGACCTCGAGGACATGTGTTACCGGAAAATGTGAAAACTGACTTACCTCGAGCCGTGAAAGCCATTAAAGATGCGGGTTTAACTGCCAAGTTGATGACTACTGCTATTATTAATGCTCAGGAGTCTGTTAATGAGACAGTGCTAAAAGCTGCCAGTGAGCAAGGGATTCAGTATTACCGTACTAATTGGCTTCGTTACCAGGATGGGGACGATGTGGTAACGGTGATTCCTGAGTTTCAGAAAAAGCTGGCAGCATTAGCCAAACTGAACGAAAAATACGGGATGTACGGCGGGTATCAGAACCATGCCGGGGTACGGTACGTGGGTGCTCCCATTTGGGATATAGCCTACATGCTTCGGGAGATTGACCATCCCAATCTGGGTAGCCAGTACGATATTCGCCACGCTACGGTAGAAGGCGGATTAGCCTGGCCTCTGGGGTTACAGTATATCCACCCCCATATAAACACCCTAGTCATTAAGGACTTTAGGTGGGAAAAGATTGATGGCAAGTGGAAAGTGTACAACACTCCACTGGGAGAGGGAATGGTTGACTTCCCAGCCTTTTTCCAGAAAGTGAAAGAATTACAGATACAGGCTCCCATCTCCCTGCACTTTGAATATGAGATGCCCGAAGAAGACGATTCTCTATCCGAAGCAGAAAAGGTAAAACAGACTATTACCGTCATGCAAAAAGATGTAAATGCCCTACGCGGTTATATCTCTGATGCTGGACTTTAATCAATTAGCAATGAACATTGAACCGAGCGACGGCCGCAATGAGCAATTGATGTAACCTTCTGAGCAAGTAAGCGTGTTCTATATTGCACATTGCACATTGCACATTGCACATTGCACATTGCACATTGCACATTGCACATTGCA
>CAKZYJ010000186.1 GCA_937884755.1 uncultured Flammeovirgaceae bacterium
CCAGGTACTCCAATAGGGCAAAGGTTTTGAGCAGTGTCAAGTATATAGCAACTTAATGTGGGAAGTGCTTTTCCAATATTATTTGTTCCATAATTTATTTCCTTAGCTGTTATCTCCTTATATGTAACATGTACTGTTGTTTCGGTAATACCGTACATATTGATTAAACGGGTATTTTTATATGCTGCAAACCAAGGGCGCAATTTATTGGGGCTTAGAGTTTCCCCACCAAAAATGACATAACGAACTTTTGTAGTGGAATGATTAGGAACAAAGTACTCCTGCAACATATAGAAAGCAAGAGGTGTCTGATTAAGAACAGACACATTTCTTTCCTTCAGTAGTACGGAAAACAGCTTAGGGTCCTTTGAAATATTTTTCGGAATAATGACTAATTCTGCCCCGTATAGCAGTGCCCCATATATCTCCCATACTGAAAAGTCAAAACAGTAGGAATGGAACATCGTCCAAACATCTGTTTCATTGAAATCAAATGGAGTTTCAAAATTCTTAAGCAAACTTAGGACATTCCTATGTTCCACCATTACTCCTTTAGGTTTACCCGTCGAACCAGAGGTATAAAATATATAAGCAATATCTTCCGGATAAGTGTATTGAGGCAGTTTGCCTAATGCATTTATAATTGCCCTGTTATCAGTCCAATTTGAGCTGATAGGCAAAAGTGAAACACCATTAGGGATCTTGGATTGAAGTTCACTTACAAAGTTTTGATGAGCGAGAATGATACTTGTTTTTCTACCATTACCCTTAATTAGACTGTCCTCGACCATATAGTAAATCCTGTCGTGCGGGTATTCAGGGTCTATAGGAACGTAGGCACCACCGGCCTTTAATATACCAAGCATAGCCACTATCATTTCTATAGAACGATCCATATATATACCGACAAGCGTATTTCTATCTATATCCTGATTGCGAAGATACCTACCTAGTTGGGTTGAACGTTTTGACAATTCGGAGTATGTCAGAGTATTTTCATTAAACCGAATAGCAATTTTATCAGGATATCTAGCTGCTTGCTGTTCAAACTGAGTAACTATATTTTCTCCAGCTGGATAGTCAATATTTGTCTGATTAAAATTGTATAATAGGTCATTACGCTCGTCCTGAGATAAGATGTCTATAGACGACAGTTTGACATTTTCATTAGTGATAACTGAAGCTACAATTTTATTAAAATAGCTTATAAACCTTTTAATAGTATCCTGATTAAAAAGCCCCGTGTGGTAGGTTACATTAAATTCAATTCTATCTTCAACTTCAAAAACTGTCAGAAGCAGATCAAAAACGGATTCCTTATGAGGATTCTCAATAGGTTTCAAGATAAGCTCGGATAACCGTAGTTCTGGTTGCTCGTAATTTTGATAAGCAAAAACTACATCAAACAAAGCATTTCGACTGGTGTTTCTAGAGACTTTTAGTTCATTTATAAGCTCCTCATACTGATAACTCTGGTTATCGAAGGCTGCTAAGCTGTTAACTTTAACACGATTAAGAAACTCAGAAAACATCATCTGCCCCTTAGGGTAGTTCCTAAGAGGAAGTGTATTTACAAAAACACCAAGTAAAGGTTCAACCTCTTCAATATCTCGACCGGCTGTGGGGATTCCGACTATTATATCTTCCTGGCCACTCAGCTTATGGAGAAGTACATAGTACATTGAAAGGAGTACGGTAAATATTGTGGTCCCATTTTTTCTAGCTAAGGCTTGAAGTGAACTTGTTTGAGAAGAGCTAAGAGAAAATTCTATAATATTACCACTGAAGCTCCGAGTTTTAGGTCTGGATCGATCTAAGGGGAGATCTAAAGGAGTGACTTCTTCTCTGAATTGATCGAGCCAAAAGGCCTTTTTGTCTACAATTATTTTCTTGTAGGCTTCGCTATTCTGCCACTCCGCATAGTCTTTATATTGTATATTTTGAGCTGGTAATTCTTCATCATTATAAAGTGCTATAAACTCGCTGACCATAATTCCTTGAGAAACTCCATCAGATATAATGTGATGGGTATCTGCCATTAGAACGTACTCCTCTGAAGAAAGCCTAGCAAGACCAACCCTAAACAAGGGGCCTTCTCTTAGGTTGAATGGTTTAATAAAATCCGCCACTATATCCCCGACAGTGGTGTCCGCAGTATCGTACTTTTGAATAGAAAACGGGATACTCTGGAGAACAGCCTGAAACACCTCGCCTTCAATTATTTTAAAGGTAGTTCTTAAAATTTCATGTCGTCGAATAAGCTTCTCAAATGTATTTAACAGTTTTACTTCATCAATCTTACCAGTCACGTTAAATACAGTAGGCTGATTATATCCTACTGAATTAGAATTCATCTCATGAATGAAAAATAAACGCTTCTGTACCGAAGATAGGGTATAATAGTCTTTAGTTGGTGACTTAGGTATAGCAATACTATTATTAATTTTGCTTACTGACTCAAAGTAACTTAGAATCTCGCTTTTGTAAGACTTAATTTCTTCCAATAGCTCTTTCGTTAAAGCCGCTTCGTTACCACTAAGCTTTATTTCGCCATTGCTAACAGTTAAAATTATACCTTTCTTACGAAGATTAGAAATGAATGCGTTGGTTTTCATAAGAGTATTAATAATTAGTTTTTAGTTTAAGCATAAAAAGCCAAACCTTTTTTTACAGATTTTCTATTTTAAACAAACGAGAAGTTTTACTTGAACTCAAGCATCTGGTAGGATTTCGTAAGTGACTTATGCTAGCCAAAGATGCCCTGCAAGTTTTTTTAAAAGAAGCTGCTGACTTCCAGAATAAGAAGATTCAAGCACTGAACGAAAAGCCTAACAAAGCACTACAAAAGCAAGTCATCGAGGCAGCAGCCACATTGTAGAAAAAAAGATTCGCACCTTGGTAAAGGAAAATGATGCTCTCAGCCATTTTCTCAAATTAATTGCTTCGGCGAGCAGTGTAGGCGAAATAATTTTTGGGAAGTCATCATCACTACTAACGTGTATAAATTATTTAGCTGCCCTCGCAAATTTGCATATTACGCAAGAGTTGCCCCTTTAAACATAGCTCTAGCACCAGCATTCGGGGAAAAACCAGAGTAAGTCATCTGGCTAATGAACAGCTCCATCAGCTTTTCAACATGACCGCTATGTCGGTAACTATGCAAGAGAACAAATTATCCGATTGTTACCATCATAAGACAAAACAAGGAGAAAGCAAATTTCGGTCTAAATGAGGTACGTAATAAGATCATTCACCGAATTTTTGCCTGTGTTAGAAATAATCGGAAATATGAAAAAACTATATGATCGCGCTTGCATAGTCCGTAGAAATCACGATGGTGCTTTGATTATGGCTTGCACCTAATAGTCAATCATTTACGATTGCCTCTAGTAGTATATGTTACAACAGCTGCTACCTCTGACATAAAACAGGTTAAGCTATTGCTCAATGGCTTATTATCTCATTTGATGATGTTATCAGGGGACGCTGGGTACCGGACTGTTCGTTTTCTACAGCAATTCTGAAACCAGCTAGAAGTATTTTTACTCACTTACCGTCCGTTTATAACTTACTCAAAGGCAAAGCGGTGGTATAATCACGACCATATAGACTGGAAGCACAAGCTATTTATCGGAAGTGAAAAACCGAGCGTAGAACCCACTTTCTCACTAATCAATGAGTCGTTTAGCCTACATGGCAAAGCACAAATACCACACAGCGGCATCGCTAAATTGCGGACTTTTTTGCTCCTCACAGTAGCCACTGTTCAACTGATGATTGGCTTTAACTTTATCTTTAATAACAATCTAGGGGATACCAAGCATTTTAAAGCTTATTTGCTTTAATGCCAACCTCACAATAATTAAGTTGCTAAGATATCACTCTGGAACTTTTTTGAAATCTTCTCGAGCAGTTGATGTGATTCTATTTTGGTAGTATAATCCAGTTCATGATATAATACTGCTCTCTCAATATCTGACAGACATATAAGATTTTCACTTTCTTTAAGTTTCATTATACACTCTACCACATCGTTTCCCCCCCACCACCAATGTAGGTCATCCGATTCGTCCATACGATCAAAAAATCCTTTATAGACTATGATAGGTGGTCGGGGGATATCCTTCTGGACACTGTAGATACCTGATGCACAATGCATTAAACCTGTGCAAGGCCCGATGATCATGCTGGTATATTTAGCTCCAAGAAGACGTATACTTTCTCTCAAAGATGTACCCTGCACAAAGACTATTTTTGACAGCAACTCCGGATAAACATTGTCTTTGTAGAAGTTAAACTTCTCTAAATCATTTGTATCAGGAATAAATATTAGCACTTTAATATTCTTCAGCTTTAGTAGATGGTTTACCATCTCAAAAAACTGCCCCTTTTCCAGTAGTTTCCCTTCATTAGAAACACTATCTAGTAAAATTACAAGTTTTTCTTTCTAAAGTAACACTTTTTCTTCTAAGAATGTATTAGCCCATTCCTGTTCACCCCTTGACAAAAAAATCATTGACTTGGCTACCTTTAATCTATCTTTCACACTGAATTCGTAATCTATCAGTTCGTGATATATTGGAAATCTTATTGGATTTTCCTCTGTATCAGCAATGCTTGTAAGAGAATAAACTGAGGTAACAAAAGGTCTTCTATATTGATAAGAGCCATATTTTTTGATCAGTGACCCAAAAATCTTAGTTTCGTTATCAGACACAATCAATATAACATCGTATTTTTCAATAGGAATATCTGAAAAGTCTCCTTGTGAACATGATGAAATAAAAGGATAATTTTCCAGAAGCTCCAGAACTTTAAAATTTCTTGCAACAAAATCAATTTCTGATGCAGGGAAAAACTTCTTTACAAGAAACAAATTTGATACACTTCGTAAGGTATCACCGATCAAAAATTTATTAATATCATAAAAAACTAAAACAGAGCTAAGTTCTTCTCGGTCAATATATTTGTTTCTTTTTTTTATCTGTTTACCGAGTACCTGTCCCTTAATCCAATTTAACATAAGTATTCTGACAGAAATAGATTAAACTATAAATTGAAACTAGAAAAATTGATCACTAAATCTTTACCGACGGCCGCTATAGCCAGATTAACTGCATAGAACAGTTGATCGGCCGTTCGGTAATCCTGAGGCTTCAACCAACGACTTTTGAGTTCTTTCCAAAGCCGTTCAGCGATATTGAGATAAGGCGAATAGGGAGGTAGATAGAAGATATACAAACCTCTTACTTGCCAGTCTTGGAAACGTTCTTTGATTTTGCGGGCAGTATGAATTCTGGCGTTGTCTAACACGACGACCGTGGGGTTGGTGATGGTTAACGAAAACTGATCCAATTGTTCTAGGATGAACTGACTGGTAATATTCTGTTTACAGCTACGATACACAATTTGGTTATCTCTACTAATCATAGCAAAACAGTTTAGATGATCTCCTCGGGCCACTTTTATACAGATGTCTTTATCAGAGAATTGTCAACCGTAGGGTACATAGCCTTGCTCAGACACTTGGCTTTCATCGCCATAGAACAAATTAATATAACCGGCCTGACGCTGTTGTTCAAGTAGTGACAGAGCTTCTTTACGAATCTGATAGAGTTGAGTACCTGGCCTACCTTTCGGGCTGCGTCTTATCCGTTTGTATCGGAAGTTAAGCTTTTTAAAAACCGCTTCAGGGTTTTTAGACTAAACTCTTTATTGAGATCTTTCTCCAGTATCCTTTTAGCCTGGCTCAGTCGCTGCCTTTCTTGCTGGACGGCTTGGCGGACGGTAGCCGCGTCTTGCTGTTGATCTAGCAGGGGTTTTCGGCCACGACCTGGTTTAGTAAAAAGTCCTTGTATGCCTTCTTTCTGATAGCGACTCAGCCAGTTATTGACAGAAATCTGATTCATTTTAACGATTTGGCCCACATCTTGGGAAGTATGCCCCTGGCTCTTCAAAAGTATTAGCTGGCACCGCTTACGAAAGGCATGACTTTTCCCTGAGTGATAACCTTCTTCTAAGGATTGCTTTTTGTGGCTGGATAATTCTATTGTCCGTATTTTTCCCATAAGGAACATATAACATATTTTAATCTATTTTTGTCCAATTACTTAACAAGATTTATTATAATATGTAAATTACACAGAATTCGATACAACATTATCAGTCAGGGGCCTATCAGATCACGATTTTAATTCCTTCACTATCTGTTTCCTGACCGTTTTGAATCTGCAATATTGTCTGAATATTTTCAGCCAGATTCATGATAGTTTCTTCTTCAAAGAGTTCTTGTAAACTAATTTGAATATTATAATACCTATTTACTTTATTAATCACATTTAAAGCTTTCAAAGAATGACCGCCGAGAGCAAAGAAACTCTCATTCATACTTATATCTTCTCTTGCTATTTTTAAAACTTCTGAATACATATCAGTGAGTTTGTTTTCAATCTCGTTGGAGGGAGCTATATAGTATTTATCTGTTCCTAACTTAACTTCTGGCATCCGCTCACGGTCTACTTTTCCACTTCCTGTCAATGGCATTTTATCAAGCCTTACAAAGAAAGAAGGAATCATATATTCTGGTAGTTTATCACGTAAGTAGCTAACTAATTCTTTAGGAAGAATTTCTATCTCTGAAATATAATAAGCTATAAGGTGTTTCTCTCCTGCCCAATTCTTAGGCATTACAACTACTTCCTTTATGTGCTTATGTTCTAATAGATTGTATTCAATCTCACCGGGTTCAATACGAAACCCTCGGATTTTAACCTGATTATCAATACGTCCCAAGAAATCAATATTTCCATCCTTTCTCAAAAGTGCTAAGTCTCCACTCTTAAATGCTCTTACCTCACCCAGGAGTATATTTCCAAAACTTTTTTCCGTCAGAAGTTTATTATTGTAATAACCTGCGGCTAGCCCCTGGCCAGTAATATAAAGTTCTCCCGGAATACCAATAGGAACCGGATGTCCGGACCGATCTAAAATAGCAACACCGACATCTGACAGCGGCTTACCTATGGGAATAGACAACTTTTCCTTACCTATAACTTCATAGGTAGTAGCATACACTGTACCCTCCGTGGGCCCATATAGATTGTATAGTTTACAGCCCATCCTAAGCTGTAAAAATTTATGTGCAACTGGGAGAGGCATGGCTTCACCTGCTACAAAACAATACTTTAGAGAAGGCAGTAGTTCCTTATTCTGCTCAAGATACTCTGTAAATATACTAAAGAATGAAGGTACGAAATTTATATGCGTAACTTTAAAGGTATGAATCGCATCAACAACTTTCTGAGGTTCTTTTTCCTCGTTATGAGGAAGAATAGCCAGACTACCGCCATGTATAAACCACCCAAACATTTCGCTCAGAGAAACATCGAATATGTGGGGCGTCTTGAAAAGATAGACATCTCTCTCTTCAAGAGGATACCTGTGGGATAAATCTCTAATTAAGCTCAATAATGAAACATGAGCGACTATTACTCCTTTAGGTGTGCCTGTAGAACCCGATGTGTAAATGATATAGGCAGGATCTTTAGCAGTATACTTGTTTTCCAAAGGTTCAGCTGACTGCTGTTCTATTGTCTCAAACTCGACATCCAAATCAATTAACTCGATGCTTTGGTCATCCAAAAAAGAGATATCAGAATTTTTGATCAATAACTGTATCTTAGCATCTCGTAGTATGGCCTTTAATCTTTCAGCCGGAGCTTTCGGATCTATTGGCACATAGACAGCACCTGCTTTCAATATTCCAAATACAACAGGAAACAAGTGGGCTTGCCGTTTCAACATAACAGCTACCGGATTCCTGGCTTTGACTGCTTTTGCGTTAATTAGGTAGCTGGCTATCTTATTGGAGCTTACATCTAACTCCTGGTATGTCATAGAACCGCCAGCAAAAATAATTGCTTTATTTGATGGTACTGCTTTTGCCTGAGCCTCAAATAAAGCTAAAACAGTATCTTTTACTAAATTACTATCTCCATTTCTACTCATACCAACCAGTGCCTGTTTCCTTTCTACTTCACTCAGAATATCAATGTCACCGATGGCAGACCGGCAATGCGATATGATATAATTAAAGATGACTTCCAAATGGACTTTAAACCGGCTAATTTCACCTTTAGAATATTTATTTGTACGATAATTGAACTCTATCGTGAGATTATCCTGTATGTATATTTCAAGGAACAGATCATAATTTGTTTCCTCAAATATGCGGACATCTTCAACCTTAAAACCAAGGCTATTATCTGACGCTACCTTTTCTGAAATGGGATAGTTTTCAAAAATCAGAATATGATCAAGTAGATTTCTTCCGAGGTGGGTGCCTGACTGTATTTCAGACAATGAATGATAGTGGTAGGGTTCACTTTCAATCGCTTGGTTTTGAGTTTGAGCTAACAAATTCTGCACAGTATCTTTAAGGTCAAATCTAAGGCGGACAGGTACTGTATTTATAAAGAGTCCGACCATAGTCTCAATACCCTCTACCTCGCTTGGCCTTCCTGATACAACGGAGCCAAAAATGACATCCTCAGTGTGGTTATATTTTGAAAGAAGGATACCCCATGCCACCTGAACTATGGTATTTAAGGTTACATCCTGAACTGCCGAAATTTCCCTAAGGGCGTTCGTTTGTTCTATAGAAAGCTCTAGGGTTTCATTAGCCATCTTTGGAACTTTTATGTCAGTAAACCCTTTTCGTTCTGCTGGCAGGGTGGCAATGCTGTCATACCCTTGTAAATAATATTCCCAGTATGTCGAAGAGAGATCATTAGACCTATCCTGAAGCCATTGGATATACGCAGAATAGGGTTGGGCTTCACCTAGATGCACTGACCTATTATTTATATGCCCGAGGTAAAACTTATTAAATTCCTCAATCAAGATGCTCATACACCAGCCATCCATTATTACATGATGATAGCTCCAGATGAATTCGTATTCATTCTGGCCGGTGTGAAGTATGGTAACACGCATCAAAACATCAGAGGTCAAATCAAACTTATTTGATTTGTCGTTTTCCAGATATGTCTTTAACTCATCTTCTCTAGATGCATAGCTCTCCCCTTCATGGATATCTATGTTTTTGTAGTTAACCTGCCTTTTTTTAAGTACGACCTGAATTGGATTTTCAAAGCCCTCATGAAGAAAAATAGTTCGTAGCGCATCATGCCGCGCTATAAGAGCATTCAAGCTATACTTCACAGCCTCAATAGAAAGAGTCCCTTTTATTCGGTAGCTTATTTGCTCAAAATAATGAGAAGCTTCTGAATCAAGGACGGAAAAGAATAGCATTCCTTGCTGCATTGGAGATAACGGATAGATATCTACTATATCGTACTGCCGCTGTAGTTTATCCAATTGAGAAATGCTTATCTTACTCCAAGTGAGATCAGAAGGTGTTAGTTCCTTTATTTCGGTATTGTGGCAATAGGCTATAACTTCAGCTAAACAGTCATGATAACTAAACATCAGCCTCTCCATAGTTGTAGCATCATACTGCTTATCACTGTAGTGAACATACATTTTTAACTGCCCACTAGAAACCATACCGGCAATTTCCCAGTCGTAAGTTAATTTTTCTGTAGGGGCTATTTCCTCTCCCGTTGATTCACTGGCAATACTAAATACATTATTAGGAATATCTTCATCAAACTGACCGAGATAATTAAAACTAATTTTCGCGCTGGTGTTTGAATTATCGTCTTCAAGATTCTTGTTAACTCCGTAATAATATTTTAATAAATAGTCAATGCCATTATTAGGTACACTTCTGAGAGTTTCTTTTATTAGCTTAATTGTGTGCATCAAGCTATTTCCCTTCGTTAGCAGAACGGGATATATCGAAGTAAACCATCCGATAGTGCGGTTTACGTCTACTAATTCACTAATTTCTTCCCTTCCATGATTTTCTAGGTCAATTAGCACAGACGACAAATCAAACTGCCTATTTATGCTCATCAGTAAGGCGGTCAACAGAATATCATTTGCACGGGTACCAAAAGTTTCATGTACCTCTGTAAGTAAAAGGTTGGTTTCTTTTTTACTTAGCAAAAAAGATGCTTCCTTTATAGTGTCAAAAGTGCCCTTCCCATGCATTTCGGGAGATATTTGTCCTACCCCATTTGTATTGAATTCATCCCAGTATTCCAATGCCTGTCGATATCTTTCACTTTGAGTATACTTTTCCAGATGATCTGACCATTGTAGGAATGCAGTTGTTTTAGTAGGTAAGTTTAACTGTTTATGCTCTTTGGATAACTGATACAGACGCTCAACATCTTCGAGTAAAATTCTCCAAGAAACTGCGTCTACGACAAGATGGTGTATTACAATAAGTAGACGGCTTCCATCTTCCATGTGATAGAGCGAGAGCTTAACTAAAGGTCCTTTCGCTAAATCAATTTCAGACTGAAGATTATTTGAAAGATTAGAAAGTTTGCTCCCAGCTTCACCTTCCTTTCTTAAATCATGTTCCTCGAGGTACAGTGGCATTTCAGCCCCCTTATTTTCACAGTATGGAATTTCTGCGTCCAATCTGAAAACCATGCGGAGGGCATCATGGTGTTCCAATACCTTACCAAATACCTTCTTGACGATATCGGCTTCCAGGTACTCTTTGAAATGCAGCAAAACAGACTGATTATAATGATGCTTGTTTCGTATATGTCCATCTACAAACCACCTCTGAATAGGAGAAAGTTTCCCTTTCCCCTTAATGACAGACTGATCCACTTCTACTTCTTTTTTCTGTAGTTTACGAGCTTGGTTCTTTATCGTTTGTTCACGAAGGATGTCCTTCACACTGAATTTATAGCCTTTACTCCTTAGTCGGGCGCAAATCTGTATGGATTTAATTGAATCCCCTCCAAGGGAGAAGAATTTATCATTTATACCTACGTAATTGATGCCAAGCACTTGGCACCAAACTTGACTCAATGCTATTTCTTCTTCTGTTTGAGGGGCTTCTAAATCTATTTCTTCTCTATTTTCCGGACTAGGAAGTGCCTTATAATTGATCTTTCCATTAATGGTAAGAGGGATAGAATCCATCCTGATGAAGTGCGAAGGGATCATGTATTTTGGCAGTGTCTTGGCAAGCGTGCTTTCCAATTCCTCATTTCGCATCTCTCTTTCCGGTACGTAGTATGCTACTATGTACTTGCTTTCTTCCTTTTCCCAAACGACTAAAACAGCATTTATTATGTTTTTCAGCCCTACGAGCTTATTCCTTATTTCATCCAATTCTATCCGGTACCCGCGGATTTTAACTTGAGAGTCAGTGCGGCCTTTATATATAAGAACACCTTCATCGCTTAAAACTGCCAGATCCCCGGTTTTGTACAGTTTCGCACCGCTTACAAAGGGGTTTGATACAAACTTATTCCGTGTGAGCTCTTCATTATTCAAATAGCCTAAAGCTAATCCCTTTCCAGCAATGTATATTTCACCAACAACTCCTTTGGCTACAGGTTTGCGATATTTGTCTAATAGATAAATACTAGTATTACTTATAGGCTTTCCGATAGGTACAGAAAAATATTCTTCCTCACTATCAAAAGTATGAACCATACAACCCACCGTGGCTTCAGTAGGCCCATATTCATTATATATCGCTACATTTCCACCAAATTTATCCACTATAGAGTGGCAAAGTGCGGTTTCAAGTAATTCACCTCCAACAATAAGCTTAATATGGCTCTTGTTTCCTATATTTTCAATTTCGCTGCTGTTTGCTATTATCTTCAGGTGCGATGGTGTGGTTTTAATGATGTTGGTATCACCCTGCCTGATAACTTTCTCGATCAATGCTTCATTATCCTCTTTATCATACACCACAATGCGGTTTCCAGAAACAAGAGGAACAAAAAGCGAGGTAATAGTAAGGTCAAAGGACAATGAAGTGTATAAAGGAAAAGCCGCTTCACCACCATCTACGTAATATTCCGAAGCCCATAAAACGTAGTTAATTACTGAGCTGTGAGAAACCATAACCCCTTTGGGATTACCGGACGAACCCGATGTATATATGACATATGCAATATCTTCACCTGAAATGGCAGGTTCTGGATTATATACACTTTGGCGTAAAGATGACCATACTTCAGGCAATACAAAGATTTCCTTATCATACCAAGTTATATTCTCATTAATATCGGAGGTGGTTATCAAAAGTGTAGCCTTTGCCTCATTCAGGATATACCTTACTCTCTCCTCAGGTAGTTCTGTATCTATTGGAAGATATGTACCCCCAGCCTTTAGTATACCTAATATAGCTACAACCAATTTGTCAGAATGATCTGCAAATAGCGCTACAACCGATCCTATCTTGATACCAAAATTATTCACAAAAGTCCAGGCCAATTGATTGGCCCTTTCGTTGAGTTCTTTAAACGATATGGTCTTTCCCTCAAAGCATATGGCGGTTCTGTCCGGACCTTTTTCTACCTGCTGTTCAAAAAACAAATGAATAACCTCCTTTCCGGCAAGAATCTTTTTTTCATCATCATATTTATTGAGCAATTCATTTTTCTCCGCCTCCTGAAGTATATCTATATCAGCCAAGGTTATTTCAGGGTCTTTAACAATTTCTGAAAGAAGTTTTCTGAAATACCCGACAAATCTCTCAATTGTTGACTTCTTGAATAAATCCGTGGAATACTCGAAGCTGAGGAACATCTTCTGTCCGTCATCATATACTTGTAAAGTATAATCGAACTTCGAGACAGGTTGACTTATATCATGATGCTGTAAGATAAGACCCGGAATTTCTAGTTTAGTTTCTTCGATACTAAGAAAGGCAAACATAACATCGAATAAAGGATTTCTGCCGGTATCCCGTTCTATGTTCAGTTCGTTCACCAAATCCTCGTATGGATAGGCCTGATTCTCAAAGCATTTTATAGCTTTGGATTTCACTTCCATCAAAAAATTAAGAAACGTTTGATTTCCATCGGGAAAAGTCCTTATAGGAATAGAATTGACAAAGAGACCTATTATTTTTTCCAAGTCAGGATGGTCACGTCCCGCAGTTGAAGTACCAATTACTATATCTTCTTGATTGCTAAGCTTGCTTTGTAAAACACTGAAAGCAGCAAGTAATACCATAAAAAGGGAAACTTCTTCCTTTTTAGCTAGCTCCTTGATCCTCTTATTTTCTTCAAGTGTTAATTCAAATCTGACTACGTCCCCAACACTGCTTTTTACAGTAGGCCTTGGGTAATCAGTAGGAACATCTAGAACGGTAACCTCTTCAGAAAATTCATCAAGCCAAAATTGCCTCTGTTGGGATATAGCCTCCTGTTGTCCCCTACTTTGCTTCCACTCTGCATAATCCTTAAATTGAAGTTTAAGTTCTGGCAGTTGCTTGTCATTATAGAAGGCCATAAAGTCCTTAACGAGTAACTCCGATGACTCTGCATCTGTAATTATATGATGAATATCTACAATTAGTACATTCTTTTCCTCATGCACCTTTATCAGACCTACTCTAATTAAAGGAGCCTGGCTTAAGTCAAATGGTCTGACAAACACATTTATAAGATTATTGACATCTTCTTTTGCCGCTTCAAAGTATTCAATTCTAAAATCAGGATCGTTAAGTATTTTTTGTCTTGGCTTACCATCAACAACTATAAATGCAGTACGTAAGCTTTCATGCCTGGAAATAAGGTTTTTAAAAGACTTTTCAATTTTATCCTTATTTATTTCTCCCTTGAGAATTACCGCTACCGGCAGATTGTAGGCAAGAGAATCTTCATCTAACTTATTTACATAGTAAAAACGCTTTTGAGGTGAGGAAAGCTCATAATATAGCTTTTCTTCAGCGGGGGGGATGGGCCCAAAATCATGGGTATCAACACCCTCAATAAAGGCACTGAGGCTAATGATGTTTGTATTTTGAAAAAGGTCTTGTATTGAAATCTTTACATTAAGCTCTTTGAAGATTCTGTTTGTAAGTACCACCGCTTTGAGTGAATCCCCACCAAGCTCAAAGAAATTATCATTAATACCAATATTTTCAATGCCAAATATTTTTTGCCAAGCGCGCAATAGTTTCCTCTCGAGGTCTGACCTAGGCGCTACATATTGCGGTAAACTCTCGGAACGTTGAATAATCGTTAGTTGATCAGTACCACCTCCAGGTAGTTTTGATTT
>CAKZYJ010000187.1 GCA_937884755.1 uncultured Flammeovirgaceae bacterium
AGTCCCGGGTGGGCTACCCAGGTGCCATCGTGGCCGTTCATGACTTCGGTTAGCATATCCTGCCGCACCTTTTCGAATGCCTTCTGGTTGGCTTGCTCGTCATTTTTAATCGGAATCTGAGCAGCCATGCCTCCCATTGCGTGTACTCCCCGGCGGTGACAAGTCTGAATCACCAGTAGCGAATACGCCCGCATAAACGGTACACTCATGGTTACCTGCGAACGGTCGGGTAGTACGAAGCCCGGGCGGTTACGGAACCGCTTAATAAAGGAAAAGATATAATCCCATCGGCCACAGTTGAGTCCGGCCGAATGCTCGCGCAACTCATACAGTATTTCATGTAGCTCGAAGCTAGCCAGAATGGTTTCAATTAGTACGGTTGCTTTGATGGAGCCCTGAGGAATACCTAGATACTCTTGTGCGAAAACGAATACCTCGTTCCAAAGCCGAGCCTCCAGGTGGCTTTCCATCTTGGGCAGATAGAAATAGGGACCGCTACCATTGGCTAATAAATACTGAGCGTTGTGGAAGAAATACAAACCAAAATCTACCAGGCTACCGCTCATGGGTGCGCCATCAACCAGAATATTTTTCTCTAGTAGATGCCAACCCCGAGGTCTAACCAACAGAGTGGCAATTTCATCATTCAGTGCGTACTCTTTCCCATTTTTTGGATTGATATAAGCGATCTCCCGACGTACTGCATCACGTAGGTTGATCTGCCCTTCAATAATATTTTTCCAAGACGGGGAATTGCTATCTTCCAGATCAGCCATAAACATATTAGCACCGGAGTTCAGGGCGTTGATAATCATCTTGCGGTCTACCGGGCCGGTGATTTCTACCCTACGGTCGAGCAGGTCTTCCGGTAAGGGTGCCACGGTCCAGTCGCCTTCGCGGATGGATTTGGTTTCGGGTAAGAACTGAGGAAGTTTTCCGGCATCCAATGCCGCTTGTCGGTCTTCGCGACGGGCTAGTAGTGCTTGGCGGGTGCTATCAAATTTTCGGTGCAATTGTACTAAAAACTCAGTGGCTTCCGGGGTGAGAATTTCAGTAAAGGAGTTATTCATGGACCCCAGTATTGCCATTGCATCCGATAATTGAGAGGTAGGTTTAGTCAAAATGTCCTGCATGATTATCGTCGTTTTTGGTTGATTTTAATTAGCGAACATTACAAATATAGTAAAATTATTCATTTAGCGAAATTTCGCTAATAATTATTTTTCACAGAAATTTGTTATTTTCCTGCATGATTGATGAGCAAACGGTAATCAAGTTTATTTTTGGACTGAAAGTCAGGGAGTTACGCCTTGAGAGAGATTTATCCTTTCACGAGCTTTCTAACGCAACCGGTTTGTCAATTTCTTATTTAAGTGAGATTGAGAAGGGAAAAAAGTACCCTAAAGCCGATAAAATACTTCAGTTGGCCCACGCCCTTGAAGTAGAATACGATCAGTTAGTGTCGATGCGGGTATCGAAAAGGTTAGCTCCCATTGTTCGGGTTTTACAATCTGATTTCTTCCGGGAATTTCCGCTGGATATGTTCGGATTGGAAACTCAGAAAATAATTGAGTTGATTTCTAGCGCCCCGAATAAGATCAACGCCTTTTTAAGCACACTGCTCCAATTAGCGCGGCATTACGAGATCAGAACGGAGCAATTTTACGGTGTAGCCCTGCGTGCCTACCTGGATTTATATGATAATTATTTTGCTGATACCGAAGATGCAGTAGAGCAATTTCGGAAGAAGTATTCATTTACCAGCCGTACTCCGGTTTCTTCGTCGGCGTTGGAAGAGGTACTGCGGAATAAATTTGATATCAAAGTAAACCGAACGGATCTGCCTAAGTCAACGGTGCTAAAACACCTGCGCTCCTTTTTTCATACCGGGCGTCGCGAACTCATGATCAACAACGGGCTAACCACGGCCCAGGAAAATTTCTTGATGGGCCGGGAGCTGGCTTTTCAGTTCATGAAACTAACCGACCGACCGCAGGAAACCCCTCCGCAGCAACCCGGTACTTTTGAAGAATTGCTCAATAATTATCGGGCCTCCTATTTTTCGGCGGCTTTATTGATCGAGAAAAGAACCATTATTCAGGACATTCAACGGTTTGCCCAACTCAAGCGATGGCGGGGAGATGCCCTCCTGCAGTTTCTGAATAAATACGAGGCCACTCCCGAAATGCTGTTTCAGCGCCTTACTAATATCCTCCCTACCTATTTCGGCATAAAGAACCTGTTTTTCTTACGCTTTGTGGGTACTGATGATTTCTCGAACTACGAGTTGAACAAGGAGCTACATCTCTCGCAGTTTCATTCTCCGCATGCTAACCAGTTACACGAACACTACTGCCGACGGTGGATTTCTATCAATATCATCAAAGAATTACGCAGTCAGCAAAAACTGGATCCCCACAAAAAAGTAATTACCGGCATTCAGATTTCCAAGTACTGGAAAACCACTAATCAGTATTTATGTCTCTCCATCGCAAAGTCAAACGAGTCGAATCCCCAAGAAAGCATTAGTGTTACCGTAGGCTTCCTCATTGATAGTAAATTGAAGAAGCAAATTCGGTTTCTGGAAGATGCCCGTATTACTACCCAAACAGTGCATACTACCTGCGAGCGTTGTGCCATCTCGAATTGCCGAGTGCGTATGGCCCCTCCTCTAGTGATAGAGCAAGAAAAGCGAAAAGCAGCCATTCAAAAGGAGCTGGACCGGATTATAAAAAGTGATTGATGACCGATGAATAATGAAGGTCGCTCAATCACTGTTCATTAGTGATATTTCATTTCTGCATATTGCTTATATTTCAGGGAAGAAACTTCTTATGCAACGTCCCACGCTAAAAACTGCCCTACTCATTATTTTTACGGTATTTATCCTACTACTACAGTTCCCACTGATTTCTATTGCTAATCAGGAGATACATATCGCTAATACTCCGCTGCTATACTTCTATATTTTCGTTACCTGGATACTGATGATTGGTTTGATGGCTGTGGTACTGGAACGTAGACGGCCTAACCCCTAGTTTATGAATTTGCAGTGGCTACTTCTCATTTGTTCCCTGCTGTACCTAGCCCTACTGTTCGGGATTGCCTATGTGGGGGAAAGGCGAGCCCGGCTAGGCCGCAGCCTGGTGAACAACCCATATACGTATTCATTATCCTTAGCCGTGTTCTGCACCGCCTGGACGTACTACGGTAGTGTAGGTCAGGCTGCTCAACAGGGACTACCTTTTTTAACTACTTACCTGGGGCCAACCCTCATGGCTCCTTTGTGGTGGATTGTACTGCGTAAGATCATTCGCATTTGCAAGCTGCAGCGAATAACTACCCTAGCTGATTTCGTTTCAGCCCGCTACGGGAATAGTATTGCATTAGGAGTGCTGGTAACAGTAGTTTGCGTATTGGGCGTAGTTCCCTACATTTCCATTCAGTTGAAAGCTATTTCGGTGAGCCTGGGAATTTTGCTGGAAAACACCCCTAAGGTTACCGGCTTCACTAATGATCCAGCCCTGATTATCAGTATAGCTCTGGCCGGATTTACCGTACTTTTTGGCACCCGAAAAGTGGATACCACCGAACGGCACGAGGGCCTGGTAACGGCCATTGCTTTCGAGTCCTTATTTAAGCTGCTGGCATTTCTGGCAGTGGGCGTTTATATCACATTTGGAGTATTTGATGGATTTGGTGATATTTTTTCTGAAGCTAGCCAACTACCGGCACTGAACCAACTTTTCATTTTGCACGAAAACCAGTACGCCGACTGGTTCTGGCTAACGATAGTTTCAATGCTGGCTATTTTCCTACTACCCCGGCAGTTTCAGGTGGCAGTAAAAGAAAACGTGGATGAAAAACATTTGCTCCGGGCTATCTGGCTGTTTCCATTGTACTTGCTCCTTATAAACATTTTTGTATTACCTATTGCCCTGGGTGGCAATTTGTTATTTCAGGGCCTTCCGGTAGATGCCGATACCTACGTGTTAGCCATTCCGCGATATTTTGGGCAGGATGGGCTAACACTTCTTACCTTTCTGGGCGGATTATCTGCCGCTACCAGCATGATTATCGTTTCTACCATTTCCCTCAGCACCATGGTCAACAACAATCTGCTGATTCCCATCTGGCTTTCGGGCAAAGCGGTAAAAGAGTTGGACCGACATAAGATAAACCGCGCACTACTCAACAGCCGCCGCATAACCATCATTGGCATTCTGCTTTTCGCCTATCTCTATTTCCGGTTAGTGAGTGGACAGTTTTCGCTAGTCTCTATCGGCCTTATTTCTTTTGTGGCCGTGGTGCAACTAGCCCCATCCGTATTGGGGGGAATATTCTGGAAGCAGGGTACCCAACGGGGAACGACCATTGGTTTATTGGCTGGTTTTTCTATCTGGTTTTACACCCTGGCCATGCCCACTTTTGTGCAAGCCGAGCTGCTTTCTCCGGAAATTCTGAATGATGGCTTGTTGGGAGTTGCTGCCCTTCGTCCGCAGGCATTATTCGGTCTAACAGTTTTCTCACCAATCTCCCAGGCTATTTTCTGGAGTCTACTGTTTAATACCGGGTTGTACGTAGTTGTTTCGCTAACCCAACCGTTGAGTATGAGCGAGCGCAAGCAGGCCGAATTGTTTGTAGATGTGTTTCAGTATTCGCCGCGAACACTATCCCCACTGGAAGGGATGAAAGTAGTACTTACTGCTGATATCGAGGAATTGCTGGCTAAGTTCTTAGGCCGCAGTGGTACCCGCACACTGATGAATACTTTCTATCAACAGTACCGGATCAATCCCCAGCCCGAGGCAGATTACCGGCTGGTGAACTACGCCGAACGGCTGTTAGCCGGGGTAGTTGGCTCCTCCTCGGCCAACGTAATGGTTATGTCGGTAGTCCGCAAAGATGATTTATTACTGGAAGATTTATTCCGGGTATTAGATGAGTCTCAACAACTAGTGTATGCCAACCAGAAACTTAAACAGAAATCGAGGGAGTTGGAACAATTAAGTCAGCAACTAAAACAGGCGAACCAGGAACTAAAAAAAATCGATTACCTGAAAGATGAATTTATCTCTACCGTGACGCACGAGATGCGCACCCCCATTACCTCCATCCGGGCCTTCTGCGAAATTTTGCAGGACTCACCCGAATTATCGGCCGAAGAGCAGGAACAATTTCTGAGTACGATCATCAAGGAAACCGATCGCATGGAGCGT
>CAKZYJ010000188.1 GCA_937884755.1 uncultured Flammeovirgaceae bacterium
TACAAATCTTTGTGGCCGATGTGGGGAGAGATTACCGGAAGGTAACCGGCTTTCTGTTGAGCTTTTTTAAGAAAGTTCTCCAACCGCTCACGCATAATTACGCCCTTGGGTAGCCACAGCGGCAAACCCTGCCCTACTCTTTCTGAAAAAGTGAACAGCCCTAGTTCGCGGCCTAGTTTACGATGATCGCGTTTTTTGGCTTCTTCCAGTAACTCAAGGTATTCTTTTAACTCCTTCTGCTTCGGAAATGTGATACCGTAGATTCGAGTAAGCTGCTTGTTTTTCTCATCGCCTCGCCAGTAAGCACCGGCTACATTCATCAGCTTAATCGCCTTAATAAACCCGGTATTGGGGATATGCGGTCCCCGGCACAAATCCACAAAGTTTCCTTGCTGGTAAAAGGTAATTTGACCGTCTTCTAGGTCTTGAATCAGCTCCAGCTTATACTCGTCGCCCTTTTCAGTAAAGTAATCAACAGCATCAGCCTTACTGACTTCCTTACGCTCGTATCCGCTTTTCTGACGAGCCAGCTCTTGCATCTTGGCTTCAATCTTCGGTAGATCGTCTTCTCCGAGTGCTTGTCCACCCAAATCAACATCGTAGTAAAAGCCATTAGCGATGGGGGGACCAATGCCGAATTTTACTCCCGGATATAGTTCTTCCAAAGCCTCGGCTAAGAGGTGGGCCGAAGAGTGCCAAAAGGTAGATTTCCCCTCCAGATCATTCCAGGTTAGCAGTTGCACCTGTGCATCCTGCTCAATGGGTCGGGTAGCATCCCAGACATCGCCGTCTACTTTCGCGGCCAGCACATTGCGAGCCAACCCTTCACTAATACTCTGGGCTATTTCTAATCCGGATACTCCCTCGGGATAAGATCGTTCACTCCCGTCGGGTAGGGTAATCTTTATTTCTTCGGCCATTATTCTTGATTAGGTTTGGAAGGAGTGATAGACTCAATGCTAGGCACTCCCTGCTTCATTCGCTGAAACTCTTCTTCCTGCTTTTTTCGCCACAAATATGCAACTTTTCTTCGGAGATCGTCAAGCTCCTGCTTCGCTAATTGATGAATGTTTTGCTGTTGCAATGAATCCAGCTCCAGAATGGCTTCGTACTGCTTAATAGCCCGGGAATAGTTACGGCGTCGGTCCTGAATGCGGGCTAAAGACAACATCGTCTGTTTATCGTTGGGCTGTATGGCCAGTACCTGCTCCGCGTAAAAAGTAGCCGAATCGTAATAACGGTTTTGAAGGTGTAATTCCTGCAACTCCCTAAACACCGGAACACTCTTTTTCTTGTTTTTTAACTGATAGAGTACTACCCGGGCACTATCTTCGTAACCCGTTTGCCGAAGAATTCTGGCTTGTTGAAGCAGTAAACGGCTATCTTGGGCATTCCCTGGTTGGCTCAGAATTTTTTCCATGTAGGATTTAGCCCGTTCGTAATTTTCGGTATTCATATAAAATTCTACCAACACGCCGTATACTTCTACTGCATCGCCACCCAATTCCAAACTCTTGAGCAGACTCTGCTCAGCAGCTACTGTGTCTTCTAGCATCACCAACGCCTTACCCTTACGGAAGTAGTTACGAGGGTTTTTCGGCGCGTACAGCATCGCACTGTCACTGTACCGCAGTGCATCATCGTAGTAATTACTGTTGATACTAGCTTCAGCCAGAACATCGTATACCTCAATTAACGCTCCGCCTTTGCTTTGAGCCAGTTTAGCTGACCGAACTGCCTCTCGGTTCTGTCCCTTCAGCAACAATGCTCGAGCACTCGCTAAATAGTACGTAGGTTCATCCCCGTTAATCTCGATAGCCTTACGAATGCTAGCTAGGGCGTTATTGGTTTTATTCTGCTGTAGCAGCAATTTAGCCCGACGGAAGTGAGCCTCAGCGTTATCCGGATCATCCTGAATTACTTCCTCTACCGCCGTAAGGGCGTAAGTATAGTATTCCTCGTCGAAAGCAGGCACCTCCGGTATTTGATGGGTTTCCTGAGAGGTACAGGCTACCGAAGCAAACAATATTATCGATAGATATATAATTATAGCTCTCAATAGAATTCTCGTTTGTGATTTAGTATGGTGTTAGAGTATTATCGTATTACAGTGTTAGGATTCCGAGTACTTGAAACCATAATACTTTAACGCTGTAACACCTTAGGACTCATTTTCAGAACACAATTTTCCGAAAAAACATTGATAATTTAGGAGTAAAAACTACCTACATCTTTCATCTGGTTAGTTCCCTGAGCATATTGAGCAAAATTAAAGCCGGGTTGTAAGCTGTAAGCCCCTACTTCCCCTTGTTTGCTGATAGCCAAAAACCCGATTTGAATATCTTTAGCATTTTTCTGTTGAGAAATCCGCCGAACCGCTTTTTCGCAGGCCTGCTGAGGTGAGTTGCCTTGCCGCATTAATTCTACAATCAGGTGAGCCCCACATACCTTAATTACCGCCTCACCCATACCGGTAGCCGTAGCCGCGCCTACTTCATTGTCTACAAATAGACCAGCGCCGATGATTGGCGAGTCTCCTACCCGTCCGTGCATCTTGTAGGCCAAGCCACTGGTAGTGCAGGCTCCGGATAAATTTCCCTGGGCATCCAGAGCCACCATACCGATGGTATCGTGGTTTTCTACGTTGATAATCGGTTTGTATTCAGCTTCTTTCAACCATTCCTGCCAGGCCTTCTCGGCCCGTTCGGTGAGCAGATTTTCCTGCTTAAATCCCTGATCTAGTGCAAATTGCAAGGCTCCCTGGCCTACCATCATCACGTGTGGAGTTTTTTCCATCACCATCCGGGCTACTGAAATAGGATGTTTAATTCCTTCCAGAAATGCAACGGATCCGCAATCGCCGTTTTCATCCATAATGCAGGCGTCCAGAGTCACGTTTCCGTCTCGATCGGGTAAACCACCGTAGCCTACACTTAAGTTATCTTCGGCTTCGGTTACCCGTACTCCAGCTTCTACGGCGTCTAAGGCACTGCCCCCTTTATCTAATATTTTCCAGGCTTCAGCGTTGGCATTAATACCGTGTTCCCAAGTAGATACTACAATGGGCTTAGCAGTAGGCTTAGCCCAAGCTTGAGAGGTAAAAGCTGATACAGCCGTGACTCCGGCACTGATTTGTTTCAAGAAATTTCTTCGTCGGATGATCATAGTCGAATGATTAAAGTTCCGATAAAGTAACAAACTTGGCCAATAACCTACAAGGGGGCACTGTTTTTCACCAAAAAACGTTCCGCACCCAAAGTCCCTTTCCCAATTATGAAATTCAGGTCATCAGTAGGTATTGTGCTTCTGCTGCTTATTGTTCTTGTAGCTTGCCATTCAAGTTTTGCCCAACGTAAGCGCCCCCAGGAACCACCTCGCAAAACGACTTCGTCCTACACTTCTAAATCCAAGAAAGCCATTGAGTACTATGAGGATGCTTTTTCCTTCTACCTTCGTCGACAGTACGGCCAGGCTTTGGAGTTGCTGGATTACTCGCTGAAAAAAGACCCTGCCTTTGCCGAGGCTCATCTACAAATCGCTAAAATTTACGAGGCGCTAACGGATGTTGCCCGCGCCGAATACCACTATAAAAAGGTTAATAAACAGCAAAGTGGAAACTCTAAATTTATAGAAGCCCCCTACCAGTTATCCAAAATCTACTTTAAGCAGGGCAAATACGAAGATGCCCGAAAATTGGCTACTCAGGTACTAGAAACCCCGAAAGCAGCCAAGGTTATTCGTGAAGAAGCTGATAACTTACTAGCCAATATCAACTTTGCTCAGGAGGCTATTCAAAATCCGGTGGATTTTCAGCCAGAGAAGGTAGCGGATGATTTACACCAGTTTCCTCTTCAGTATTTCCCAGTACTGACCGTCAACCAGGAGACTATGATTTTTACCGGTAGGCGGGGCATTACTCCGCGATATGACGAAGAT
Organism: uncultured Flammeovirgaceae bacterium; assembly: GCA_937884755.1. Lineage (GTDB taxonomy): Bacteria > Bacteroidota > Bacteroidia > Cytophagales > Cyclobacteriaceae > Tunicatimonas. Next base: position 3,937 of record CAKZYJ010000188.1, read on the forward strand.
ATTTACGTAAGCCGAAAGGATGCTGAAGGCAAATGGCAGGCTCCTGAACCACTTTCGGAGAACATCAACACTATCCATAACGAAGGTACCTGCTCAATTTCGGCCGATGGCCGCACCTTGATTTTTACGGCCTGCGAGGGCCGACAGGGTTACGGCAGCTGTGACCTGTTTGTGAGCTACCGAAAGGGTGAAGAATGGTCAGTGCCTAAGAACCTGGGAGCAGAAGTAAACTCTTCAGCCTGGGAGTCGCAGCCTACTTTATCAGCGGACGGAAACACACTGTATTTTATCTCGGACCGGCAGGGCGGTCAGGGTAAGCGAGACATTTATATTGCGCAACGTGACCGACAGGGCAACTGGGGCCAAGCGAAAAATGCAGGTAGTGTGATCAATACTACCCGTGATGAAGTATCGCCTTTCATCCACGTGAACGGTCAAACATTATACTTTGCTTCCAACGGCCGACCAGGGTTCGGCGGCTTTGATTTATACGTGACGGAACAAGAAAACGGCAAGTGGAGTGAACCCAAGAATCTGGGTTACCCGATTAATACTTACGAAGATCAGGCTTCATTATTTATTACCGCCGATGGACAGGATGCTTACTACTCTAACGAGGAGCAGCGGCAGGGCGAGTACGTCCGTAGCGAAATCTATACCTTTGCTATTCCGGCCGAGATCAGAGTGCAAAACCGTAGCAATTTTGTGTTTGGCAACGTATATCACGCCGTTACGAAAGAGCCCTTGGAAGCTTCTGTTGAACTAATTGATATACGGCAGCAGCAACCCATTTCTTCGGTAACTTCCGACTTGGTGAGCGGAGAATACCTGATGGTACTAACCGAAGGTTCAGAGTACGCTTTATACGTGAATAAGGAAGACTTTCTGTTTAAAAGCCTCACATTTAACTACATCGCTCCTTCCGAAGCCTACATTCAACAACCAATTGAGATTGACATTTACCTTGATCCGGTAGAAAAAGGCCGGGAAACAATACTGAACAATGTTTTCTTTGACACCGATAAGTACGAGATTAAAGAAAAGTCTAAGCCTGAATTGAATAAAATTGCAGCCTTCCTTCAGGAGAACCCCGAAATATCTATTTCCATCAACGGCCACACGGATAATGTAGGCACTGATGCTTATAATGAAAAACTCTCTACTCAGCGCGCCAAAGCCGTGTACGATTATTTGATTCAGGCTGGTGTGCCTACCGAGCGATTAGCTTACCAGGGCTACGGAGCTAGTAAGCCTATTGCTGATAACAGTACTGTT
>CAKZYJ010000189.1 GCA_937884755.1 uncultured Flammeovirgaceae bacterium
GATATTGTGCACGAGAATGGTAGTATGGACTTTAAGCGCGAGATATTTTTATACCCCCTGGAGCGGTGGCGCTTATATTCCAGCTTTGAAGATGGAGTAGAAGAAGGAGGAATGATTGAGTATGTTCAGCTATTTACTATCATTGCCATTTTTATCCTGGTTATTGCTTGTATCAATTTTATGAATCTGGCTACGGCTCGTTCGGAGGGAAGAGCTCAAGAAGTAGGAGTGCGTAAAAGTGTAGGTTCTAGTCGGAGGGAACTCATTTTGCAATTTATGGGCGAAGCGATTTTTATTTCGTTATTAGCTTTCTTAATTGCGGTTCTATTCACCGAATTGGCACTGCCTTACTACAACGATCTGGTGAATAAGCAACTAACGATTAACTTTTCTTCCTGGCAGTTTTGGTTGGCAAGTCTGTCGGTTATTCTGGCAACGGGACTGATTGCTGGAAGCTACCCTGCCATATATTTATCGTCCTTTCAACCGGCTCGGGTACTGAAAGGAACTATAAAGGCTGGTAAAGGGGCCAGTACTCCACGCAAGGTGCTGGTAACTTTACAGTTTGGCTTCTCAATCCTGCTCATCATCGGAGCCATTGTCATTTATCAGCAAATTCAGCTAGTACAAAATCGGGAACTAGGTTACCAGCAGGAAAACCTAATCTTTGTGAATGGGAACGATGAACTGAAGGAGAACTACGAGGTACTGAAGAATGAATTGTTACAATCAGGACTGGTTACTTCTATGACCCGTTCCAATAGCAGAATAACCAGTATTAACTCGAATAACTTCTTAGGTTGGCCCGGCAAACCCGAAGAACAGCGAGTGATTTTCACTACTATTGTTGCCGGGTACGACTATACCAAAACGATGGGTATTAAGGTGTTGGAAGGTCGTGATTTTTCGGAAGATTTTGCCAGCGATACTGCGGCAATCATAGTAAACAAAGCCGGTATGGATATTATGCAGTTAGATGATCCCCTCGGTACCCAGCTTGATTTGTGGGGTGAGAAGAAAACGCTTATTGGCATAGTAGATGACGTGTTGATGGGTTCTCCCTACCAACCCGTAAGTCCTATGTTCATTATTCTAGATGATTGGGGCGGGGGCTACACCCTGCGTTTAGCTGAGAGCAATGATCTTTCTGGTCAGTTAGCTCAGGTAGAAGATATATTTAACAAACACAATGCTGCCTACCCGTTTGAGTACGAGTTTGCCGATGTAGAATTTCAGGAGAAATACGAGACAATTAATCTAACTAAGAGCTTAGCTAATCTATTTACTGTTCTGGCGTTACTCATTACCGGGCTTGGTTTGTTCGGCCTGGCTTCGTACACTGCCGAGCAGCGAACCAAAGAAATTGGTATTCGCAAGGTAATGGGAGCTTCGGTTACCAGTATCGTGTCGCTCATGTCTAAAGATTTCTCTCGCTTGGTAATCATTGCCTTTATTATCGCCGGGCCCTTAGCCTGGTGGGCCCTGACCGAATATCTGGAACGCTACACTATTCGCACCGACGTGCACTGGTGGATTTTTCCACTTACCGGAGTGGCCGCTTTGTTATTTGCTTTAGCCTTTGTCTCCACCCAGGCCCTACGCGCCGCTCGCACCAATCCAGCTAAAGCCTTACGGAGTGAGTGAAAAAGAAAAAGTAAGTAGCTACACCTTTTGGTTATTGAGCAGGCCTTGCAGTGTTTATTGAGATATTCTTTAGTAAGGATAACTACCGAATAGTCTACACCGATTACTTGCTTTGAAGTACAACATTTCTTTTGCATCTGCTGGTATTACTTTGAGACGCCCAAAGTAACCAAGCTGTTTTCTTCCCTTTGAATAGAGTAGTCACTCTAAAACAATTATTGTTTTTCAATAATTACAGGATAATTTATTATTATTGAAAAACAATAATTAATAATTGAAGAACAATGAGAAAAATACCACTTTTAACTGCTTGGAAATGGGTGATCATTCTATTTCAATTGCTTTTTCTGGTTATTCCATTAGTAGCAGTTATTTTCCTGTATCAGACCAGGGGAAATAGCTCAGGCTCAACTACGCTGACATTTTCCGGTATTTCCTTCTTACCGGAAGACCAAGAAATTATTAATAAATCCGAATCAGTTTCAATAGCCTACAAAAAAGACTCAACAGTCTCACCCAAAATACTGGTTAGTGAGACTAAAATCCGGGTGAAAAACAGTATCACATCATTCAAGGCTCAAGCCATTTATTTGGGTGTCTTTTTTGCTGCCTTAGCAATTTTTGGACTGGAACAACTTAAACGAATGATTAAGACGGTGGAAACGGGTACCCCGTTTTTACGGATCAATGTCTGGAGGATCTACATCTTATCAACACTGTTCTTTTTAGTACCGCTCACTGCTAACCTTGGTTCTTATCTACAAGAAAGATGGCTTATTTCTAACTTTGAGTTTTCAGGTATGGTTCTGGAAGACAATTCAATAAATTCTTTTCCGTGGTTTATGGCCGGTGTGCTTCTATTAATCATTGGTAAAATATTGGAGCAAGGTATAAAAATCCAAGAAGAGCAAGATCTAACTATTTAAGTGATGCCGATTATTGTAAATCTTGATGTTGTAATGGCTCAGCGGAAGATACGCTCTAAAGATCTGGCAGAAAAACTTGGCATCACTGAGGCCAATTTATCAATATTAAAAACTGGCAAAGCGAAAGCAGTTAGGTTCTCTACTTTAGATGCTATCTGTGAAGCTTTGGACTGCCAACCAGGTGACATTCTGGAGCACAAGAAGAATAAAGGGTTATCTACCTTGCAGGATAAACAGAACTAGACAGTTGGTTCAAGTAGCTCATTTTATTGGCATAGGCTTCAGGTTCACTATATCTTATCAAGTGTTTCTAACTCTTCCTTGTAACCACCCGAAAGAATGGGGAAGCGGCACCAGGAACGAGGATCAACGTTAAAATCATCCATATGAAAGGAAGGAGCAATGCGTTCACGTTTCCACTGGTTGCGTGACCATAGGCGGAAAAACTTAGTGATATAAGCTTTTAGAGTTGCTTCTTCCAACTCTTCTTCTCGCTTCATGATCTGAAAAACCTCCAAAGGGCCGTGTCGGTCGCGGATCGCCAGGCGTTCAATTTCTACTAGTACGCTAAACGGCATCAAATCGGTCTCATCAGTCTGAGACTGTTCCAGCGGACGAAGCTCAGCAGTGGGTTGTAAACCGTTGACCGGATGCAGACCAGGATAATCTAAGGCTTCTTCGGCCCAGCGGAGCCACTGAATTAAGAAGTGTTTATCCACTCCGGCAATGGGAGCAATACTCCCGCTGGTGTCTCCATCCATGGTAGTGTAACCAACATCGCCTTCACTCCGATTGGAGGTAGTTAGCAACAGGGCATTATGAATATTAGCTAGCATCCAGATGGCTGGGTTTCGGGCTCGAGCCTGCACGTTTTGTAGGGTGATATCGTCTTGCTCCCAGGTCAGATCGCGGCGGAGAACTTCTTCAATCTTCTGAGTGTACCCGCCTACTTCGCTATCAATCTTCCACTCATGAAAGGTAGCCCCCAACGAATCGGCTAAAGATTGAGCCGCTTGCCTCGTTTGGTCAGAAGAATTAATTGTGCCCTGATAAGCAGTGATAAGTAGCTTTTTAAGCAGACGGCGAAAGATGATTTGCTCTGATTGGTCTTCTTCCAGTTGCTCGGCCAACTGAGGCATATTTAGCTTCTGTAAAAACCGCTTAGTACCCAACTCTCGTACACCCCGCCGTACCATTTCTGAAACCAACACCGCACAGCAGGATGAATCTGCTCCCCCACTCAGCGAAAGCACAAAGCCCTTAGAGTGACTCTTCCGCAGATAATCAAACAACGCTAGGCTTTCAGCTTTCGCAAACTCTACTTCCTGGTCGTACTCATCAGTATTTGGCGCAGTTTCTGAATTGGCCGGATCATCAAAGTCTATTTGGCAAGTAAGTAGGTTAAGATCTTCAAACGACAGGCGATTATTCTTTTTCAATAACTTCCCCTGTTGGGCAATCAAAATTTCCCCATCGTATACCATCCGTCCGGCTTCATTGCCCAGCATATTAGTAAACACGTAGGTACAGTTAAAATCCTGGGAGCCTTGTACTGCTAACCGTTCCCGAATGGAGGTTTTTCCAAAAGCGAAGTGGCTGGCGCTAGGGTTTAAAACAAGATTAACTCCGTGGGTTTTATGAATCCAGCCAGGACGAAGTTCTTCCCGCCAGGCATCTTCACAGATTTCAAAAGCCACCTTAATTCCGTGCACCTCGTACACCAAGTCTCCGAAGTTATATACTTCGCCGTATACTTCAATCTGTCCTTGTTCGTAAGCCGGCCAGGGGGTAAACCATCGTGGCTCGTAGTGAACACCATCATTGGCCAAAAACTGCTTGGCGGTAAACCCCAGTATTTGCTGGTTATGGATTAAACAGGCCGTATCGTAGTTTTTTCCGCGGTATTTTACTGGTAAACTAACGGCTACCGTAATGTCACGGCAGGCCTGCACAATATCCAGAAGAAGTTCTAATGATTTCGTGTATACCCAGTCGCTAAGAAAAAGGTCTTCACAGCCGTATCCGGTAATACAAAGTTCTGGTAAGCAAAGGATATCTACGCCCTGGTTCTGGGCCTGGCGGATTGCTTCATAAATACGGGAGACATTTCCCTCCCAATCAATAGGGACTTGGTTGAGGGTGGCTCCGGCTACAGTGAGCATCATATCAACAGTAATCTAGTAAGAGTAAAACCCAAAGAAAGTGCTATTAAAGTTCCGGTTCTAGCTCCTGTATGGCCTTCTCGGAAGCACGCTGTTCGGCTTTCTTTTTACTATAACCGCTGCCCTGGCAGATAGGTTTATCGTCTAGAAACAATTGGGCAATAAACTCTTTATGGTGGTTGGTCCCTCGCGTATCTACGATCTCGAAACGGATTTGATGATTGTTTTTCTGAGCCCACTCGATGATCATACTCTTGTAGTTAGTATTGGTACGAATGATTTCGGAGAGATCAAAATGCACTAGTATTTTATTCAGAATGAAACTGCGACAGAAACTAAATCCCTGATCCAGATAAACCGCACCTACCAATGCCTCGAGTGTGTTTCCATTGATGGATTTATGCGAACGGCGATTGCTACGGTGGGAGTTATCGTATTCTATTACCTGATCGATACCCATTTTACGAGCCACTCCGTTCAGTGATTCGCGATTGACGATACGGGCACGGATTTCAGTAAGAAAACCCTCACTACGAAAGGGAAATTTTTTAAACAGGTATTCTGCCACTACGGTAGAGAGTACTGCATCACCCAAATACTCTAGCCGCTCGTTAGATTCTTTAATACCATAGCGATTACGCTTAGCGACCGAAACGTGTTTAAAGGCTAACCGATACAAACCCAGATTAGCCGGAACGCGACCTACCATCTGGCGTACGCAGCGCGCCATCTTCAGATCTTTTTTGGAGGGAAAGCCCACCAGAGAAAGTGGTGCCGGCAAAGCCAGGGCTACGGTACGGAATAGGGATATTAAACGACCGAAGACCGACGCTGCCACTATTTACCCTTCAAATTTCCGGAAGATTACTGAAGTATTGTGCCCACCAAATCCAAAAGTGTTACTTAAGGCGGTGTTTACTTCCCGCTGCTGAGCTTCGTTGAACGTCAGGTTCAAACGAGAATCAATGCGCTCGTCGTTGGTAAAATGATTGATGGTAGGTGGTATCGTATTGTGTTCAATGGCCATGATGCAGGCAATCGCCTCAATACCTCCGGCCGCTCCCAGTAAGTGCCCGGTCATGGATTTGGTTGAACTGATATTTAGCTCATAGGCGTGCTCGCCAAATACATCTACAATAGCATTCACTTCACTAATATCGCCCAAGGGAGTGGATGTTCCGTGCACATTGATGTAATCTACTTCGTTAGGAGAAATACCAGCATCCTCCAGTGCATTATGCATGACCAGCTTAACCCCGATTCCTTCCGGATGGGGAGCGGTAATATGGTAGGCGTCACCCGACATGCCGTTCCCAATAATTTCGGCATAAATCTTTGCGCCCCGCGCCTGAGCGTGCTCTAGTTCTTCCAATACTAATGATCCTGCTCCTTCACCTAGTACGAATCCGTCGCGGTCTTTATCAAACGGTCGAGAGGCCGTTTCCGGCTCATCGTTGCGTTCTGACAACGCCTTCATTGCTCCGAAGCCACCCACTCCGGCTTCGCAAATAGCCGCTTCCGATCCACCCGAAACAATGACGTCGGCTTTGCCCAGTTTAATATAGGTGTAAGCATCAATCAGAGCGTGGGTAGCCGAGGCACAGGCCGATACGGTAGCAAAATTGGGTCCTCTGAACCCATACTTGATCGAGATATGTCCCGGAGTAATATCTACAATCATCTTGGGGATGAAGAAAGGGTTGTAGCGGGGCGTTCCATCGCCTCGGGCAAACTCCATTACTTCCTGCTGGAAGGTAATCAATCCACCGATGCCCGAACCCCAGATTACTCCTACCCGGTCAGGGTTAATGGAGCTTTCTACCAGTCCGGCATCCTGTACAGCTTCATCGGTAGCTACCAGGGCGTACTGGGCACAAGGGTCTAACTTTCGAGCTTCCTTACGGTCGAAATAGTCGGTGGCTTTAAAGTTTTTAAGTTCGCAGGCGAATTTGGTTTTAAACTTTTCGGTATCAAAGTGGGTGATGGGTGTAGACCCGCTTACTCCTTGCGATAATCCCTGCCAGTAATCGGCAACTGAATTTCCGAGGGGAGTAAGCGCGCCTAACCCCGTAACAACAACTCTCCGAGACTTCATACAAAAGAAAAAAGTGATCTACTAATTTACGTTCTCTTCCAGATAAGAGATGGCTTGTCCGACGGTAGCAATATTTTCAGCTTGGTCGTCGGGAATAGAAATGTTGAACTCTTTTTCAAATTCCATAATCAGTTCAACAGTGTCTAAGGAATCAGCTCCCAGGTCGTTCGTAAAGCTGGCATCCGGAGTTACTTCAGATTCCTCCACTCCAAGCTTGTCGATAATGATTCCTTTGACTTTTTGCGCAATTTCAGACATATTAGTTGCATTTAAAGTTAACGGCGCAAAGAAAGAGATTTAATCCAATAATGTCAAACTTATCTTTCCGTATCTTTTTTATATAATCCCTTCAGCTATTTAGTGAAAAGTTAAAAAAATTACCGGAACTTCGCGGGCGATAGATCGAAATTGCTAGCAGTGCATACCCAACTGGAGACCGATTTTCAGTACGATTTTTTGCTCTTCGGCATTAGTTCATCAGCCAAGGAATATAAACTGGCCTGGGCATTGAACCGAGGCTGCATATGCCACTTCAAAAAGGTATCGGATATTACCCTAAGTCAGAAGCAGCATGAAAAGGAGGAGGTACCCTTCGCCCAATTTTACTACCAACGGGGCAGCCAGATTTGGCGTCTGATTGAGAACCGGACGTACTCCCCGCAGTTCTCCGGTCAGCGATTAATCCCCGAACTACCCAATTGGAATTATTTACTGTGGCTACGCGATCCGGGAGAACACGTTTCGCTGGATACCTTAAAACAAAACCTGAAAACTATTCCCGATAACAAGAGCTATTCGCAAATTTCGGTAGATTTACTCCCAAATAAAGATAACCTATTATTCTAGTATGGATCATTTACCCGCTAATAAGACAAAAATTGTGGCCACGCTCGGCCCAGCTACCAATAGTAAAGATATGCTCATTGAGCTGGTTCGAGCCGGGGTAGGCGTTTTTCGCTTAAACTTTTCGCACGGAAACCACGCCGGACATAAGCAGGTAATCAAGTATATTCGGGAAGTAAATGAAGAACTAGGTACCAACGTTTGCATATTGCAGGATTTGCAGGGGCCTAAGATCCGAATTGGCGAAGTAGAGAATGGTGAAGTTGAGATTGTACCCGGTCAAATTTTGACCGTTACCTGCCAGGAGATGTTAGGCACCTCAGAGAAAGTAAGCACCACTTATACCTCTTTACCCCAGGATGTTGAAATAGGAGATACTATTCTGGTGGATGACGGAAAGATTGAGTTGCGAGTGACTGGTGTTTCTGGCGATGAAGTTGAAACTACTATTGTGTACGGTGGAGGACTGAAATCTCGAAAAGGAATGAACCTGCCAGATACCAAAATTTCGGCTCCCTCGCTTACCGAAAAAGATAAGAAGGATTTACAGTTCGGGCTAGAGCAGGATGTAGACTGGATCGCTCTCTCTTTCGTAAGAAAAGCCAGTGATATCTACGATTTGAAAGATATCATCGAGGCCAAAGGCAAAGCTACCAAGGTGATAGCTAAGATTGAAAAACCAGAGGCACTGCGTAATATTGATGAGATTATTGAGGCTACCGATGGGCTAATGGTAGCACGAGGTGACTTAGGAGTAGAAATTGCGATGGAGGATGTTCCCATAGCCCAGAAAATGCTGGTTGATAAATGTAACGAAGCCTCTAAGCCCGTAATTATCGCTACCCAGATGATGGAGAGCATGATTGAAAATCCCCGGCCCACTCGGGCTGAAACTAACGATGTGGCCAACGCGGTGTTAGATGGTGCCGATGCCATCATGCTTTCGGCAGAAACTGCCTCGGGTAAGTACCCTATTCAGACGGTTAAGAGTATGGTAAAAACCATTTTGGCGGTGGAAAAGCAGAGCGACGAGATCTACGATAAGCTTTCCCACATTCACGCAGATTCTCCTACCTTTTATAACGATAGTTTGGTAAGAACTTCTTGCCGCCTAAGTAAAGAGGTTAATGCCACGGCCATTGTCGGGATGACCAAGTCGGGGTATACCGGTTTCCGGATTTCGGGGCATCGGCCTAAAGCTAATATCTACATTTTTACAGCGAATCGCCGCTTGCTGAATATTATTAACCTGTACTGGGGGTTAAGAGGTTTTTATTACGATGGTACTCGCTCTACCGATGAAACCTTTGATGACCTGGAGAATATTCTGCGCAACAGAGGTCTATTGCATCACGGAGACACCTACATTAGTACTGCCAGTATGCCATTACACTGGGAGGACCGCACCAATATGGTAAAGATCCAGGTAGTAAAATAATGAGTGATGATTAATGAATAATGACTTTGCTGTCTTGCATTAATCATTCATCATTACTCATCAATCATTAAATTAAAGATGAACCTGACTAACACGCTTTATACCAGTTCTTTGGCTCTGTTAACTGATTTTTATCAGCTTACCATGGCCTATGGCTACTGGAAGACAGGGGTCGCTGAAAAGACTAGCGTGTTCAATCTCTTTTACCGGAAAAACCCGTTTAATGGTGGCTTTGCCATTAACTGTGGCCTTTCCTACGTAATTGATCT
>CAKZYJ010000190.1 GCA_937884755.1 uncultured Flammeovirgaceae bacterium
CGAACGATTCAGGTAGCGAGGGGCATTATCCAACTCCCGACGAATGGCTCACTAAACTAGAAGCGGATATTATCCTGGCTTTTTTTGGTTACAACGAGTCTTTTGCCGGAGAAGCGGGTTTGGAAAATTTTCGGGCTGAACTAAACGCTTTTATTGACCATACGCTCAGTCAGAACTACAATGGCGACTCATCGCAGACGGCGCAGTTAGCGATCGTATCACCCATCGCCTTTGAAAACCTGTCCGATCAGTATGATCTACCCGACGGAATACAAGAGAATGCGAACCTGGCTCTGTATACCCAGGCCATGCAGGAAGTAGCGGCAGAAAATGGTGTACACTTCGTGGATGTCTTTCAACCTACCCAGCAATGGTTTGATGAAGCTGATGCAGCTTTAACAATTGATGGTTTTCAGCTAACTGATAACGGCTATCGTCAGTTCGCTGACTTATTGGCTGATAAGGCTTTTGGCGAAAAAGAGACAGCAGCTGAAGAGCACCGAGCTTTAGTACACGAGGCGGTGATGGAGAAGAACTGGATGTGGAACAACGATTACAAAATACCTAACGGCGTACACGTATACGGTCGTCGTTACGAACCCTTCGGTCCGGATAATTATCCAGCCGAGATTAAGAAGCTTGGGGAGATGACCGCCATTCGGGATGAAGCTATTTGGCAAGCTACCCAAGGGAAGGAAATGGATTTAGCAGCTGCTGACGCCCAAACGAGTCCACTACCTCCGGTAGAATCTAATTATAAGTCGGAAGAAGCTAGTGGCAGTGATGAGTATCTCTACGGGCAAGATGCGTTGGATAAATTCACGATGGCTCCCGGTTATAAAATTGAGCTATTTGCCTCTGAGCAAGAGTTTGAAGATTTAGCGAATCCGGTACAACTATCATTTGATAATAGAGGACGGCTTTGGGTGGCAACTATGCCGAGCTATCCGCACTACAAACCTGGTGACGGCAAGCCCAACGATAAAATCATCATTCTGGAAGATACTGATGGTGATGGTAAAGCAGATAAACAAACAACTTTTGTCGATGGCTTACACCTACCCGTTGGTTTCGATATTGCCCCCGAGGGAGTATATGTCTCACAGCCGCAAGACTTACTGTTATTCAAAGACACCGATGGGGATGACCAAGCTGATGTGCGCGAAATTTTGCTTAGTGGTTTCGATGATCATGATACCCACCATATGCATAGCGCGTATACCGGAGATCCCTCGGGAGCTATTTACATGGGCGAAGGAGTATTTTTGCATACCAATGTAGAAACTCCCTACGGCCCGCTGCGGGCTACCAACGGAGGTTTTTACCGCTACAGCCCGCAACGACGACGGTTAGAGCGGGTAGCTCAACTGCCTATTCCTAATCCCTGGGGCATTGCTTTTGACGAATGGGGACAAGATTTCTACGCCGATACGTCGGGGCCAGATGTGCATTGGATGATGCCGGGTGAGGTAAATCCTCGCTATGGAGTAGCTACGGCTGAATCCCGCAATCTAATTGAAGATGCCCACCGGGTACGACCTACCTCAGGTTTAGAATTCGTTTCTAGTCGCCACTTTCCGGATGAGGTGCAGGGTGATTTGCTGATTAATAATACAATTGGATTCTTAGGAACCAAGCAGCATATGATGGTAGACGATGGCACCGGGTTTGAAAGTCGACATCGGCATGATCTGGTGCAAAGCTCTGATCCCAACTTTCGACCGGTAGATATGGAGTTTGCTGCCGATGGCTCGCTGTATATTGTAGACTGGCACAATATGCTGGTAGGACACATGCAGCACAACGCTCGGGATCCCTACCGCGATCATGTACACGGACGTATTTACCGGGTTATTTATCCAGACCGCCCCTTGGTGGAACCCACCAAAGTAGCCGGGGCAAGTATCGACCAACTGTTAGAAAATTTAAAGCTTCCGGAGTACCGAACCCGCTACCGAACCCGTCGTGAACTGCGAGGACTTAACTCGCCGGAGCTACCCTCTGAACTAAAAAGTTGGGTTGAAAAACTAGACGAAAGCGATCCTCGCTACGAACATCATCTGTTGGAAGCCCTATGGGTAAGCTGGGGACTTAATCAAGTAGACCAAGACTTATTGCGCCGCTTGCTAAAAGCCGAAGACCATCGGGTACGGGCAGCCGCCACCCGGGTACTGCGCTACACTGGGCATCAGGTAGAAGACCAAGCTGATCTACTGATGCAGATGGCGCAAGATGAGCACGGGAGGGTTCGCCTGGAAGCTATTGTAGCAGCCTCCTGGTTAGACAAGGAGCAAGGGCTACCTATTGTAGAAGCTGCGGGTGAAAAGCCGATAGACGATTGGATACAGTCTACCTACGAAACAGCTTTAGCTCACTTAAACGGACGCTCGATACAGGAAGAAAAAGACGAATCTATTAGTACCCAACTGGCCGGAGCCGAGCGGGAGCTATTTATTAAGGGGAAAGAAATCTACAGTCGAGAAGGCTACTGTAGTACTTGTCACCAACCTGATGGTGGTGGATTGAGTGCTTCGCAATTCCCTCCGTTGGCGGGTACCCAATGGGTACTGGGTAGCGAAGAGCGTTTGATCAAACTGACCCTGAAAGGTCTGATGGGACCAATTAAAGTACTAAACAAGGAGTATCCCGGTCAGGTACCGATGACTCAATTTGGTGGGCTGCTGAATGATGAAGAACTAGCATCGGTACTAACTTACGTGCGGAATTCGTTCGGTAATCAAGCTTCAGCCATTTCACCGGAGAAAGTGAAGGAAGTACGAGCCGCTACCGAAAGCAAAACCGGATTCTACTCTCCTAAAGAGTTACTAAAAGAACATCCACTTGAGAATTAGATTTATATACGCAAATCCCCCTAACCCCCTTTAAGAGAGGGGGAGAGTTATAACTTGGTAAAGAAGTGTTAACAATTCCGCTTAAGAGCTTACCTGAAGTATCCCCGGTAGAAAAGGGGCGAGGGGATTGATTTTTGTAAACTTCAATAATAAACATCAACTCACAACAATTGCAAAAATGCCTAACTTATCATCCATCCAAAATCTAATTTTACATTGTTTTGTAGCTTCTATTTTTCTTTACAGCTGCGGATCATCTTCTAGCAGTAGCGAAGGTGAAGAAACCGCTAGTCAAACTGAGGTAGCCAATGAAATGGAAGAAGAACAACCAACGGTAGTCTTTGTGACTGGAGACCATGAATACAGTAGTGAAGGCACCATGCCTAAGTTAGCGGCGGAGCTAGAGAAAAATTATGGACTGAAGACCGTAGTACTAAAATCATCGCCGGATTATAATGCCGAAGAGAATATTCCGGGTTTAGAAGCACTGCAAGATGCCGATATGGCGGTATTTTTTCTGCGATGGCGACGGCTGCCCGCCGATCAGGTGAAGCATATTGAAGATTATCTGAAAACCGGAAAGCCTGTCATCGGCTTCCGAACATCTACTCACGCTTTCAATTATCCTGAGGGGCACGAACTGGAAAACTGGAACGCCTTTGGCGAGTTTGCCCTGAATGCCCCTCCCGGCTGGGGCGGCGATCATAATCACACGCACTATGGTCACGAATCTACTACTGAGGTTTCGGCGATTGAGGATGTTGCCGATCACCCGATTTTAACCGGAGTAGATCAGAAGTTTGATGCTGCTTCTTGGCTCTACACTACGTTGCCTGATTATCCTACTGAGAATTCAGAGTGGCTGTTGATGGGTAGCGCGGTCAATCCGAATAAGGAGGCTATTGACCATCCCGTAGCCTGGACGGGTACGAACTCCTTTGGTAGCAAAATATTCACAACTACATTGGGCCATCCCTACGACTTTGACCGAGAACCCTTTCAGCGGGTGGTCATCAACGCTGTTCACTGGGTACTAGATATTCCCATTCCCCAAGAGTGGGCTGGCCCTATGGAGATGAATGTAGCTTATCATGGGATAGAGAACTAATAGCTCTGACGACTCTACAGGAGGAATTTTCCTGTATCACGTACCGGCGGTTTTAAGGTCTGTGCGATTACTTCAATGGAAAGGTTTATT
>CAKZYJ010000191.1 GCA_937884755.1 uncultured Flammeovirgaceae bacterium
ACTGATCGACGATCAACACAACCTTTTCCCGGTTCAGATCCCGGGTAAGTTCTCCGCTGATAAGATGTAGCGCTTCTTTACTGTGGTCTAGTCGGTGCTTCAGGTCTTCCACATTAGGTCGGGGATCGGAGAGTCCCCGGAGAGCGTAGGACAGTTGCTCAATAGGATTATTACCCGGGGTGAATACGGTAATCAGCGTCTTCTCATTTTCTAACTGAGGAATGAGTCCGGCCCGTACCACCGAAGACTTCCCGCTGCCCGATGGGCCTAAAACCGCTAGCAGCCGATTGTTGTCCAGATCTTCCAAGCGGCTACAAAGCTGCTGTACCAGCGCTTCCCGGCCGTAGAAGTACTTACGGTCTTCTTCCCGGAACACCTCCAGTCCCCGGTAGGGGCATTCGCCCGCTGCAGCTTGGCCATTTTCGTGTAGCCCGGTAATGCCAAATTTAATCTCTTGTAGGCGATCTTTTTCCTCCACACTTCCCTCAAAGGTGACGTACAGTATACCCCGTAGAAACCAGGGTAGTTCGGTCTTTTTTGTCGGTGGGTTTGTTCCGGGCAGAAACACCGGAATTACCCGCTTCATGGTGCGGTCAATCGTGGCATTCAGCACCGAATAGATTTCGTTCTCGTGCCAGGGGCTAATGCCGTTTTCGCCAATCATTACCACACAACAGTCCGATTCGGCTAAGGCTTCGCCCAGCGTTTTTACCAGCTTGTCGCCGGGACGAAGTTCCCACTTATCCAGAAACACCTGAACTCCTTGTTCTCTCAACCACTCAGCCACCCGGTGGACCTGATTAGTCTCTCGGCTGTTGTAACTGATAAAAGCGTCGTACTGAGGCATTGGTTGCGGTGGTTTGAGTATTCGTAGCATGATACAAATAATATGAAATTAACGCATAGATTTTCCACAGTAATTTCAAATTAGAGCCAAAATGAAGAAGGGAGTTTTGGTGAGTAAAGATTCAGAGGCCAACTTTAGAAAATATTGGTCTGCTTGATGTAATTTGGGTAACTGTATTTAAATTGTTTTACATAGGGAATATTGGGTAAGTCTGCTTTCAAGGCTTTTTCCTCGATGATTTTTTGACCGACTTCTTATTTAACAATCCATTTTCTGAAGTCATAGACATCTCTCAATACTTTTGAGATTTGAAGATAAGAAGGCAGTTCTTCTACCTCCTCCAAAAGCAGTTGGGCAACTGCAATTTTTCCTTTTCAACTGTAGCCCAGTTCAAAGGGTACCCACCAGGAGCCTTTGGTGCGGTTGCTGATGATGCCTAACACATGAGTAGACAAATCTAACCCCCGCTGAATGTAGTCTACGATCTTTTGATGATCTTGCTCTCTATCGGCTTGCTGTAGTGCCTCTTCATCATCGGAAAAGTAGATATTCACCGCTACCGTATCAGTAAGGTAGGAGGCCACGGCTCGGGCGGTTTCCAAATCAGCCATACGGTGAGAAATAAAAACACAGGGTTCGTCAAGCGACTTTCTTTGATAAGAAGAATCCTTGTAAAATAAGTTTTTACCCTTCATTATTGTGATGTCCGCATTTCTAGTTCTTCAATCATATCCACCGGCACACTTATGTCTACTGCTCTTTTTGTCCGATAGACCGGGGTTAATCCACCGGTAGCATTAAAGAAATTTGCTACTCTTAACATTATAGTCAAGAATTTTACTTCCAGCAACTTATAGGTTTGGTTTCATTTTTTAATAATCGCAAAGATATTTATAGTAAATTGGTTCAGATTATTTTGTTATTACAGAGAGACAGTTAAAGAAAAGATTAGCGCACATAAATAAACGGGTTGGCGAGAGCAATTTAACCGTAACAACAGTGATTCAACTTAGCTAAAATGAATGTATTACTAAACTAAAAATCTGTGACTAAACCTAAATTATTCATAGGATCAGCTTCAGAAAGTCTGGCCATCGTTAAAGCGTTGGAGGATGAATTACGAGATGTAGCTATGATTGAACGTTGGGACGTAGATACATTTAGGCCAGGCCATTACACATTGGAGGAACTAACTCGTATCATGAAGGAGGTCGATTTCGCTGTTTTTGTGCTCGGACAGGAAGATGTCACTGAGTCCCGCGGTTCAGCTACTTTCTCTCCGAGAGACAATGTTATCTTTGAGGCTGGGCTTTTTACGGCGGTACTGGGAAGAGAGCGAACTTTCTACGTGGTTGATAAAGCTGGAACAAAGGTTCCTTCAGATTGAGATGGACTCGGTTACACTCTCTTTGACGATACGGAGCAGCGACCTCGCGATAAGGTTTATGACGCTGTTAAAACGATCAGTCAGCAGCTAAGCAATTGGAACCCCTTAGATAACTTAGTTCCATTTGCCCCCATTGTAGGCCACTGGTGGCAGTTTATTATTAATGTGGAGGTAGTCGCTGTACTTAGCCATTTGGAAATTTCAACATCTGAGCAAGGCAATCTGCAATTGGAGGGTAAGGCCTGGTCAATTGAAGGTGTTGAGACAGCGCACTACAGTAGCCGAAGTGTCAATTATGATCAGGAAGATCGAACACTTTATTATTCTTGGGGAGGAAAACATCCCCGAGATAAAGGGACCCCTGACTACTTTGGTGCAGGTGAGGTGATCTTTGGGCCTAAAGATGATATTGTTTATTCTCAGGGTGATGGCTGGTTTTCAACCACTAGTTCCTCTGACGAAACAGACTCACACATTAAATCAACTAAATACACCAGGGTTACACCCGAAGAATTAGAGCTTTTACGTGGAACAGACCACGATGAGTTGGGCAAACTTATACTGTTTAAGCTCCGGGAGCGCCAACAGGTTTAACTATTCTTTTAGTGGCAGAGGTTTAGCTACCAACTAACTGTGCTCCAGCCTTCATTTTCCAGTTTAATCTTTTGTATTGAAATAGCACGGGAATTAGTATGCCTTTTGGGCAAAGCGGTAAATTCCGAAACCCAGCATCGGATAATCACGTAGGCCACAACCAATTCTTCAGCCTCATTGTATAACTCAATAGTGATATCTTTCCGCATATCTAATAGTGATGGGGTATCGCCAAAATCAGTTATTGATTGAATATACAAATTAGCCCATTTGATAAATTCTGGGTCATAAGAAGTGCCTCGTTCGAGTGTGATGGCTGAGGATTTCTTCATACTAAATATCTTTTTGCTCCAGGGATTACTCGGCTCTCTATATTCAATAGCTTCTATATTTTCCTTTATCCCGCTTACTTGTTTCACCCCGGCGATATATTTGCCATCCCATTTCAAACGAAATTTGAAGCTTTGGTAAAGGTCAGGATGGCTGTTATTGTCAGAAGGTGTCGTCATAAGAGATCGCTTAACAGTATCGCGGGTTGAGAGTAAAATTCCAATATATGCGTGTATATGCGAGAAGTTCAAGATAACAAATTCTGCCGGTTAGAGAGGAGCAATGCCAATGTTTCTATATTACCTGATTGACACCATTATTTGATACTGTCATCAAGTTATAATTTACTAAAAATGTCATTTTTTTAATCAGCATAGCACCCAAGTGGAATAAGGTATACCTATAAGCTTCTATCTTTTCATTGATATCAAAGCTGTAGAAATAATCGTTTAGGTGTATCGTGGCTTTTTTCTATTCAGCATTTTGAGGAATATTACATTCAGAAGCGTCATTGTGGCACTTACTTGCTGATAGAAGGCTCATTGAGGTGGTAAAATGATTATTTAACGGTATGTTGTATATTCAATGCATCAATAGCCATGAAAAAATGAGTTCCATCTTCATCAGCCATAGCAGTAAGGATAATGAGAGTGCCGAAAAGCTGCGAGATTATCTTGCAGATCATGAGTATCTAGGAATATTTTTGGACTTCCACCCGGAAAAAGGCATCCCGGCCGGGCGAGACTGGGTGAAGGAAATACACGCTCAACTTCGGAAGTGCCGGGCAGTAGTGTTGCTGCTAAGTAAAGATTTCGTAAAATCAAAGTGGTGTTTTGCTGAAGTTAGTTATGCTAACTCCTTACCAAGACCCATGTTTCCAATTAAGTTGGATGATGTAAGTGAAAAAGAGTTGAAGCAATTACAACCACTACTTAGCAATGCGCAAACTGTTGATGTAAATTCCAATGGTTGGGAAGAAGCTTTAGCTCGTTTAACAAGTGGACTTCTCAATAAAGGGCTAGATCCTAAAGATTTGTTAACTTGGAAGGGTGAAGGATCTCCTTACCCCGGATTATTATCTTTCCAAAAAGAAGATGCGGCCGTGTTTTTTGGGCGAGACGAAGAGATTAAAGCAGGTATAGATTTACTTAATCAGATGCAACGGCATGATTTAGCCAGTATGGCACTGATTCTAGGGGCCTCAGGAAGTGGTAAGTCTTCTCTAATGCGAGCAGGCATCTTACCCAGGTTAGGGAAAGACAAGAAAAATTGGTTGGTTATTGAGCCATTACGTCCAAAAAATGAACCTATACGTGAGCTTTCTGTAGCTATTGTTTCTACTTTTAAAAGATATAATGAATCAAAAAATCTCGCTCAGGTCCGTAAGATTCTCGAGAATACCATCAAGGAGAATAAATTAAATGATCTAGTAAGTTTGATGGATGAATTACGTATTTCGGCTGGGCAACACGAGGTTACTGTACTTATTAGTATTGATCAGATGGAAGAACTGATTGGGGTGGGAACTGGTAATGAACAAGTGAAATTCCTGTCCCTCCTACGGCGACTGCTGGAAGCAGAAGCGGGCCGGATCATGCTGTTGGGCACTCTCCGTTCCGATTTTCTCGGAATTTTTCAACAGCACCCTTCTTTACAAGAGTTTGCCTATAAGAGCCAGACCCTAGGACCAATTCCCTTCTCGCGGTTGGCGGAGGTGATTGAAAAACCGGCTGTGCTTGCTGGTATAAATCTTGAACCGGGACTTACTCAACGGATTTTGCATGATACCAAGACATCGAAAGCCTTGCCCTTACTGGCTTTCACCCTGCGCAAGTTGCACGATAAGTTTGAAAGCAGTAGAGAATTTGCCATTGACAATTACCTAGAAATAGGTGGCCTGGGTGGTTCGGTTATACAAACAGCTGATGAAGTGCTACGTGCCTACGTGAAGAAAACCAGGCAAGGGGAAGTTGCCCAGGATGCCTCCACTTTTTCAGATGAAGATGAGCGTATCCTAAAACAAATTTTTTTAGCCATGGTGCGGATGGACGAGGGGGGGCAGTACGCTCGGCAATCTGTGAGGGAGGACAAATTAAATGAAGCAGGAGTACCTACCGATGATAAGAGCTTGGTGCAGCGGTTTGTTGACGCCCGCTTATTTGTAAAAGAAAAGATAGGTGAGGAAGCCTCGATACTGGAAATAGCCCACGAAGCGCTCTTTACCGAATGGCCCCAACTCAAGAATTGGCTTGAAGATAGTAATAAGTTCCTCCTTTGGCGGCGGCACCTTCAGTTTATGATATCACTTTGGGAGCAGCAAAGTAGGGAAAAAGAATATTTACTTACATTAAAACAACAGCAAGAAGCCAGACAACTTTTGAGTGAATCTAGTTACATTCTGAATCAGGAAGAGCTAGAATTTATTTACCAAAGTGAACTTGAAATTGGCATAGAACAAACCATTGTTGATAGAGCTCGTGAATTGATAGCTCATTCCAGTGAAGAGACGGTTTATGAGTGGTTAAATGTGCTTATTACCTCTGGAAAATCTAAAGAAGTCGTAGAAGAAATAAATTACATAGAGTATCAATCTTACAAACACACAATTCTGATACAAGTAGCTGAAGCTTTCAAGGCAG
>CAKZYJ010000192.1 GCA_937884755.1 uncultured Flammeovirgaceae bacterium
GTTTGCCTACGAAGCCTATACAATGGATTTGCCGCATCTTCGGCAATGTACCCTGGATAAGCAGTATGCCTTGGTCGTCCTACTACTGGAAAAACAAATGGGTCAAGCCCTGGATGATCTTGCGTTGATGTTCATTCGCCGGGTGGCTAAACTGCACCAGAACGGAAAAACATTGCTGGAAGAGTATCATGCCCAGAGCCGTGAACGGGTTGCTGAACTGATTCATCACTTAGCCAACATCACCTCGGCTTATCAAACTATAGGGTCAGAGATAGAGCGGTTTCAAGCTATTGAGGAAGTGATGCCCGATCAGCCTGAAAAGATATATCACCAATGTCGACAACACTTGGCATACGCAGAAAATAACTATTTACTTTGTTTACCTCAACTCTATCCCTCTAAGCGTTCGCTCCTGTTTGACTGCATCACTTTCTTGCCGCTACAGTCTTCCTCGCAGGATCAACGCTTGGTTGAAGCTGTCAGCTTCATTCTTCATCATCGTCGTAACCGCAGGGAATGGATTACGATAGAAGAGGATGCACTGGATCTATCTTGGTTACCCGAAAAATGGCACAAACTAGTCACGGATAAAAGAAGTAAAGAAGAGCCGACAGAACAAATTCATCGCAAGAATTTTGAATTAGCCGTTTTTACCGAGCTCACGAATCAGTTAAAGTCGGGGGATATATACGTTGTTGGTAGTAACGACTTTGATGACTACCGTAAGCACCTTATTGATTGGGATGTTTATGAAAAAGAGATTGTAGAGTACGAATCCATCTCTGGGATACCTACCCAAGCAACAACGTTCATTGCTTCACTCCAACAGACACTAAATGAAATAATAAGGCAGGTGGATCAAGCATTCCTGGGCAATCGTCATGCTCGTATGGAAAATGGAACGCTGATACTATCCCGTCCTCCAAAAACGCCTATTCATCATGATTACGATGCTATTGATCAACAGCTAAAAGCACGAATGGCTCCGCTTAATATCTTGGAAGTGATTATGCAATCCGAAAAATGGCTTCGGTTGAGCCGCTTGTTTCATACCCTATCGGGGAAAGGAGCTAAAGTAAAAAACTATGATGAACGGCTAGTCACGACGCTTTTTTGCTACGGTTGTCTGTTGGGACCTACCCAGACAGCCCGTTCGGTCCGGGGGCTAATCGTAAACAACTGGCCTGGGTCAATGCCCATCATATCACCGAAGAACGCTTGGATCGTGCCATTACTAAAGTGGTTAATGCATACAACCGCTTCTTGTTACCTAAGTATTGGGGTAGTGGAAAAAGTGCATCCGCCGATGGTACGAAGTGGAATGTGTATGAGCAAAACCTGCTATCGGAATATCATATTCGCTACAGGGGATACGGAGGGATCGGCTACTATCATGTATCGGATACCTATATTGCCCTATTCAGCCATTTTATCCCCTGCGGAGTTTACGAGGCAGTATATATCCTAGATGGATTACTGAAGAATGAGTCGGATATTCAACCCGATACCATCCATGGAGATACCCATGCGCAGAGTACAGTGGTGTTTGGTTTGGCCCATCTGCTAGGTATCAAACTCATGCCACGCATTCGTAGCATTAAGGATCTTACTTTCTTCCGTCCTAACAAAACCATTCGCTACCAATATATTGACAGCTTGTTTTCTGAGAGTATTCAATGGACACTTATTGAACAACATCTGCCCGATATGCTACGGGTCGTGCTATCAATCAAACTGGGTAAAATCTCGCCTTCTACGATCCTACGTCGGTTAGGGACTAATAGCCGCAAAAACAAACTTTATTTTGCTTTCCGGGAGCTAGGTCGGGTCACCCGAACGCTATTCCTGCTAGATTATACTTTTGATACTGAGTTACGCCAAACCATCCACGCAGCCACTAACAAAAGCGAAGAGTTTAATCAGTTCGCCGATTGGCTAGCCTTTGCCAGTAAAGTCATTCCGGAGAACCTTCGCCATGAGCAAACCAAGATTATTAAGTACAACCATTTGGTCGCGAACCTAGTGATCCTTTACAATGTGGATGAAATGACTCGGGTATTGGATGATCTTCTTCAAGAAGGTTATCCGATTGATGAAGACCTACTAAAAAACTTCTCCCCTTATCGAACGGAGCATATCAACCGATTTGGAAGCTATACCTTGAATACGGATCAGAAAGTGACTCCACTCAAGTACAATGTTCCGTTGATTTAGATCTTCCTCAGCTCGATGGCTAGTTGTTCCCGTTGTGGAACAAGCGGCGGATTTTACATGTATAGTTGCCAGACCTCGTACACAACTCGAGAGTAAAAAACTCTCTCGTATTGCTTGGCTTCAGATCATTAGCTTACTTGATACATTCTTGATTTAACATTTTGAGTAAGCCTACTGGCTTTTTAACAGTTCATTCCAGCCTATTTTCTGGAACACCAGATCGGCCTGACTGCTTTCGTAGAGGATACCAAGGGTATCTTCGTTAATCGAGGTTAGGCTAGAGTAGCCCCTACTCACCCATTCATCTAAGAGCAGGTGGTAGCTTTCGGGCCAGCTCATTCCTTCATCCTCACTTACTTGAATCGTCATGCGGTGGCGCTGGTCGGTAGCGTTGGGATTAGAGAAAACTAAGTAGCGCTTCCCATCCCGCTGGTGCACAATGAGGCTGGCCATACATATCGGCTCAATCAAAGCTTGGCGGGATGTAGGATGTGAAGTCCAACTGTGCCCCCGATCCGAGGTGACATATACCGAACGGCTTCCCCCTCGGTTATCGCGCATATTGAGCATCCAGCTATTATCTTTTAAAGCTACTACTTGGGCTTCCGTAGTGTTGGACTTAGCACCCTGACCAATCTGCCAGTTTTGCCCTTGATCGGTACTATAAATGACTGTAGCGTATGGCATCCCTTCAGCATCTTTATACTGAGCCGGAAACACTAGCGTACCGTCGGAAGTAGTAGTGCCCCGGCCCGGCCCTTGCAATAGTAGTGTCCAGGAAGGGTCTTTAATCTGCTGAGTAATGTTGATCGGTTCCGACCAAGTCAGGCCATTGTCTTCGCTCTTTACCAGCAAAAACTGCCCAGTTTCTTCCGGTGTTAGACCGGGACCGGCCGTATCCCAGGCTCGTTGCCCAGGATACCCATGTGTCCAAAGACCAGCCACCCAAATGGTGTTTGTAGTAGGGTCTATCAGTATCGCTGGATCTCCTACGCCGTTGGCTTTTTCTGAAAGCCCACCCCATTCGCCCTGGTCCATAATGATTCTCATGGGTTCCCAGGTTTCACCCCCGTCGGTGCTGCGGCTCATGCCAATATCAATATCTTCCTGAAGATCGACCGAGCTGTTGTAGCGGACATCATATACGGCAATCAGGGTTCCCTGGGGAGTGGTCACCAAGCCCGGTATACGGTAGGTATCTACGTTATCTTCCCCGTGCTGGCGTAAAGCAATACCGGCTCGTAGTAAGGGCACATCCTTAGTTGGTAGTGAATGTTTCTTCCCATCAATCACTACGGTCTCTACATAAACCTTCAATCGGTCAGTGGGGGATAGTTTCTCTGAAGGCCACAAGCTTACCCATAGATAGTTACTTCCTTTTTTTAAAGTAATACGATTTTTTAGGTGGGTCTGATTTTGGGCAGTAGCGGTCGCCAAGCGTTGCTGAGTACTAAAAACCGAGTCCTGTCCTGAATAGAATACCTGCACACTGTCTATACTATTTTCTTTCAGGTGTTCTATTCGTACGATCACTTCATTCAGCCGTAGTCCTTTGGCCGGAGACTGGATATTAATCTGAGCAACAGGAGTATGGCTCTTTTTCTGTAATATAGGGTACACCGGGTACCAAACATCAATATCGGACGATATTTGGGCTATTCCGGTCTTGGCTAAAATTACCAGAACGCAGACAAAAAAGGTTACTCGGTTCATTGCAGTATATTTAACTTGAGTTCTGAAAACGGTATATAATCCCCCTGCGCTTCCATATGAGATGATAGGTAGAAGCACAAATTTAGCAAACAGGGGTTTTTCACAAATACGGTAAACATTTTATATTCCCCTCCGTAGGACTCACTTTAACCTGATTTTTTTTGAACTACGAAATTTTTTGCATTAACCACGATGTTGTCCGTTGTCTCATTTGCTTCTTTCGCACAGAAAGATATTGATGCTTCCGGTAAGATGATCGTCCAGAAACAGGAAATTGAAGAATCTGAGCTACCGGCCGAAGTAATGGCCACTATCAAAAAAGACTATTCAGATTTTAAAGTAGACGATGCTGAGAAGCTCATGAAAGATGGTGAAACTTACTATCAGGTAGAACTAGAGAAATTTCTACGGGATGAAGAGAAGGTATTTTCGGCTGACGGTCAACTTCGCGACGATGTTAGCTACTGGAATTAGTAAACTGTGTATTTCTTTTCATAAGTAGAAGTAAAAAGCCGGTGCTAACGAGCCCGGCTTTTTCTTTGAATTTACTCCACCTTTCTTCCCTGCGTAGAGAAGGATAAACCCTGTTGTCCCATCGTAGAGATCATAATAGCCTCGAACAGTGGTTCGGGCGAACCCAGCTTTACCTTCCAGTTGAACAGAAAATTTCCTCCGGTTCCCCCCGCCTGATCTATTCCGTCAATGATAATCTCTACCGTTTCTAAAGGAGCCAAAAAGATAGGTTGGTCAAAGTAGGTTCGTATTGACTCTCCGTGCGTATCAAAGTATTCGGCCTTTAGTAGATAAACCGTATCGGTGCGATGAATATTACGCATACTAACTGTTGCTGTTAGATCATGAGTGCGATGTTCGGTCATACTATAAATCTGTGAGTATACCGATAGATAGGTCTCTCCGATTTCTAGCGAATCAGGAAGAGAATGATTAATCGCCCTTTTTTCCCAGTTAACCGGATCAACAGAGCTAATTTCTTCGGAACGATTGCAAGCACTGACTGCCAAGGCAATCATAAGTACTAGTAATATTTTCATTTTTGTTAACTGTCAAGTGGCACGTAATGCCGCGAATATACTATAAACATAATAACCCACACGGCGGTAGACAATTGGTTCTTACTAACCCTGCTACTCATTCAATAGGTCGCTCGGTCAATGCTTCTGTTACGTATTTCCCGCAATGTGCGTATCGGTTTAGCGCAACTATAAATACCAAATTTATGGCATCAACGTCCTGATAAACAGTACGTTTAGGATAGTAAAATATACTAATATGAGAGTTTTTTTTGCCGTCCAATTTACTTTCTTGACCAACGACATATTGGTGGCTCAAAGCACTCCAGTAAAAAATGATTCTTCAACGCGCATAGAAATCCACAAACTTCAGCGTATAAGACTAGGTGACCTAAAGGCTCCCCGTGCCAAAAATAAACAAACCCAAAAATACAATAATACAATTGTGAGGGAAAAAGATTTATCTAATGTAGCCGAACGTCCAAAAGGGCCTGAGGCAAAGAATTATAAGCCTTGGAGAGATGATACCCGCACCCAGCAGATGGTGATGAAGAAAAAGAAAAGAGAAAACCTGAAGGGGCCGCGCGCAAAAAATAGAAAGCCCTGGAAAAACGGATCTTATTGATACCAGATTAGTAGTGTACCGTCAGAAGCACACTGCTTCATTATAAGGAGTGAGCATGATTTCTGGGTAAATACTTTCATCTCTTCCCAAACCCACTTCTTCTTTAGGCAGCATTGAGTAAACAACCGACTATTCTTTGTTATTACTCTTATAACCTACTAGAGGTCTACGACGGCAGTTAATCTTTTGGCTATAAGGGTGG
>CAKZYJ010000193.1 GCA_937884755.1 uncultured Flammeovirgaceae bacterium
AATCTCATGTTCAAAACATAAAAAATGGCCGGAATTTCTTCCGACCATGACTGGTTGGAGTGGGGTAGGAAAAAATTTGTATTTGAAAATATTGATAGCTGATTAAAAGTAATAACCCTAAAAAGCCGACTCTCAAAGCAAGGGGCATGCTTATAACGGTTGGTTTAGATGACCTAAAATTAGAAAGGCCAGCGTAGGGATGTTGATTTTCTAGGTTAGAAAATAATCAAGATTTTTAGCGCTAATTCATATCAATTTAATATTAGAAATAGTAGGTTTCTCAGAGGATCTACGGTCGCATTCCGTCTATACCGCTGATTGAACCCATGATAGCGTATTCTTAGGAATAATACGATAGTTTATTTTCCACCATCGTTAGTAGGATACAATAACTTTCGTTGATGAATAAGATTACGGAACGAATAATATAGTCGTTATTGCTTAACAATACAGTAATATAGCCAGGCTATCTTCATCGGCGAAAAGCACTCAGCAATGCCCATATTTACATCCAAAAATAATGGAAATAGAATATTCCCTCCTTGGCTACGTACTTCCTTGGTGCATAAGCTCAAATTTGGTCTAACCTCATCTCTCGCCACATTGCTGGATCACTTACTATTTCTCCTACTCCTGAGCGTGGGTGTGCTACCGGGGGTAGCGAATCTAATTTCTCAATGTACGGCCATCCTCACCAACTTCTTATTGCAGAAGCAGTATATCTTCAAACGTAAAAGAAAAACGGTCATGGTGTTTGGCTACTCAATAGCTTTTTCTATCGTTGGATTATTGTTGGCTAGCATATTTATTCAGTTATTAGTTTTCATTCCATTGGTAGCAAAATACCCGTATCTAGCTAAGATAATTACTACTGTTCTATTGTTTTTTTATAACTATTACTCCAAGCGTTTTGCCTTTGAGAAAAGATAGAATTAAAGTGATATCGCTTCATGGATACTGGGTATTGAAAATTTTAGACACCATACGCTATGATCATTTTCTAGTAGAACACAGACTTTCACCACGCTATTGCTATTTAAATAAGTGAGTTAGTTAGCCCCTCGCCAAAATACTTTTGCTGGACTAGTGATAGCTTAAAACTGATAAAAATTTACACAGACGTAATTTTCAGTATATAACTTGGCTGTACAATTAAGGAGCCAGATTATCGTATTTTTACAAATCTGCTACTTCGGATATGTTATCTGAAAGTGGTTAACTTTAGGATTTGTAATTCGAGAGGACATTGGGAAGTTTCAATTGTTAACCCAGACGAACAATTACGGAATGAACCGCCCTAAGCTCCTACCAACTAACCATAACATGCTCAAACACCTTTTATTCCACTGTCTCATTCTATATATCTTTTCCGGCTGTCAATCGCCCACAACGGAGACTACTACCGAAACTGAAGCTCCGCTCAATGTACTGTTTATTGCGGTAGACGATCTTCGTCCGGAACTCGGCTGTTACGGCAAGGACTATATTCGGTCGCCCAATATTGATCGGCTGGCTAGTCGGGGATTAGTGTTTAATCGGGCGTATTGTCAGCAGGCGGTTTGCTCACCTTCCCGCACTAGTTTAATGACTGGCTTGCGACCAGACTCTTCCCACGTCTACGATTTGCAAACTTACTTTCGTGACATTGTTCCAGCCTCGGTAACAACTATTCCAGAACATTTTATTCAACAGGGATACCATGCTGAGTTTTGGGGTAAAATCTTTCATGCTGCTATCCTAGACAGCGCGTCTTGGAGCGTAGAAGGCGATAATCAAGACCGGCGAATTGAGCCTCAGTGGCCGATGGAAAACTGGCGGGCTTACGTAACCGATGAAAGTAACACGATGGCTGACCAGAACGACGGTGGCGGCCCGCCCTACGAACGAGCCGTAGTACCTGATACCGCCTATCCCGACGGAATCGTAGCGCAGCGAGCGATAGAAACGTTGAATGAACTAAGCCAGCAAGACCAGCCCTTCTTTTTGGGAGTAGGTTTTTACAAACACCACCTACCGTTTAATGCCCCGCAGAAATACTGGGATTTGTACGATCCATCAGCTATTGAACTACCGGATCAAAGTACTCCACCTGGCGATGCCCCCAATATGGCATTAACTAATTGGGGGGAGCTTCGGGCATACTCATTAATCCCACCGGAAGAAAATGTAAGTGATACCATAGCTCGCAATATGATTCACGGTTACCGTGCCTGCGTGAGCTACACTGATGCTCAAATCGGTATGGTATTGGACGAATTAGATCAATTAGGCTTGCGAGATAATACCATCATTGTTCTGTGGGGTGACCACGGTTGGAAATTGGGCGAATACGGCGATTGGTGTAAGCATACCAACTTCGAGTTGGACACTCGCTCGCCCCTAATCGTCAGTGCCCCAGGAATGGAAGTTCTCGGGCAGCAAACCGACGCTCTCGTAGAATTCGTTGATATTTATCCATCGCTCTGCGAACTGGCCGGATTACCGTTACCTAATCATTTGCAGGGTAAAAGCTTTGTTCCCTTGATGAGCAATCCGAATCAGGAATGGAAGCAAGTAGCCCTGAGCCAATTTCCTCGCCAACAAGGAGAAGTAATGGGCTACTCTATGCGAACCGACCGTTACCGCTATACCCGTTGGCAAGACACAACAGGAGCAATGATTGCCCAGGAATTATACGATCATCAAAACGATCCAGTCGCTTACCAGAATCTGGCTACCTCGGTAGAGTACGCTGATACCGTACAGCAGTTAGACGATTTACTGACGAAAGAATGGGCACGCTCTCTGACGACTAACTAAACAAGAATTCATGGCCGAGAAGAACATCGCTAATCAACTGGCTGAAGTGAATGAGTACGAGCGGGAGCCGGTACCGGAAAATAAAGTTAAAGGCTTCCACAGCTTTGTGGGGATGGTAGCCGGAGAGCATATTGCGGGAACCGAGTTCGTCATCGGTCCACTCTTCGTCTTGCACGGAGTAACCGCTCGTGATATTTTTCTGGGATTACTAATCGGGAATATTCTGGCTACACTAAGCTGGACGTTTATCTGTGCGCCTACTGCTGTGAAGACTCGGACTACAATCTTCTACCAATTGGAACGTATCTGCGGATTTAAGCTGGTGACTATTTACAACGTCGTCAATATTTTATTGTTCAGTGCTACGGCCGCAGCCATGATTGGGGTTTCGTCTACAGCAGTAGGTTTATTAGTAGATGTGCCCATGCCGGGTCTTACCGATATTTATCCTAGCAATATTCCCTCGGTATTGATTGTAGTCGCTATCGGCTCGGTGATTGCGATTGTAGCTACAATGGGCTACGATCAGGTATCCAATTTTGCCAATATTTTTGCCCCCTGGATGCCGCTTATTTTCATTGCCGGAGCAGTAGCGGTGCTGCCCCAACTAGGCGTTACTTCCTTAGATCGGTTCTGGGAAGTGGCGAATGCTAAAATCTGGACAGGCACAGCGGTGGAGGGATTATCACAGTACACCATCTGGCACGTGATTATGTTTTCCTGGTTATGTAATACCGCTATGCACATTGGCC
>CAKZYJ010000194.1 GCA_937884755.1 uncultured Flammeovirgaceae bacterium
TCGTCATATTGCCCTAACTCGGTCAGCGATAACCCCAGATATTCTAAGGTAATTATCAATTGGAGCCTATTCTTTTCTTGAAAGATTTCTTTAGCTTCATGAAGATAGGGAAGCGCTTTTTCATACTCCTTCTGTAAGTTGTAAGACCGCCCCAGGTTAATAAGGAAAAATGGCTTCCAGTAAACTTCACTCTCCTTTATCTTCAGCCCTTTTAGATAGTACTCTATTGCTTCGGCATGGCGACCTAAATTATCCAAACAGATGCCAGCAGTATTCATAGCAGGCAGGATAGGGCTAACAGCTAACGATTGCTCTGCATACTCAAGTCCTTTTTGATGATCGCCAAGGATATAGTAATAGACGCCGATTTCGGCTATAGCGTCGGCGCAAAGTAAAGTATCAATGATAGGTGTATTAACCTCTAGGGATTGGTGGTAGTAATAAAGTGCTGAGTCTAGTTGCTCTCGCCGATGAAATAGATAGAAGTAACCCAAGTCATATAGCACTCGAGCCGTGGATTCTTGATGCCCCTGTTGTTGAGCAAGCCATAGCGCTTTATGAAAGTAATAAGACGCGGAATCGTAATCGCTCTCCGGGGCATTCCGATAGTAAAATGCTTTATGTCTGATAGCATAAATCAGTTCGTCAGTAAGATTTTCCCGCTCGGCGAGACGAATTGATTCTTCCAGGGGAAGCAGACAAACTGGGTCATACTGCTCGACAATACGAATTCTATTATACAAGTCGAGTAGAAGCTGGGCTTTAACTTCTGGGTCGGTAGCCTGAGCTACCGCCTGCCGTAGGCTATCTACCTTACTATCTTGGCCATAAGCCTCAGTAGCCGAAATAGTTACTAGTAAAAAGATACTAACAAGGGTGGTGAGGAAGTAGGCGACAAGCAGTGACATAATCTACTTGAATTGGAGCACGGCAAAAAATATTGCTTAAAAGTAATAGTAATCAACAAGAAATGAAACACAAAAACCTACTTGTTCCCAATGGAAAGGCAAGGGGTTAGGTAGAAGTTATGAAGGTGATGCTTAAAGTAAGAAGGCAATTAAGCCCAAGTACTGCCTCCGATGACAATGAAGATGAAACTGATGACTTCGTAGGGCTTAAGATCTGTCCGGGTGCCGATCCCGGCGGGGAACCGCACCGTTTATGCTGAGATACCCTATATTACACTTTTGGTAATGCCTCGTCTTGGTTGGCTAACCAGCCTTTAGCATCTTCTTCACTGTTGAAGTGACCAAATTCTATTCCCCCTACAGTATCTCTCAAATTGGTCTTGGCAGACAATTCAGTAAAATAGCTAGGAGAGTAAAGGTGAGCAAACATTTTTAAACCAGCATTCCTCATAGCTGGAATCCAGACCTCACCTAACCATTTCTCAATGGGAGGCCAGGGGCCTGTTTGTTTGCGATTATCATTGAGCAACAAAATTTTCCCTGAGCGTTCAATAAAGTCTACTACCTTACGACAAGCTATTTTGGAAGCCTCGATCTCGTTAACAAAGCCGATCCATTCTACATAGATATAGTCTTCTGAGGGTAAAGCAGAAATAGTACAAAATGTAACATCTTTAGAATTTTTAATATTTACAGTATAGTACAAAATGGAATTTTTAATACGTAAAGTATTCATGCGACTACTAGTTATTGTTAAACATGTATAATATTGATGGATTAAATCGTGCATTGTACGAGACCACAAAAAACCGTTGGGCACCGGTGTGGACTAAGCACTTTAGGCTGAATGAACGGCCTATGGTAAAGTCTTGAATTAGTATCTAATATCTTACCCTTTCTCAATAGGCACCGTAATTATTAAGAATGTAACCCCTTCTCGCTGGTCTACTGTGACAATACCTACGTTATAGATGTTAGGAACCAAAAGCTTGTGATCCGTTACCACAATTTTTCCTTCAGGAGTTAACTGAGTTCCAGGAGGAAGATGACCCATAACGTATTTGGCAGTTTTAATCAACCCGTCTTTATCAATGGGTTCGGCTAGCACCTCTCCGTCAGAGAGGGTACCCAATACGGAATCTGATCTCATTTTATACATTGCCTCGTTGTCACGGTAGCTACTTGGCTCAGTTATTTCTAACGATAAAAAAGTAGTAACTTCATTTTCTTGTGCATCGATAGTAGTAATGGCAATAGTATAGCTTCCTACTTCTACTAAATCGCTTCTTTCCACCACAATCATGCCATTAGGAATGAGAGAAAACCCTCTCGGCAATTCACCATCACTTATCTTAGCCGAAACAATGTCTGACGTTGGTAAGTAGGGGGCAGCTAAGATGTCACCATTGTTGAGATGGTTTAGCGTAATCGCGGGATTCCGGTAGTAGAAGCCATTATCACTTAATAGCATATCTTCTTCGGTTGACTGTGCCTGAATAGAGAACATGTTCATACAGAAAGCAAGACATGCGCTAAGAATCCGTAAGAAATAATTACTAATGGCTTTAATTTTGATGTTCATGTTCGCGCCACTTTACGTTATTCAATTAATAAGTCATGGATAGCGATAACTCGTCCTTCACATAGTACGTGACAGATATATCTACCGGCTTTTACTTCTTCTCTTCTCAAAACAATCTTGTTGGAACGACTCTAATACTGCTGTACTGAATCGCCTTTAGTGCTATACATCTCAATGAGTAGTGCTCTTTCATTCCAATAACTATCTAGCAGGCAAGTCAGTGTCCCTCCACTCGAGGCGGATAGTAACTTGAGCGTAGCTATTTTCGGAAGACTGAGCATTACTCGTATTTGTCCAGTGGTTGCCCCAAAAACATCTACGTTGGTAAAGGAAGCACCCGAGTCTGCTGAGATAGCAATATCCTCGGGGCTTCCTCTTACATCACAAACTAAACCAGAACACACATGAATAACCCCTGATCTGATAGCGCACCATTTTGCTTTATATCTTGTCTCAGCAATGCACTTGTACGAGGTTTTACTCATGAAAGCTCAAATGTAGAGCAGAGATTTTTTGATGGAAAGTAGTGCTAATCTCTTAACTTACATCTTCAAGATATAAGCCCTCTTTGTTTGCCAATAGGGGTAATAGGCGTATTTTTACTATGAAATAAGGAATCTATAGGGTATTTATACCTACGCACTTTCGTAAGCTGTTAGGTAGTTGTATGGTGACTATGTCCAGCTACACTACACAAGGCTTTATTTTATGTAATAGACTTACCTGCTTGCGTTTCAGATTGATTGGTCAACAGTCGGCTTTTAATAGCAAATAGAATCAGGCCTACGGTATTTTTCACCCGGCATTTTTTAATCAGCCGATTGCGGTACCCATCTACCGTTCTTTTGCTTATATTAAGTTTATCGCTTATTTCTTGGCTGGTATGTTGCTGATATATTAACGATAATATTTCTCTTTCTCGGCGACTTAATTGAACCTGCGGTAAATGTTCGGTATTATCTTTTGTTCGGGTGAGTTCTTGATGCATAATGTTAGATACGTGCTGGTTAAAACAGTATTTGCCAGATAATACCTGATTCAGACTATTCCGTAGACTTTCTACTCCAATATCCAGTGATATAAAACCATGCACATCAAGTTTTAACAAAGCTACTGTCGTAGGCACATCGCTAGTATCAATACAACAGACAATTTTAATAATAGGATAGCTATCTCGAAGTGATTGGCACAACTCAACCATCTTTTCTCCACTTTGCCGCACATCCATGATAATGAGCGAGGGAAGATCTTTAGATAACATATTGGGTAAAGCATCACTGGCTTCTGCCTCTACGAGCACTTTCTGCATCGCATGCTTAACCATATAAAACATACCATACCGAAAAAAGGCGTGATCACTTATAACAATGATATACATGGTATGATATTT
Organism: uncultured Flammeovirgaceae bacterium; assembly: GCA_937884755.1. Taxonomy (GTDB): domain Bacteria; phylum Bacteroidota; class Bacteroidia; order Cytophagales; family Cyclobacteriaceae; genus Tunicatimonas. Next base: position 3,881 of record CAKZYJ010000194.1, read on the forward strand.
AGCGGTTGTACAAGATATATCGGCTCGGTAGCCTAGTACAAAGGTGGCTTACCTAGCCTTCTTAGGCATGCACTATTGTCTTGAAAATGTGGACTATTGTCTTAAAAGCCGGAAACGACGAAAGAGAGGGTAGAAATAAGAGGGCTTGTTCTGCGTATCTACACCTTCGCTTTGAGGAAGCTAGTCGGAGAAACCCCAAACTCTTGGGTGAAGGTGCGCGAAAAATAAGCAGGGTCCTGAAAACCCACTTCGTAGGCGACCTCACTGATGTTTAACTCGGATTGCTCGAGTAAGGCTTTCGCTCTTTGCAAGCGGATGCCCCGAATAAAGTGCGAGGTAGACCGAGCCGTCAGGGCTTTGATCTTCAGATGCAACTGGGATCGGCTCATCCCCAGGGCCGTACATAAGGCAGCAATCCCGAAATCACTATTATCCAGATTTTCTTCTATCTTTTGGCGTAGCTTCGCCATAAACGCATCCTCGAAGTGTGCCTCTACCTCATCGGTAGACTCCAAGGGCTGTACTTCCAACGAAGCGTAGCGGGCTTGCAATTGTCGGCGCAGTTGGTG
>CAKZYJ010000195.1 GCA_937884755.1 uncultured Flammeovirgaceae bacterium
CGGATTCCCCATAGCGGCCCATGGACTTGTATAAGCTCGCTAGATTGTTTAGCAATTGGGCGTAGTGGGGATGGTCTTCTCCTAGTTGGGCTTTAAAGATATTTTTCGTCTGTAGAAAGAGAGACTCAGCCCTGTTATAGTGACCCATCGCTAGATGCGAAACGGCTAGATTGTTCAATGAATTACCATAATCTAAATGGTTCGGATTAAGTTTTCCTATTATTTCCACTGCTTTTTCAGCCCACCTGATAGATTCTGTGTAGCGACCCTGCTGATAAAGTTTATTTATTTGCTGATTCAGCAATGGAAAATCCTGGATAGCTAATGCAACTTCTAATAACTTATTTTGCCACTCTCGCGCTTTTTCTATGTGACCAGTCTTGGAATAACAAGCCATCAAAATCGCAGTCATTGCCTTCAAGGCAGAAGGTTGATTTTGAAGAGAATCCAAAAGTACGGGTATATGGGGTTCCAGGAGAGGCAGTGCTGCTGCATATTCTTTAGCTTTAATGTACGTCATTGCTTGGTTGACATCTTCTTCGAGTTGGTTTTGGGGAAGAGCCGTAATTAGTATCCAACCTAAGCATAATAAACCTAAGAATAATATAAGAAAGGCTCGGTATAACATAGAATGAGGTAGTTAATTTTACGCTTAAGAAAGGGAATTTTAATGATAAATGCCAGCGAGCTAAGCGAACACTAAGCGAAAAAAGGCACTACTTCTTGCATTTTGAAAATCCACGAAATGGTGGAAAATCGCCAATTTGTCAATTTGTCGGAAGATTTACCCGGTTAGTGTGAAAAAAAGCAGTGCTGCTACTAAAAATACTGGGTTTAAAGGCTGTAGAAGCACTGTATTCAGTTTGGTGTGAGGAAAAACTGCGTTGGTGTGAAGGGCATCAGTCTTCGAAAAGTTGTTGGGAGAAAGGGGGGTAAATAGCTTTTTTATTAACGAAATGTGAGTAATTTTATTTCCAGTTGCAAAAACAAAAGAGCCTATTCGGCCAAACTACCAATAATTATTCTCAGCAGCACTTCGGGCATCCGCCCGCAAGCACTCTTAAGTAAGTGGACAATATAAATTTGGTATTATCTTCCCGCATCTGTTACGCTCGGTACCTCGGTGGGGTCTCCTGCACAACAAGTGGAAGACCCCGGAATTCGCAGAGCCTCATCCGGGGAGATCCCAAAAAATTAAAAAAGTTATCCGGCCAAGGGTAACCTTTTACTAAACCGGTCATATACCAGTGAATTCAGTTAGCACCAAGGCTACTTAGCATCTAGTGCTAACCCGTTATTCGTGTGCTTATTATTTTACTTTAACACTCAAATCTATGAGAAACCACGCACTTATTTTATTGCTGCTATTCAGCGTACTGACCCTATCCTGCCAGGAAGATGAAGGCACCGAACCATCTGAAGAAACCTCCACCGACGAGCTGCAACCAGTAGCCAACAACGGATTGATGGAGGCCACTATAGACGGTGAGCCATTTTCTACCAGCCTGATTTCCTCTTCAGTAGCCATCAACACCGAAAACCCGGAAATAGATATTGTTACCGTAGCTGGAGTAGCCTTTGAAGCCGGAGATACCACCATTGTGGGCGTGCAACTGTACGGCGACTACGAAACGTTGGAGGTTAACACTACTTACACCTCTTCAGCTACCGGAATCTATCCGGCGGTAGTGGGCATCTACTCCCCTGAGCCAACCACTCAACAAACTGCCGGGTTCGGTACCGGAGAGCTGGTATTCACGGAATTGGATAAGTCAGCCCGGAAAATATCGGGCACCTTCCAGATATCGGGAGATATTATCAATCTGGGTAGCCCCTCTAATCCGTCCAACACTACCTTCTCCATTGAAGGCTCCTTTCAGGATGTCACTTTTGAGATGGTCAACCCTTAGCTTTTAAAGCATTTCTTAACATATCAATCATTTAACTAAAAAATCATGAAATCCTACGTCGCACTATTTGTTCTTATTTTATCCTACCTGGCCATTGGCTATTCTACTGCTTTCGCCCAAGGGGCCTTCTCACTCAGCGCTGGATCCGACTTTGCCACGCTACAATTTGCTACCGACGGAACCATCTCGTTTTACGATGAAGATGGGCTGGATATTGGTCTGGCTGTGCCTACTTCCCTCACTGGTAGCTATATGTACAATCCGTTTTACTCTTCATTAGTGGATGATGAATTCAATATTCATGCGTTGCTTACCGCCGCCGTAGGCGCTTACGGTGGTTACCAGGCTGATCACTTCAAAGTATACTTAGCACTGGGCTACGGTGCCCTGCTAAGCTCTGAACCCTTCACTTATACATTTACCGAGGAATTTGATCTGACTGATGACCTAAACGATCATATGAAATCTAGTTTCTACGCTCGCTTTGGGGCTAGCTATCAGAAGTTTGGGCTGAGGGTACTATCTATGAGCGATTTGTTACAAGTATTCGGCACCTATGATCTTACTGAAAAGCTCTTTGCTGGGGCCGGATACCGCCGGGTACTTAACGGAGTTGATGGACTGCCTTTAACCGGCTTAAGCATTCCCGGATTGCAAAAATTCGATGGTTTCCAGGTAACTCTAGGAGTCAAACTTTAGCTCTTATTCTAATAAAAATTTATTCGACGATCAATTTAACCATTCTTTGCTATGAAAAAGATCGCTTTATTAACCGCAGTTTTAGCCTGCCTTTACACGCTTCCTAGCCAGGGGCAGATGATGTACGAAAAAGGAGACCTACTGGTCAACACTGGGGTAGGACTAGGATCTAGCGTATACGGTTCGCTCTCCTTAAACGGCAGTGTGGAATATTTTATTAATGAGGATTTGTCTATCGGAGGAGCTATTGGTTACTCGGGTTACAACCGGAATTATATCTTTAGCGATCCGTTGCGGGTCAATGTATTCTTTTTCGGCCCACGAGGTTCTTTCCACTTTGCCGATGCGTTGGACATTGAAAACGAAGCCCTAGACCTTTACGCCGGGGCATTTATCGGATTTAGCGTTACCACCGTTTCGTACCGGGGAGAGAGATACAGTGGATATAACGATATTAACGATTTTGGCTACGATATTTTCGGAGGTGTGCGCTATCAGTTCAATCCGAAAGTTGCGGCTTACGGCGAGCTTGGGTTCGGAGTCTCCAT
>CAKZYJ010000196.1 GCA_937884755.1 uncultured Flammeovirgaceae bacterium
AAGTCAATCGCATCTTCAATCAGATCTCGAAGTTTCAAAGCAGGAATCTCATCATTAAGCAAGCTAGTAGCCACCTGAAACGCAATTTCAGGAAAGGTAAACTTCTCTATCTCATTGAAAAAGGAGTCATCCAACTGTGGCAGCTCAGTGGGCATGTACAGCCCATTGTCAGCCGGTAAACTCTGAAAGACTGCTTCCTGAAAAGAAACGGTCTGGGTTCGGGATGTATCGTTCGTACTATAAAGTTTCATGTTTTCTAGTCAATAGTCAACAGTCGATAGTCCACGGTTGAACAAATAGAGGGTTAATGATATATGTCGTCATCAATTTTCTACTGCCTCTCTTTCGCACCCCATTTTCCATTACACATTGCTCACTGTTCATTGATAATTTATGGTCCCTGTTGATTGATGCTGGAGACGTAAAGGTCGCTGTCGATGTTGAGGGCACCAAACGTATTTTGCATTTTTCGCCCTACCTCCTCAGCGGTAGTTCGGTTTTTACTGAGTGCAAATATTGACGGGCCCGAACCGGATATTCCACAACCTAAGGCTCCCGCATTCATTGCACTAGCTTTTACACTATCGAAGCCAGGGATAAGTAGCGAACGAATAGGTTCAATAATCACATCTTGCATGGATCGTCCGATCAACTCAAAATCCCCTTGCCATAGTCCGGCAATCAGTCCGGCGGTGTTGCCCCACTGAATGGTAGCATCTTCTAGCGAAATCTGCTTCCTTAGAATACTACGGGCGTCGCGAGTTTGAACTTCTACGTGAGGGTGAATCACCGTGGCAAACAATCCGTCGGGAGTAGGTACGCGGATAACATCTAATGGATCATAACTACGGACGAGCACAAATCCACCGAGCAATGACGGAGCTACGTTGTCAGCGTGAGCTGAACCGCAGGCCAGTCGTTCCCCCTCCATTGCAAAGGGAAGCAGATCTTCGCGCTTATGAATGGCTTTTTCTGGCTCGTGGCGCTTCAGAAGTTCGTTCACCGCGTGCAGACCGGCTACAGCACTAGCCGCACTGGAACCTAATCCGCTACCGAGCGGCATATTTTTGTACAGCGTAATCTCTACTCCGTATTCCGATTGTACCTGCTCTAGCAGTTGCTTCACCACAATGCTGACGGTATTCTTATCGGGATCAAGCGGCAGCTTACCTTCATCCCCAATAATTCTTTTAATTACTACTCCCGGTCTGGCGAGACCTGATTGCTCACAAAGCTGCATTACCACTTCGTCACCGGGATTGCCAATGGCAAATCCCATAATGTCGAAGCCGCAAGCAACGTTGGCCACGGTGGCCGGAGCAAATACCCGAATTGTTTTATCCAAGAGGTTAGTCCTTTCTGCTAAAGCGCAAAAATACGAGAATCTGTTAGAAAAGGGAGAGATGGTGAGATTCTGAGAGTTGTAAAAGCTCTGATATCAACACCTGCCAAAGATTGTTCACTTATCGGTTGGTTTCAGATCTACCCATAAATGGTACAGTGTTATGGAATCAAGTTCTGTTGAATCCTCCCTTCGAGAATGTAGAGACGTGTGCTTGGCAATACGCTGATGGTCAGTTATTTCCGGGGAAAGTTTATCGCCTTCTTCCCACGAGACCAAAGATTGTTGAGGGTTTTGGATAAATTCGTCTACCCAACCATTTATCTTCGTAAGCCAATAGCTAAAATCATTTTTCTGTACATAACCAATCATCCCCGAGTGCAACAAACGCTTTCCATGAATGTGTTTTTTGAACCGTTCAATTCCGCCACTTTCTATGTATTTTTCTTGCTCTTCACCTTCCCAATGCCCTACCAAATATTCCTTTTCTCTTTTGCCTGACAAACCTAACCGCTTAGCTTCCACTGCAAAAAACCGACCTTTGGGAGAATAAGCTCGGGTTTTGACTATGATTTTTTTACGAGTGTAAACAGCGAGATCCACTGTAGGACTGTTTCCCTTTGATTCATCCTCCATATTTTCTTTATCAAAATAAAAAGGATAGTTCCAGTCCAGATAACGTAGATGGTTTACAAGATTTTGCGTTAAACCATTCTCATTGCTAATATCGACAGGATTTTGAAGGTGTTCATTGATGTACTCGGGTAAATTTTCCTCGATAAATTTTACGACAGCAAGAACTGGAGCATTTTGTCTGGGAAGTTTGGCTTTTCCGTGTTCAGGAGACGAATTAGCTAAATCTTCAATCATGCAGGAGATAGTTCGTATTCTTGCTTTACCAGAGAAGCAAACGTTTCATCAGCATCGCGCAAAGCAATAGAACGGAGCCAATAGCGCAATTGCTTAGGCTTGATAAGGTAGATGACATTATCCTGGTAGATACGCGCAACCCGTACAAAGCGAAGATTGCCGGAAGGTTGCTCATAGTGCATTAGACTTTCTAGGTGCTTTGAAAGTTCTGTCGGTTCTTGAGGAAGTTCGGGAGCATCACCCCAATAGAAAGGATAAACGATATGACTACTTGTTTCCATCCACTGCCCACTCTTGTAATCCTTATAAATAGAATTAAGCACTTGCAAGAAGGTATCACCAAACTCTTTGAGTTGATTATTCGTTGGTTTTTTTTCTATCTTAGTTAAATTAGCATATTCGCGACGGTAAGGAAGGAAGTATTCCAAAGTATCATCTATGATCACTTCTTCCAATTCAGATAAATTAAGTACAGTTTTATCCTCTGGGTAAGGTAAAATATCTAAGTCACTTTTTTGTATCGCTGAAGATCGTCTGATTAGCAGTTCGCTACTACATCCTAGAATTAGAAAAAATAACGTTTTATTGTACTCAACAAAGTACTCACTGATGTTGATCAGTTGTTTTTTATCTTCTGGAGGAGCAGAAATTCCTACAATTCTATTTCTAAATTTTGTGGGTTGATCTCTAAATGCTGTCAACAAAGACTTGTTACCTAAGCTCTTTTTGATTAATAATAAAGGTGGTTCATATAACTCTCTAGTACGTGGTCTTGAAAAAAAGCGAGCCTTTATTTTCTCTTTTTTGTCTTCATTAACGCCCGATTCAGTCAATGCACTAGATAATATATATTCTTCTCCTGTTAGATAATCTGCTTCATGTATAGCATCACTTCCACCGACGGTAAACCCTTCGCTGAAAAACCATCTTTTTACTTTGTCAGTGAGGTCTTTTCTCTCCTCTATGTAGGCAGATAGGCTTTTTCCGCATGAAATCAATCGAAGTATTAATGAATAGGCTCTGCCGCCACCTATGAAATTAGACTTCCAAATAATTTTGTGAAAATCTTTGCCACTCAAAGCAATGCCTCGTCTTACCCAATGAAAGTCATAATGGTCTAGCTCAAACCAAACTTTCGCTTTGGCCGTTCTAGTTCGGCGCACTGTGATATGGAGAATATCTTTTTCTGTAGGAGGCTCATTTTTAGCAAAGACTGCAAGTGTAGGATGATCACCTTTTCCCTTCCCGAACAAGAAGCGACTGAGATGGGTAAAGTCGGCGATGTATCGTAGATTATAGCTTTCTAAAAATTGCTTCCTAAAGGCGAAAGAACTTAGATTATATAAAAAAGGACCGGATGGAAGTATCAAACATATATCAGCACCTTGTTTCGTAAGTTTCATTGCTTGATTTAGAAACAATAGTGCTAGCTGTTTAGTAGGAACTCTTTCTTCACCATCAGCTATTCGGTCAGCTTCTATTTTTTTTGCTGCATTAGTCCATTCATCGCTTCTACTAAACGGCGGGTTACCAACTATCAAATCAAAATCATTGGCTATATTTTTATTCTGAACCAACTCAAATAGATCATTAGCTTGTAAGTTGTATCCATCCAGATCATCGAATCGTAGATCGTTCCAGATTTCTAAAGGCGAAAGTTCATCGCAAAGAGCTACTGTTAAACTGAATACTGCCAGCTTAACTGCATCCTCTTTAATATCTGCCCCGTAAATATTGCTACGAAGCAAACCTTTTAGAATATCAAGACTTGGATTCTGCCAATTGTTAGCACTCTTCCAGCGATAGATTAATCTTTTGTATGCCTGTACCAAAAAAATTCCCGATCCACAAGCAGGGTCTAGGATTTTAACATTAGTGTCATTATCGGTAAGAGGTAAAACTTCGTCAAGTAAGAAGTTTACCAAGAAGGGAGGGGTGTAAACGACGCCGCCTGACTTATCTTCAATAAATTCTTCGTAGATATTACTAATCAACTCAACTGGCAAATCCTTAAAGCTATACATTCGCCAAAGAGTCAGTTGACCGCCTATTTGAGTTTTGCCTTCAAGGAAATTAGCAAAAGAAAGTAAAAGAAG
>CAKZYJ010000197.1 GCA_937884755.1 uncultured Flammeovirgaceae bacterium
TTTCTACTGATTCTGGCGGTTTCGATGAGTTTACTGCTGGTCCTGGCGGGTGCCGTCCTTTTTTATTATTTGAAGCAACGCCGAAGGCTCTACCATCAGCAACTCCTGGTGGTAAAACGGGAGAACGAGTTGCAATCGGTGAAAGCACTCATCACTGGGGAAGAGAAAGAACGAACCCGTATTGCCAAAGAATTGCACGACGGGCTGAGTGGCCTGCTGGGCAGTATCAAGCTGCGATTTAGCTCATTTAGTCAATCGTTGGGGGCAGGTCAAGCAACTGATTATGCCCAGGCATTAGGGCTGCTAGATGATGCTAGCCGGGAGGTGCGGCAGATCTCCCACAACCTGATGCCCGAAGTACTAATTAAGTTTGGACTGATAGAGGCACTCAGAAACTATTTTAACAATATTAATCAATCGAATACATTGCAGATTGATTTTCAGGCACTGGGCTTGACTGAGCGGCTAGCACCTTCTTTAGAATTGACTCTGTACCGTATTGTACAAGAATTGGTTAATAATATTATCAAGCACTCCAACGCCACGGAAGTACTCGTCCAGATCAGCCGACAGGATCATTTGCTAACGGTTACGGTAGAAGACGATGGTGTTGGCTTTTCTCCCGAGCAGACATCGGATGGTATTGGTCTGGAATCTATCCGCAGTCGGATTGATTATCTCAGTGGCAAGCTGGATATTCAAAGCCAGCAGGGCAAGGGCACTTCGGTATACATGGAGTTTACCTTAGAAAAATTGCAAAGTGCGTGATTAAGCAATAGCGATGACTAGATTACATTCAGTGACATACCTTCTACCCGACAATCCCCTTTCACCGTAAAACTGCCAACTTTAGTTGGATGCCGGCTATTGTTGTTTAGTTGTCACTGTTTTCAACTCCAGCAACTTCAATTTCAGCGGCTGCCATTACATTACTGTTGACCATAGCTTCACAAAATACCCACATGGATCTGCCCTCATTTTTACTTTTCACTTCTCCTCTCATCGTCAGGTATTCACCGTGAAAGGCTAATCTGTAGGCGTTTATTTTACAGGCAAGAACGATAGCCTTAGAATATGCGGAATTATGGAATAGAAATAACGCAATCGCTAGCTCACCGAGCGTATTCCCCACAATGGCTACCGGCAGCGCGGGATAATCCGCGAAGTGCCCCTCACATTCGTTGGGTAAAATATTCCCGTATACGGCGGTGACTTTGTTTTCAGTAATTTGGATATCAGACAACTGCCGTCTTTTCCGGTAGGGGCTAGTATTGTTATTAATTGTTGCCGGGTACTTAAATGGGCTAAACAGTCTGGAAAAGAGTGGTTGACTTAATGTTTTATATTTTACGGTTGTTTCGTAGATAATCTGGTTGTTGGTATCGGAAATGGCTCCTATGATTTCGCTATACTTGGTACTGAAGGAAAATATCTTAGCCTGTAATTTCAAGATGTTACCGTTTCCGGTTGATCTGGTCTTTCGTTTAAGATCGGCATAGGTAGCCAAATGGTAATTTTTTGAATTACTTTTTCTGGATAGTGCGATTGAGCCTAAAATTGCGATGTGCCTCCCTGCTTCGGAGCAGCTTATCGGCCCACACTCATTAGCACTTAGAAATTCATTCTTCACTTTTCCACGAATACTTTCATCCCCATACTCTTCAAGATCGAAAATGATGTTATACGGCTTTTGAACCATGATTTGGTCAGCCAACCCTTTACTCATGCTATTTTTTTGTACGGATAACATCAAGATAGTTCTATTAATTTGTAGTTAGGGAGTGAGGCTAAATCTGGTGCGCGTGGTTCCGAGTTTGTCACTTTCTTCGGTAAACTCCAGAGTCAGTTCAGTTTCGCTAAGCCCAAATACAGCTACTTGTTGTTCCTCCTCGGCTCCCTGGTCTAGTATCAAAAGAGTAGCGTTAGCGATTAATTGCCAACTACCTTGCTGCTCGTCGGGATTCAGAAAGCGGTAGGTCTGATTGGCGTTAAACGTAAATTGGAAGTTGCTATAGTCGGCAGCATCTTCATTCTGCCCGTTAACCTGCACTGACTGCACCCGCCAGGTACGGCTAATTAGTTCTTCAGGAGTGGGTTCGGCGGGGTCGGTCGACTCTTCTTTACAGGCAGCTAGGGCAAACAGCGCTAGAATAAAAGCAATATTTTTCATGGTGAAGTGTAGTTAAGATTTATTGTTTGATCAGTTTGCGCTGATGCCAGCCTTGGTGACTGGAAAACCGCACCAGATATAATCCGGGAGATAAATGATCTAACTCAATCTCATAATCCGGACTTCGGGAGGAGAGGGTGCTTCGATGCTGTAGTTGACCAGTAGTGGAGTAGATAGATACTTCTATTTCCTCGTTCAGTGGTGAGTTGATTTGTACACGAGAAGTAGCCGGGTTGGGATACATCTTCAACCCTTCTACCAGCCGTTCGTCGATGAGTGCTGTGACCGTAGCCTCTACTTCCACCGCCTCTGAGCGAGCCACACAGCCCGAAGCATCAGTAACTTCCACTTCATAGCTCCCTGCCTCCTCTGCTTCAATGCTTTGGGTAGTATTAGACAGTTCTTCGCCATCCAGGAACCAACGGTAGGTGCCTTCTTCACTGGCCATGAGGGTGGTCCCATCTACCTGAATACTAGGTACATTGGACGTACAAACGATTACCTCTACTGTTTCCGAACGGGCTACACAACCCGATGCGTTAGTGATTTCTACCTGATAGTTGCCACTCTCTAGTGCGGTAATGGTTTGGGTAGTTTCGGGTAGGAGCTCGCCCTCGAGAAACCACTGATACGAAGCCCCTTCGGAAGCGGTAAGCGTATTGTTGGCGATAGTAATTTTGGGGATGAGGGTCGAGAAATCTACAGTGATAGTTTCGGAAAATACACTGTCCTGTAGCACCCAAACGTCTTTACTGGCTACAATTTGTACTTTCACTTCGTCGCCGTCGGTAAACCCTGCAGCAGTGTAAGCAGAGCCACTCTGGTCGGGAATTAGTTGATCGTTGACATACCATTGATAACTAGGCTCAGCCCCAGCATCGGTAACTGAAATAGTAAAGGTAATACTATCTTCGGTAGAGCATACGGCACTACTGCTGGTACTTAGTTCGGTCTGGATACGAAGGGGAGACAGTGCCCAGAGTTCTTGACCATTAGTTTCATCCGAAGCAATAAAGTACAGCGCATCATTCACATAACCTAGTGGACGGGGAGAACTGTCGTTGGGGCCAGTGAAAATATCCTGTACCAGTTGGGTGCCTTCGGGAGTGCCGTCAGTTCTCCAGAGTTCTCGTCCATGTTCATTGTCATCCCCCACAAAGAATAATATTCCATTCACCTCAAAAAAACCTCCACCAGTTGCCATATCCATAAATGTCTGAGTACCCGCCTCAGTACCATCGCTACGCCATATTTTAAATCCGGTGCTATCTTGGGCAACAAATAATAGAAGATCATTATATATAATGAAGTTGCTAGGATTGCTACTCCGAATAAAATTACTATTGTTACTCTTCGGATAGATATTCTTCACCATTTGGGTACCCGCTTCGGTACCATCGCTTTTCCAAAGCTCCCGGCCGTTTTCGCCATCGTTAGCACTAAAAAAGAGCGTGCCCTTATAATTGATTAACTCAGCATTACTAGATAAGCCATCATCATCTTCATCTCCAACGTGAATATCCTTCACCAGCATCGTACCTTCAGTAGTGCCGTCCGTCTTCCAGAGTTCGCGCCCGGCTGTGCCATCTTCGGCGGTGAAATAGATCGTCCCGTTTACCTCAGCAAAGCTACGAGGGCTGGCATTACCAAATGGGTTAATATCGCTGACCGGAACAGTACCCGCTTCGGTACCATCCGTTTTCCAAAGTTCCTGACCTAATGTTTCCTCAGAAGCAGGAAAATATAATGTGTTGTTGATTAAGATATAATCATCGTTCTCGAAGGAGTAGAATGAATCGCCGTTACCCTCATTAATGTCTTTTACCATACTTGTGCCTTCAGCAGTGCCATCCGTTTTCCAAAGCTCGTAACCAAATTCGGTCTGGCGTCCACCAAAAAATAAGCTACTACCAATTTGAGGTTGATTATCCCGGAAAATAAACGTCAGGCTCGCACTTGCTGCTGAGTCAAGCAGAGGTTGGGTGCCCGCTTCGGTACCGTTGCTACTCCAGAGCGTACGACTGCTACCGGGTGCCGGGGCATTGTAGATTAACTGCTCACCTAGTACATTCAGGCCGAAAGTAGAAAAGCTTTCCTGCAATAGAGTGGTATTCTCGGAGGTTCCGTCGGTTTGCCAAACCCCCTCATCGGTAGCGAAATAGACCTGGTTTTGGTAGGCAACTGGATTACTGTACAACCGAATGGCCTCCGACTGGGTATTGATATCTTTTACTAACCTAGTACCTGCTATGGTACCATCGCTCTGCCAAAGTTCCCGGCCTTCAACTTCACTAAACCCAGCGAAAAATAACTGATCCCCCAGTGTGTAAAAAGTTACATCCTCGTAAGACCGGAACCCATCTTCCTCGCCTGGCCTAGAATCAACCAGCATGAACGTACCGGCCTCGGTGCCGTCGCTGGTCCAAAGCTCGCGGCCAAACTCGTCAGTTTCGGCGATAAAGAACAGATGGTTGTTGCTTACAGTAAGGTGGTCGATATCGCGGTAACTGGCGGAGGTGATCTCTTTGACCAGGCTAGTGCCCTCAGTAGTGCCATCAGTTTTCCATATGCCATTACCCCCGCCACCTTCATTGGCAATGAAGTACAGAGAATCATTCAGGATGGCGAAATCTTGGCCACCAATAAACTGGTCAACAGCTAGCTCTTCGGTAGTGCCATCGGCTTTCCATAGTT
>CAKZYJ010000198.1 GCA_937884755.1 uncultured Flammeovirgaceae bacterium
TGGTAGATAAAGCCCAACCCATTATTGGCCGCGCCCATATGAATGCTTCCGGAGCCCGGCCCAGTGGCGATCGGATTGTGATCGCCGGTATTCTGGCCAAGAACTTACTTTTTCTGGGGGAGAAGGAACGGTTTGACGAAATCATTCGGCTAATTGAGGGGGAAGTAAAGTTTTCTACTGGTAGTCGCGGCATGCAACACGATTATAGCTTTCACCACCGAGTAGATCGAGTGAACAATACTATCTCTTACGGGTACGGTAAGTACGCCAATGCCTTCGGCGAATGGTCGTATTATGTGGCAGGTACCAAGTACGCTTTTTCGCAGGAGAAGATTGATCATCTGGTAGATTATTACCTGGATGGTATCTACAAACAAATGGTCTACGGCATCTATACCGACGTGAGCGTCAAGAACCGCAGCATTACTATTCAGTACGATTTTAAACCCGCCAGTACCCTGGAAATAGAACGCTTATTACTCAGCACCGATTATCGTAGAGACGAACTGGAAGAGATTATGGAATTGCGGAAAGGGGAGGTGAAACCTTCGCAGTCGTTCAGTAAATTCTTCTGGCAAACCGAGCACTTTGTGTTCCAACGGCCCAACTTCTACACTACCGTAAGAATGTACTCTACCCGCAATCAGAACATGGAAGTGCCGTACAACGGACCCGGAAAACCCACTCACCACCGGGCCGATGGTACTAATTACTTAATGCTCCAGGGAGATGAATACCACGATATTTGGCCGGTGTACGATTGGCAGAAAATATCCGGCACCACCATTATGCAGAAGCCCGAACTCTACGGCCCGGAGGATATACAAAAGGAGGGCTTACGGGATTTTGTAGGAGCCGTCACCGATGGTCTATACGGAGCCGTAGCCTTCGATTTTAAAAGTGCTCACGATATGCTAGAGGCCAAAAAGGCGTGGTTCTTTTTTGACGAAGAATACGTATGCCTGGGCACCGCTATTCGTTCCAACTCTGATTTACCGGTAGCTACCACCCTCAATCAGGCACTATTGAGAAGCGACGTAACCGTTATGCAGGAGAGCGAAGTGCATCAACTTCCTCAAGGAGATCGAGAGTTAGATCATGTGAGATGGGTACATCAGGATAGGGTTGGTTATATTTTTCCGGAGCCTACCAGCGTGCACTTATCCAATCAAACCGAGCAAGGACGATGGTCGGATATTACCGATCAGAAAAATATTTCAGAAGAGGTTGTTAGCAAAGAGGTATTCACATTGTGGATTGATCACGGAAATGAGCCGGATAACGCATCCTACGCCTACATGGTAGTGCCGGATGTGGAGGTAGTCGAACTGGAAGAGAGCAGTAATACCAATCGGGATATTGAAATCCTCGCTAACACTAGCGAATTGCAAGCGGTGAAAAGTAACAAACTAGACATCTGTCAGGCCGCTTTTTACCAAGCTGGAGAGGTTGAAATAACCCCTGATCTGAAAGTGAGCCTGGAAAGTCAGGGAATGGTAATGCTTCAACTACAGGAAAACCGCATTACCCAACTAAGTGTAGCCGACCCATCCCGAAAACTACGGAAAGCACTGCTCACCGTTTCTGGCATTTACGAAACCCAAGGAGATAACTTCGTAGCCTATCCCAACCTCGACCAAAACACCACCATACTCATCGTAGACTTACCTCAAGGCGTTTACGCCGGTAAAAGCGTGGTGATTGATTTGTGAAAGAATCAGATATAAAGTCCCTTTCGGCTGTGAGGGCAAGAATATTAGTTTTTTGGTTCTAAACAATACATTGGTAAGACCAAAGCCGAGAATACTTAAAGAATAGGTAGCGCTTTACCTTACTTTACAATGAATTGTAAAAGCCAAACATGCAGTTGAAATGGTCCTCAAAAATGGTATTGCCAACCAATTAATAATTCGATTCACTTCGCTCAGCTTGATTACACTATCATTGTTGAGTATTGTTGTCTACTTCTTCGCAAAATCAGCCATTCTGGAGCGAACCTTTGATCAACTCACTTCTATCCGGGAGATAAAACGAGTACAACTTTCTGACTTCTTTGATGACCAAATTGCTACTGTCGATATTATGGCTTCCTTACCGGTCATTACTGCTTCTATGCAGGCTTATGACAGCGTATATTCAGCAGGGGTCTCGTCTAGTTTATACGACTCGGTTAATCAAGTTTATCATCCCTACTTAGCAAAAATTAAAGAAACCTACGGGCTGTACGATCTATTTTTGGTAAATCCTGAGGGAGATATAATCTATACTGTAGTGCACGAGCCAGATTTTGCCACTAATTTGGTAGATGGCCCCTATAGCGATCAAAATATTGCCACTGCTTATGAACTGGGTAGAAAGTCTACCACTATTGTTGATTTTGATCACTATGCCCCCAGTAACGGAGATCCAGCAGCTTTTGTATCGTCTCCGGTGCGTACCTCCGCAGGCGAAACTATTGGAGTACTGATCGGACAAATTCCACTCGATGAAATAGATGTTATCACCCAGGAGCGGACAGGTTTGGGAGAGTCAGGTGAAACCTATTTAGTAGGACAAGATTTTCTTATGCGTTCTGACTCTCGTTTTTCGGAAGAGTCTACGGTACTAAAATTGAAAGTAGAAACAGATGGGGCTAAAGAGGCACTTCGGGGAAAGTCAGGCACACAAATTATTGACGATTATCGTGGTATTCCTGTGCTAAGCTCTTACTCGGCGATGCAGATTGGGAACATAACATTCGCTATTTTGAGTGAAATGGATGAAGAAGAGGTTCTTCAGCCGATAACTCTCTTACGTAATATTATTATCGCTATCACCATCTTTATTAGCATAATTATCGCTATTGCGGCCTATTTTATCGCTCAACGCTTCACTCGCCCGATCAAACAAATACAAGCTAATTTAAATAGCCTATCTCAAGGTAATCTTGCGATTGATGAACAAATTACCACCCGAAAGGATGAGCTAGGCGAAATGACTGATGCGTTAACCAAGGTAATTAAGGGGCTTAAACGTACTGCTGATTTTGCTACGGCTATTGGAGAAGGGAAGTTAGAGCAGCAATATCAGGCACTTAGTGAAGAAGATACCTTAGGTCAGGAGTTGCTAAAAATGCGGGATCAACTACAGCAAAACCATCAGGAATCTCAATCGAGAAACTGGTCAACGCAGGGGCTGGCGCTGATGACCGATACACTACGTACCGCTCAGGATATTGAAGAATTAGGCAACAGCATTCTCATGCAATTGGTGAAATATCTTAAGATCAATCAGGGAGCGCTGTTTATCGTTGAGGGAGAGGGTAAAGATACGTTCCTTTCTATGAAAGCCTGCTACGCTTATGAACGGCAAAAGCATATGGATCTGAAGATGCCGGCTGGCGATGGGATCCTTGGGCAAGCTTACCTGGAAAGAGAAAGCATCCATTTAACTGAGATACCTCATAACTATGCCGATATCCGTTCCGGGTTGGGCGGGGCAGTTCCGTCAACTATTTTGGTAGTCCCACTGTTGATTGATGGTAAAGTTGAAGGTGTTCTTGAACTTGCTTCATTCTCGGTTTTAGAGGATCATCAGGTTGCTTTTGTAGAGAAAATAGCCGAATCTATCGCATCAGCACTTCGCAGTGCACGAATTAATTCGCAAACCCATCAGCTTCTATTGGAATCCCAACAGCAGGCAGAGGCACTTCAAGCCCAGGAAGAAGAGATGCGTCAGAATATGGAAGAGCTATCAGCTACCCAAGAAGAGATGCACCGTAAAGAGAAAGGCTATCTGAAGAAGATTAAGGAGCTAGAAACGGTCTTGAAAGAATCAAGTAAGGCTTAAAGGGGTTTGTAATTCCTTGGTTTACGACGACGGTCGGGGCGAGCGTATTTATAAGGCTCAACGCAGCCAAATAGCGAAGCGGTAGGAGTAAACCTTAGCTTTACCGTAAACATACCGTACAGGTCATCATTGGCCGAATTGCCGCCTCGCAGGGTTTGATCCTCCTGCACTGCGCGGTCCATTTCATCCGAAATAGCAGAATAATAATCGATAGCCAACGGACTTAAATCATTTACTACAATAATTTCCCGACTCATAGCATCCAACCGGTCGCTAAAAGCGTAGCGTAACGCTAAGTCAAATACTACGGAAAGCACGGGGGTAATCTCGTAGTCTAATCCTACCCCAAAGGGAACAATACCTATTAGTCCGGGCACGGGATCGGCTTCGGGTTCTACATCTCTCAGATTAAAATATCCTAAACGGGTATCCCCCTGGGGATTTGATGTGGTGGCGCCGATCCCGATGTAAGCAAAAGGGGTAAAGAATCCCCGTTTGAAAGAGTACATCGCACTGGAATAAAATTCAAAGTTATTCGCCTGAAAGCTACGCATACGGGTAGTATCCGCATCCTGAGCCGACAGTTGATAAAAGCTTAGCCCCGATTTTATTTGGATATTATCGGTGAGTCGATACCAGGCTTCAGCATTCAAGGCGAAGCGATTTCCGCCAAATTGTTGGTCATTTACATCCCCAAAGTACTGGGTTACACCCGGCCCAACGGCAAAGCTCCAGTCCTGGGCATAAACAGTGGAGGCTGAAATAAGACTGCCGAGCAGAAAAAGGGTGAGTGTTGATAGTCCGCGCATGACGGGTTAGGTTAGGTTCTCTGAAAAATACTAAGCTTTTCCTATACTTAACAGCGAAGAGCTGCTTTTATTATGATCAACTTTATTCTAATAAATTTGCGGTAAAATAATCAACATGAACCACCCGACTCTTGTTTTAGCTCTGTTACTTTGGCTAAGCAGCTGTAATCTATCGTCTACCGTTACCGAAACCGCCGTGAACACTGAACAACTTCAATCAATTGCCGCTCAAGACCCCAATCTGCTTATTGAAGAGCCTATCAATGAGGCGCAGAAAATGGTGGTCTACCAAGTCTTCACTCGCTTGTTTGGTAACACCCAAACCAATAACGTAGTCTGGGGCACGGCCGAAGAGAACGGTCTGGGTAAATTCAACGATATTAACAAAGCTGCACTGAGCAGTCTAAAGGGGCTAGGGGTTACTCATGTCTGGTACACCGGAGTGATCGAGCATGCCGTGCTCAACGACTACCGCGATGCCGGAATTCCGCTGGACGATGCCGACGTGGTGAAAGGCCGGGCCGGTTCGCCTTACGCCATTAAAGACTACTACGACGTAAATCCCGATCTGGCCGAAGAGGTGAATAACCGTATGACTGAGTTTGAAACCTTAGTGCAACGCACTCACGATCAGGGTTTAAAGGTAATTATTGATTTTGTACCCAACCACGTGGCCCGTGTCTATCAATCGGATGCCAAGCCCAATGGTGTAGAGGACTTTGGTACGAGCGACGATACTCAGCAGACTTTTTCGCCCAATAATAATTTCTACTATATAGTAGGAGAATCGTTTAGGGTTCCGGCGGAATATCAGTCGCTAGGCGATCATACGTTTCCTACCAAAGATGGTAATTTTGAAGAAAGTCCAGCTAAAGCGACCGGCAACGACCAGTTTACCGCTCAACCTAGAGTAAACGATTGGTTTGAAACGGTGAAGCTCAATTACGGAGTGGATTATCTTAACGACCGTCAAACCCACTTTGATCCTATTCCAAATACCTGGCATAAAATGCTGAACATTCTGCTGTACTGGGCAGGAAAAAATGTAGACGGCTTTCGTTGCGACATGGCCGAGATGGTTCCGGTAGAATTCTGGAAGTGGGTTATCCCCAAAGTCAAAGAGCAACATTCTGATATCGTATTCATCGCTGAAATCTACAATCCCGAGCAGTACCGCAACTATATCGATACCGGTCGCTTCGACTACCTCTATGACAAAGTGCAATTGTACGACACCCTACGGGCAGTCATTGAAGAACGAGGCTCAGTGACTCATCTGCCCGATATCTGGCAGTTTTTGCGGGACAAGAACCGTAATATGCTACGTTTTCTGGAAAACCACGACGAACAGCGCATTGCTTCCCGCTTCTTCGGGAATGATCCGCAGCGAGCCAAACCGGCGATGGTAGTGAGCACTCTTTGGCATACCGGCCCGGTGATGGTGTACTTTGGGCAGGAGGTAGGCGAGCCAGCCGAAGGAGAATCCGGCTTCAGCGTTGACGATGGTCGCACTACAATCTTTGATTACTGGGGAGTGCCCGAACACCAGAAATGGGTAAACGGCGGTGCCTACGACGGCGGGCAACTCAGCGAAGAACAACGAAAACTACGCAATTTCTATAAGACATTACTCAATCTGGCGCAGGAGGAAGCTATCAAGGCAGGGTACTTCTATGACTTACATAGTCACAATAAGCACTTCACCGATGGCTACAGTGATCAGATATACGCTTTTCTCCGGTTTGCTGCTAATCAGCAGCTGTTGATTGTATCTAACTTTAATGCTAATCAAACGCAGGAGTTTAACCTAAAAATTCCGAGCACGGCGATACAGGCGATAGGCTTATCCGAAGATCAGTCGTATACCCTACGCGATATTTTCCAAACAGAAACTACCACTACCATGAATACTGGAGAAGTAATTATTAGTGAAGGCGACTCCGGAATTCCGATAAATCTTCCGCCTCTGGCTTCGTATGTCTTTATTATTGAAAATTAATCTATGTGCTATATGTTCCTACTGTGGCAAAAAGCACTAACCACATAGGCTCAGTAGATTACATAGAAAAAACTACTATCAATATGGAAAACGCCTGGACCGAAGAAAATTCCAAAGATTTTATCCAGTACGGCAACGACTTTGTCCCCTTCCGACCGGAGCAGCAGCGTATTATCGGTGAACTAATTGCTCCTTTACCGTCTTTGGCTAATATAATAGATTTGGGTTGCGGAGCCGGTTTACTGAGCTACCACTTGCTGGAAAAGTATTCTCAGGCTATTGTATATGGCTACGATGGTTCGCCTACTATGCTCACTCAGTCTACCGAGCAAGCTGGTGCATACCAAAATAGATTTCGCACTCAGCAGTTCGACTTAGCCGCTACCGGCTGGCGGCAATTCTCGTTTCCGGTACACGCGGTAGTTTCGTCATTACTCATTCATCATCTGGATGATGCCGGAAAGCAGCAGCTATACCGAGATATTTACCAGGCACTGGCTCCGGGTGGATCACTCTACATTGCGGATATTGTGCAACCAGCCAGTTCGGCCGGATTCGAGATAGCGGCCCAGCAGTGGGATAAATACGTTCGGGAACAGCATCATCCTGATTCCTATCAGGTATTTATCAAAGATCATTGGAATTATTTTGCCTATCCCGATGAAGATCCAATTGACCAACCCTCTACGTTACCCGACCAACTTCTTTGGTTACAAGAGGCAGGATTCCTTTCGGTAGATGTCTATTGGATGTTTTCTGGACATGCTATCTTTGGAGGTAGGAAAAAAGAGTGATAACTTGACCCGATAAGTAAGCCTACCATGTTCAAACGTCTGTACCAATACCACCACGATACTAATCAAGCCCTTATTCATTATCTGGATAAGAATTCATTAGACCATTCGCAGATTAACTCCTGGATGAGCCATCTGCTGAATGCTCATTATACTTGGCTAGCCCGACTTAAGGGCGAACCATCTCCTTATCCGGTGTGGCAGGAGCACGACTGTTCAGAATGGCTAAATATGAATCAACAAGCCTGGGAAGTTACCAAGCAATTTTTGGACGATACCGAAGATCTAACGCAGATTGTCACCTATAAGAACAGTAAGGGTGAATGGTTTCAGAATCAGATCGACGATGTACTATGGCACATACTAAATCACGCTACCCACCACCGTGGTCAAATCAGTACTATTATCCGGCAACAGGAATTAGTTCCCAACCCGATTGACTATATTTTTATGTCCGAGAAGAATTATAACCTTAATCCACTAGCTTACCCGAAGAGACCTTTTCGTTAAGTACTTTTTCAGCTTTCTATGAAAATACTTTTCTCCGAGTACCAATCCGACTATTCTTCCTATACCTTCTCCTACGCGGTATACTGCGTAAAAGAAACCGAGAAGGAGCTTCCCGAGATATACGATAAAGGATTTTTACCTTACACTGGTGATGTAGAGTGGAACGAAGACGTATTTTATCTGGCTCGCAGCCTGCGCGTAGATTTATCCGAATTTAAAACCCTTTCCGAGAACCGGCGGGTAGATCGTAAGATGGAGCCTCTAGAAGCCGGGATGCTGGTGCAGCCCAAGTCAGAGTTTGATATTACCGATCCCGAATTTCTAGCGTTCTGCACCGACTATGCCGAGGAGCGTTTCTCAAGTGGGAGCATGGAAGCTGATCGTTTACAGTACGTACTTAGCCGGGGGTTGATCAGCCACATTTTTACCTTCCGCAATACTGAGCAGGTGTTAGGCTACGTATTTGCGGTCATTACTGACAGTACTTTGCACTACTGGTATTCTTTCTACGATACTGAGTACATGCGGTCGCACTCGCTAGGTAAGTGGATGATGTGGAAAGTGATTGACTGGGCACAGACCCAAGCGCTAGATTACGTGTACATTGGTACTTGCTACCGCGAAAAATCGCTGTACAAAGTGCGTGATCACAAAGGAACTGAGTTCTTTGATGGTGCCGACTGGAATACCAATAGGGATCTACTCAAGGAGCTGTGCCGAACTGATGAGCAACCTAAAACAGAAGACTTACTCAAGTCGGAACATAAATACCAAATCGGAAGAAACTATTTTAAGCCGAATGAGGCTAAATAAGCAGCAGTCGTTTTAATAGGTTATTTTTTATTGGCTTCGCATAGAAGCCAGCGAGATTAATAATTGCTACAACGTCACGAGGCTGAAGCTTTTCGTATCCTTGTACAACCAGTAGATGATCTTCAGCATTCGTATCAACCGACCAGGAAATAATATCTTTAACATTATCCAGGTAAGAGGCAATGCGATCAACACAACTCATCTCCTGGATATTGGTTTTAAACTTCAGTGTTCTCATACTAATAAGCGAATATTAGACAACAATCATATTAATTTCTCCGGTGCAAAGAAAGTTCCTAAGTAAAATTGAGTATTATTCCCTGGTGTACTGTTCTAATAATTGTACAATAGAAAGACTTTATTTAATTCAAATACCTGTTCGCTCTAACATCCTATTAGTATTATTATAGTATAATTTTTCTTGAAATAATCTAATTAGGGGGATCTCTCGCTATCTACTATCTTTGCGCTATGAAATGGTTGATCCGTTGGGCGATCCGATATATACCACGTAAGTATTTGCAGTCAATTAGCCAGCCGCTGCTCGGGGTAGCGGCTTTTTTTTATCGCGGAAATCGCTTATTCTGCCCAGTAGATGAGCGGGGCTACCGAAAATTTTTACCCTACGGCCGGATTGAAACCCGCCAAAATGCTCTTTGTCCCGGTTCATTGACACTGGAGCGTCACCGACTGCTATGGCTGTATTTACAAGACAGGACCGATTTCTTCAATAAACCTAAAAAACTACTGCACGTAGCTCCCGAAATCTGCTACATTCCGAAGTTCTCAGCCATGAAATCGCTAGACTACACAACGGCTGATCTGGATTCACCCTGGGCGGATATTAAAATGGATTTGCACGACGTACCGTTTGGCGATAATTCGTTTGATGTGGTGATCTGCAACCACGTGATGGAGCACGTAACCGACGATATTCGCTGTATGAGTGAGATTTATCGGGTGCTGAAGCCGGTTGGTTGGGCGATTAATCAGTCTCCTACCTACGATATTCCGGTCACTCAGGAAGACCCTTCGGTAACTGACCCTAAAGAGCGGGAGCGGCTCTACGGACAAGATGACCACGTACGCCGCTACGGCCACGATTACGGTTCCCGACTACAGCAAGCCGGATTTGACGTAACCGAAGACGACTACGTAGAGCGTTTTTCTCCCGAACAAATCCAACGCTACGCCTTGTTAGACGATGAGATTATTTACTTTTGCCGAAAGAAAGAAGTTGGAAGCTAGAAAACGGAAGTCTGAAGTGATGACAATTTAACAGTCAGCAATAGAGCCATTGAACAATCGAACTATTGACCCATGAAAGTACTCATTTTAGCCGGAGGATTCGGTACTCGACTGAGCGAAGAAACCCACACCATTCCCAAACCGATGGTGGAGATTGGTGGGCGTCCCATTCTGTGGCATATCATGAAAATCTACTCCAGTTTCGGTTTCAACGACTTCATCATTCTACTGGGCTACAAGGGCTACGTGATTAAAGAATACTTCGCTAATTATTTTTTGCACCAAAACGATGTCACTATCGATATTGCCCACAATCGGGTAGAATCGCACAGCCAGCACGATGCTGAACCCTGGAAGGTTACCCTAATTAATACCGGACTCAACACCATGACGGGTGGACGGCTCAAACGAGCCAAGCCCTACCTGAACGACGAACCCTTTATGTTTACTTACGGCGACGGAGTATCGAATGTAAATATCAAAGAATTAGCCAGCTTCCACCAAAATCACGGCAAGTTAGTTACTATGACGGCAGTGCAGCCCGAAGGTCGGTTTGGAGCCATGAAATTCGGCGAAAACCAATTAGTACAGAGCTTTGAAGAAAAACCCGAAGGCGAAGGCGGTTGGATTAACGGCGGCTTCTTCGTCTGCCAGCCTGAAGCCTTGAATTACATTGAAGGTGACCATATTATGTTTGAGCGGGAGCCTATGCATCAGATAGTAAACGATGGGCAATTGGTAGCTTACAAACACCATCAGTTCTGGCAGTGTATGGATACGCTGCGCGACAAGCGTATGCTGGAAACGATGTGGAGTGAAGGGCAACCCCGCTGGAAAATCTGGTAATTCATGAAAAAACTATTAATCACTGGCGGATTAGGAAACCTAGGAAGTTGGTTAACCGACTACTTCGCTCAGCAGTCCGATTACGAAGTTTATGTACTCACTAGCCGCCAACGGTCTATTTTGACTGAGGCTAAGTTTCAGTTGATTACCTGCGACATTTCAAGTGCTGAGCAGGTAGAAAATGTGCTATCATCACAGCAGTTCGATGCAGTCATCCATACCGCCAGTGTAAACGATTATTTTAAACCCAACTTTGTCCAGGATGCCTTACTGGTAAACGCGCTAGGAACTCGCAACCTGCTGGAGCATTTTTCTGGCTACTCCGAAACTAAGCCGCATTTCATATATTTTTCAACTTTTCAAATTTATGGTCGCCGTAGCGGATTGATTACCGAAGACCTACTCCCCGAACCAAAAAACGACTATGGCAGCACGCATCTGTTTGCTGAGTACTACGTGAAGCAGTTTCACGCCAACCAACAGCTACCGTATACCACCTTTCGGCTCACTAACAGCTACGGTTGTCCCAAAGACTACGATTCTTCCAAGTGGTATCTGGTGCTAAACGATCTGGCTCGCATGGCAGCTACGGAAGAGAAGATTGTACTAAAATCTAACGGTAAAGCCACTCGCGATTTTATCTGGATGGGCGACGTTTGCCGCATCGTAGATCAGGTGTTAAAGCTACCCCAAGCCCCCAATGATACGTTTAATATTTGCGGGGAGCAGACATTTTCTATGCTAGACGTAGCTCAGGAGGTGCAAACTGCTTACCAGAAGGAATACGGAAAGCAACTGTCCATTATAACGAATGAGCAGGACACGACACAGTATCCCGATGACTTGCGGGTGAGTGCCGAAAAACTCAAATCGGTGGTGAACTATTCGCTGACGCAGCGTTTTCAGGAAGAGGCTACCACTATTTTTTACATGCTAAAGAATAAACCATGAACGTACTGGTCACTGGCCATAAAGGATATATCGGCGCACATTTAGTACCCCTGTTAATTGAAAAGGGACATACCGTCACCGGCTGCGATATTAACCTCTACGAAGGCACGGGTTGGGAAGATGTGGTGAAGCCCCAACAGGAGTGGATACGCGATGTGCGCAATCTGACGGTAGAAGACTTACGCGGCCATGATGCGGTAATGCACCTGGCCGCACTCTCTAACGACCCGATGGGTGACGTAAATGAAGAACTTACTTATCAGATTAACCTGGAAGGTTCAGTGCGATTGGCCGAACTGGCAAAAGAGGCCGGAGTGCTCCGCTTCCTGTTTGCTAGTAGCTGCTCTATCTACGGCAAGGGAGCCAAATTGGATATGGACGAAAGCGATCCGGTGAATCCACTAACGGCTTACGCTAAATCCAAGATTGAATCTGAGAAGCGCATCTCTGCGCTAGCTGACGATACTTTCTCGCCTACCTTTCTGCGCAACGCTACTGCCTACGGTCACTCGCCCATGTTCCGTATCGACTTGGTGGTAAACAACCTACTGGCCTGCGCAGTGGCAAAAGGCAATATCGCCATCAAAAGTGACGGTTCGCCCTGGCGCCCGCTCATTCACTGCAAAGACATCGCCCATGCCTTCGTGGCCCTGGCCGAAGCTGCACGCGACAAAGTGCATAACCTGATTGTGAATGTGGGTGGCAACGAGGAGAACTTTCAGGTGAAAGACGTGGCCGATGAAGTGCAGAAACTGCTACCCGAAGCCGAGATCGTTTACACCGGTGAGGTAGGTGAAGACCCCCGCAACTATAAAGTCAACTTTGATTTACTCAACTCCGTCTTGCCGAACTTTCAACTGGAATACACCCTACAAAAAGGTATGCAGGAGCTACACCAAAAACTCACCGAACACCAGTTCAGCGAGCAGGATTTTGACGGCGACCAGTGCGTCCGCCTCCGTACGCTCAGGCATCGTCTGGATTTGATTCAGTGATATGTCTTCATCCAAGAATCAGCAACTCAGATTAACTACCAACCGGCTTCAGCTAAAAATCATCACCCGGGATGACCTGGATGATATTCATCATCTGCACTCTTTGCCGGAAACTGATCGGTACAATACGCTGGGAATTCCCGAAAACAAAACGGTTACCGAGGCTATTGTACAGCAGTGGCTCCGTCAACAACAAGCTGAACCTAACCAGCACTTTACCTGGCGAATTGCTGATAAAGCCACTCAGCAGTTTATTGGGTTAATTGCCCTACATCTGGGAGAAGAGCGATTTAAGTCGGGGGAAGTTTGGTATAAGCTGATTCTGGCACGCTGGGGGCAAGGTTTAGCCACTGAAGCCCTCAACGCGATTCTAAAATTTAGCTTTGAAGAATTACATTTACACCGGGTAGGGGCGGGCTGCGCAACCGAAAACCTAGCTTCTATGCGTGTGTTAGAAAAAGTCGGTATGCAGCGGGAAGGCAGCAAACGAAAGGTGTTACCCATCCGGGGCCAGTGGGTAGACAACTACGAATATGCTATTTTAGAAGAAGAATGGAACACAATTAACAATGTGCAATCAATGACTAATGACCAGTGACTATATTTAACAATTGAGCAATCGAACAATAGAGCCATCGAGCATATGATCTTTACCGAAACTAAATTATCCGGAGCTTATATTATTGATTTAAAGAAAATTGAGGACGAGCGCGGCTTCTTTTCCCGAGCATTTTGCGCGAATGAATTCCGTGAGCACGGTCTAAATCCGACGGTGGCTCAGTGTAACCTATCATTATCCAAACAGAAGCACACGTTACGAGGCTTTCACTATCAAGTGGAAGGGGCTGAGGAGGCCAAGACTGTTCGCTGCATTCGGGGTAGTATTTTGGATGTGATTATTGACTTGCGGAAAGATTCGCCCACTTACTGTCAGCACGTGGCGGTAGAGTTATCGGCCGAAAATCACCGAGCGCTGTACGTACCCGAACATTTTGCCCACTCGTTCATCACGCTGGAAGACGACTGCGAGGTATTTTATCAAGTGTCTGAATTCTATGCTCCGGGCAAAGAGCGCGGTATCCGCTGGAACGACCCTAGGTTTAACGTGAACTGGCCGACCCAGCAACCTATTGTATCGGAGAAGGATGCCAACCATCCTGACTTTCAGCCCTAAAAAAAGCGGTTTCAGTGACACAACTTTCCCTACTCCAAACTTTTTTCTCTACTGATGCGCCTGAACCGGCTGGGTGTAGGGTTCCCGCTGCTGTAGCTGGTACTTTACCAGGCCATAGCCGTAGCCCAAAAAAACGGTAAAAGCCGTGAAGATGCTTAGCACCCCTACCCCTACTGAACGGTAGCGGATACTTCCTTCCAGAAATACAGCAAAGGCGTAAACCGCTAAGGCTAACGCCGTCAATTTGCCCAGCGGTGGAGCAATCACTAGCAGCACCAGCATCAGTAGTAGATAAGCATAAAAAGCCAGCGGAAACAGGTGAATTAACTTCAGACTACCTGGGAATAAGCGCGCTAGGTTAATGCGGGATTTGCCAAACCACACCATCTGCTGCCAGAAGCCCGAAAGACTTCGCTTACGTTTATGGTAGACATAAGCCTCCGGAATAAGCCCCACTCTAAAGCCCTGCTCCAGCATCCGAATGCTCAGATCAATATCTTCCCCGCAGTTGGGCAAGCGGTAGCCGCCCGTAGCCTCGTATACCTGCCGCGAAAAACCCATATTAAAGCTACGCGGAAAGTACTTACCCGCCGAGCGTTTCTTCCCTCTGGTTCCGCCCGTAGTCAGTAAGGAAGTCAGCGCAAAGTCTACCGCCTTTTGTACCAGAGTGAAGGACGAGTGCGCCCGATCCGGACCGCCAAACGCATCCAGTTGCTGCTGCTGAATACCCTGGTGTACGTGGAGTAGATAGTCAGCTGGAATAATGATATCCGAATCCAGAATGATGAAGTAATCGCCCTTGGCCTGCCTCATACCGTGGTTGCGGGAAAAACCCTGGCCGTGATTTCCGGTGGGAGCGTAGCGAATATCCAGTTGATCCTGAAATTCGGCTACTACTTCGTCTGACTTCACAGTAGACCCGCTTTCTACTACAATTACTTCAAACTGGGTGTAGGTCTGTTGGACTAAACCTTCCAGTACTTCCCGGATGTCTTCGGGGCGGTTATATACCGGAATAATCAGCGAATAGAACATGGTTACACCATTTTGCTTTCCGCCTGACGAGTGGTGGTTTCAGCAATCAGGTAATCATTTTTCTTATCCGAATAGATGGTAACCATTTCGCCTAAGAAACCCGCCAGAAACAATTGTACGCCGATTACCAGCGCAATTAACGCCAGATAGAATAGCGGCTGATCAGTAACTTCTCGCACCCGCAACTGATTATGTATCCGGTATATCTTATCGAAAATCAGCCAGACCGTCACCACCAAGCCAAACAGAAACGAGAGTGAACCCAGAGTGCCAAAAAAGTGCATGGGGCGCTTTTTGAAGCGGGACACAAAGTTGATGGATAGCAGATCAAGAAAGCCGAAGATAAAGCGCTCCAGGCCAAACTTAGTGGTACCGTATTTTCGGGCGCGATGTTCAACCACTTTTTCGCCTATTTTTGAGTAGCCGTTGCCCTTGGCAATGAAGGGTATGTAGCGGTGCATTTCGCCGTATACCTCCACACTTTTTATAACTTTATTCTTGTAAGCCTTCAGCCCGCAGTTAAAATCATGCAGTTTAATACCCGAAAAAACCCGGGCAAAGTAGTTATACACCTTAGAGGGAATCGTTTTACTAATGGGGTCGTGTCGCTTTTTTTTCCAGCCCGAAACCAGATCGTAGTCTTGCTCCTGAATCATGGCGTATAGTTCTGGTATTTCGTCGGGGCTATCTTGTAAATCAGCATCCATGGTAATTACCACCTCGCCTTGGGCGTGGGTAAATCCAGTTTGCAGCGCCGCCGACTTTCCATAGTTACGATTCAAACGTAGGCCCTGCACATTAGGGTTAGCTTCGGCAAGCTCCAGAATTACCTCCCAGGAGTGATCCCGGCTACCGTCGTCTACCAGCAGCACTTCGTAGCGAAAGCCGTGATTATCCATCACCTGAGCAATCCAGTCACATAACTCTACCAGTGACTCCTCTTCATTATACAGCGGAACAACTACGGATAGGTCTTTCTTCATTAATCAAATTCCGGTTCTTTCTTCTTAACGATAGCCGCAATAATTAGTGCAATGATTGCACCACCAACAAGACTATAAAGATAACCCATCAGTAGGGTTTGAGTTCCAAAAGTATCCTGACCCTCAAGATTGGCTACCGCTTCATCAATCACTTGGTCATCTGCCCCAAAATTCTCCAGCATACCTACGGTTCGATTAATGACACTTTCAGAAATCGTTTCTTTTAAGCTTGGGTCAATAACGTTGAATTGAATAATACTGTATACCGTAGATATTGCCGAGCCAATAGCGATAATAATCAGGGTAGAGACAAAAGCATTTTTAAAGCTCAGATACCCACCCTGTTGTTTACGTAGTTCAATCCCAGCTATCACCATTATGGCAATATTGATTAGCAGGCTCAGTATCTGAAACCAGGTGGCCACCATCAAGGTAGGGTCAATCATAACAATAGACAGGGTGAGGGCTATACTGATGAATCCCAGAAACAGGCCGTATTTTAGGTTATGGCTCATAGGAAGAAAAAGTTAGTATTGTATTAGTGTACAAAGATACGATAACTTACGGGTTCGGGGTGCTTCGAGCGCGTAAAGATGAAATGATACTAAGCGCTAAGGCGATAGTAACCGTAAGAAAAAACCCGAGCAACAGCTTCTTCAGAAAATCATCCAGTGCAATCTCCTCGGCGGAAGTAGCTAGTACCATTTCTTTGGTTTGCCGATAGCGTTCTTCGCTAAACTGCTCGATAAACCCTTCCCGGTTTCCTTCCAGCGTTTGCAGTGACATTTCGCGGTACGACTCAACCAGACTCATATCTACCTGCATCACGATCAGTGCTACTACCAAAGTAAGAATGCAGATAGTGCCGTATACGAGGATGCCCAGCACTAGGCCCTGCCAGAACTTCCATTTCCCCACCAGATGATAACGGCGAAACTCCACCGTGGCCAGCAGCGGAAAAAAAAGAAACAAAACAATATAGGCAACCAGCTTAGGCCCCGTCCAGATCAGCGGATTTTCACCCAGAGCTTGCATCGCGAAGAATAAACCGATGGCAATTACGCTACCCACTAACCCAAACTTCAGGCCGGTTTGTAGCAGAGCGCGCCCGGAATGCCCCAAATTAGCCATTGACCAGATAATGTTGATGAGCATTGAATACGGCCAGTACCTGTCCGGTCAGTGTTTTCCCCCACCAGGGATGATTGGCAGATTTAGACGGGCTGCTTGATTCGTTCAACTCCCAGTTTTGGGTAGGATCAAATACAGTCAAATTAGCCACCTCACCTTCGGCAAGTTTGGGCAACGGCAGCTTCAGCAACTCGCGGGGCAGATGAGTGCAACGATCTAGTAACGACCACCAGGGTAATGATTCCGAAACCACCTGCGCCAGCATGGGTAGAAACGTAGGTAACCCCAACATCCCAAATTCGGCCAGATCAAACTCGCAACGTTTGCTTTCCAAATCCTGGGGCTGGTGGCTGGAGACGATTACATCAATCGTCCCGTCTTTCAACCCCTCTAGCAACGCCTGTCGGTCGACTTCGGTGCGCAGCGGCGGGTTTACTTTATAGTGAGTATCAAAATCGGCCAATAGATCATCAGTCATCACCAACTGATGAGCCGCCACATCACAGGTAATTGCCAAGTCTTGTTGCTTAGCCTCCTTAATTAAAGCTACTGCTTTAGCTGCCGAAATATTGCTGAGGTGCAACCGGGGCGGATTCTGATAAGCAAACTCCGAGGCGTACTGCAACAGGCGAATATGTTGCTCTACCGCCAGCGTTTCCGATAGGCTAGGCATGCCTTTCATTCCTAACCGGGTGCTTTGCACCCCTTCGTGCATGGTTCCAAACTGCGTAAGTTGGGTATCTTCCGGCCGGTTAATCAGCAGTCCATCAAATTTCTGGGTATATTGTAGGGCTTTTAGCAGTACCTGCCGGTGAGTAAGTGCTTGCAGTCCATCAGAGAAGGCCTCTGCCCCAGCTTCGTGTAGATCAATCATCTCCGTGAGCTCCAGCCCTTCGGTGTTGCGGGTTACCGCTGCCAGCGGATGAATCTTAACCAGATCGGAAGAGCGGCTCCGTAGGTAGTGAAGATCATTTTTAGTATCCAGCACCGGTTCGGTATTGGGTACCAGCGCCACTTCGGTAAAGCCTCCGGCCGCGGCCGCCCGGCTACCGGAGTGTAAATCTTCTTTATGCTCCAGTCCCGGATCGCCAAAGTGGGCCTGCATGTCCAGCCAGCCCATCGATACCCGCACTTCTTTGCCTTCAATAATGCGGTCAGCCTGAATATCCGGATCGCTATCGCCGGCGGCTTCTAACCGGCTAATAACTCCGTCCTGAATAACTAAATGGACACGCTGCTGATGAAGAGGGGAAGAAGACTCAAGTAAGGTGACAGACTTTAACCAGACGTTCATAGGAAGATCAATAGCTGCGGGCAAAAATAGTGGAATCTTCTTAATAGTCCACAGTCGACGGTCTACAGTCCACAGTTTATTATTTCAAGTCAATAGGTCATAGTCTACTGCTATAAACTCTTAGACCCGGTCACCAATATAGAACTTTAGCTACAAGCGACCTATATTAGCGATAAACACTACTGATCCACGAAAACTGTGGACTGTGGATCGGGCGCCGAGCGCTATCAACTAAAGAAACCGAATCAATAAAATCTCGATTAACAAACACAACAACGCAATCAGCAAAGCATACTTCCACAGGGCTACCTGATCGTTTTTGGACTGTATTAGGGAGGTAAACTCTTCTATGTCTTCCGCTTCGTACAATGATACTCTCTCTAGTCCTTCAATCCGCTGGGTTAGCTCATCAATAGAATATTGTGCCACTAAAGACTCAGCTTCGGTATTATTGAATGATAGTGAGAGTAAGTCCACGGCGTTATTCGCCGCTTCGGCAGTTTCTTCGGTGCGGATCAGATCGTAGAAGCCGGCTTCAATAATATTCTGGGGCACTTCCATTAATAACCGGCCATTTACCACGCGCTGCATAGGAATCAGCTCTTGCTCGTTATGCCGAAGCTTGTATAAATAGCGCTGTCCACCTGCTTCTCTACTGGCTGAATCTAATAATCGGGATGTTTCCAGCGTCAGCGTATTCTCATCCATAGCGTAGTACAACGGCACATCCAGTGACTTGCTCATAGAAGCCAACCGGTACATTACCGGCACAAAGATAGCGTGGCGGTACAAGCTGGTAAACTCCTGCCGTAACGGCGTACTAAACACAAAAACTTGATCGCTGCTGGTATAGGGGGTGCGTAGTGAGAGTAAGTACGGATCACCAGTACGGTAACTTAGTAGGGAGCTTCCCGGTAAATTATGATTCACCAGCGGTACAGCAAAGGGCATATCAAAGTTTCCGGCTTGCCCTTCAAACATGTTATCGAAGAATGGATTGGCTAGATCGGGATTGGCTAGCGTAATAGTTCGCACTCCGGTAGAATCGGTATAGGTTTGGCGTTGAGCAGCCAGTGAGGTATTACGGGTAATCTCACTCAAAAAAGAAACGTCGCCACTGGAAGGAAGAATAAATACCATGTGTCCTTCGTCTTCTAGAAACTCCCGAATGTAGGGCAGCAATACCGATGCATTCTGATTAGCACCCTCTATCTCGTTGAGAATAAGCAAGTCGGTATTATCCAGCAGACTATAATCCAGATTATTGATGCTGTACGACTGAAAGTTAAAGATATCTTCATTAGCATACACCTTACCTACGTTGGTGCTACTGTTCAAACGATTGCCGGTCAGGTTAGGAGTAATCTCCAGAATGTTAATCTTATTACCCAAATTTAGGGTAAAGAAAAACTCGTTATCAAAGGTGACTGGGTAGTCCTCAAACACCAGTTGACACTGGTTCTGCTGCTCCAGCGGAAAGTTCAGCGGGAAGGTAATGGTGCCGCTAGAAAAAGAGTTAATACTGGCGCTGGCACTCGCTACCTGCTGCTCGTTGATCAGTAAACGTACAATTAGATCCTCGGCGGCTTCACCACCTTCGTTACGTAGGTTTACTGCTAACTCGTTGGTCTGCCCCGCCATAATAAAGGGGTTAGCCAGATAGACTGAATCCACAAATACGTTCTGCCGAAAAGAAGATTGTACCGGTACTAGATTTACCTGTAAGGTAGTATCCGTTCCTAACTCACTCATCTCGCCAGTAGTAGATTTCTGAAAATCAGAGATCAGGTATACATCAGCCTGGCTCACTTCGTTGCCCTGCAGGCTACCCACCTGAATATCGCTCTGAATCTTTTGGAGCACTTCATCGGTGCTACGCGCTACCCCAGTAAGCGATACATCAGCCACAGCGTCAATGATTTCTTCACTGCTTTTGGCTACTCGCGAGAAACTTCCAAAACCGTTGGTTAGTAACTTATACTGAGTACTACGAGGATAGTAGGAGGCAATCTCATCCACAAAACTCACCCCCTGATCAATGCCTCGTACCCCGTTGGCCAGTTCGGACGACATGCTAAGGGAATTATCTAGATAGAGATATACCAGTGGACTTTCTCCGGCTCCGTTTTCTTCAGTGTTCTCACCCGGTAGGTAGGGCTGAGCAAAGGTGAGTACCAGAAAGGTGATAAAGGCCAGCCGAGCCAGCAGAATCAGCAGATGCTTTACCTTGAGTTTAGAGGTAGTAGCCTCCTTTACATTCTTCAGGAATTGGTTGTTACTGAAGTAAATTTTCTTGGTACGCCGAAAATTAAATAAGTGTATAATAATCGGGATAGCCAGTGCCAGTAAGCCCCATAAAAATTGTGGATAGACAAAGCTCTTTCGTAGCTAATTGTAAAAAAACGGTCCACTAGCTCTCGAAAACATGCATCTCCGCCCTTGCGTTCCAATACATTATCGGCTACCTCCCGTATAGGCGGAGAGGCATCTGACGGACAAGCCGAGAGTCCTGATTTCTGCATCACTTCCAGATCGTTTATATCATCACCCATAAATAATATTTCTCCGTAATGAATGCCCAACGTTTCCATCCATCCTTCTAGTATCTGGGTTTTAGGTTCCTGCCCTACGTAGCAATATTCTACTCCCAGCATTCGGGCTCGCTTCCGTACGGTCTCGATGCTGTGGCTGGCACTGATAAAAGCTACCGGTAGCCCCTTGCGAATTAGTCGCTTGATGGCCATACCATCCTTGGCGTTGTACTTCTTAAACTCATCGCCCTGTTCGGTAATGTAAATCCCCCCGTCGGTGAGAGTGCCATCTACATCTAGTACCAGTAAGCGAATCTGGCTTGGGTTAGTCCTCATATGATAATGGTATAGGGTAAAGGGTTCAGTGTAAAGGTATTTTATTACTAATAATGCCAACCTTATTTAACAGTTTGAGGTTACCGTATAGTGCTATTTTCTTGAATCAATGCAAAATCATCTGGATTTATCCTGAGTTAAGGATTAGTGGCAGATGATAAAGCCGAAGAAAGTAGCAGAAAGTTGTCTGCGGGTAGTTCCACTACTATATTGCGCCGCGAAATTATCACCTTAATGTCTGTCTATGAATCTGGATCTACTGATTGATAATCTGACAAATCCGGCGCTACTGTTTTTCTTTCTGGGTATTTTTGCGGTTCAGGTCAAGAGTGACTTGGAGATTCCTCCTAATTCTTCCAAATTTATTTCACTCTATCTGCTTTTTTCCATTGGGTTCAAGGGCGGTCAGGAATTGGCGCATTCGGCCTTGGATATGGAGATTGTATGGTCATTGCTGTTTGGAATCTTTTTGGCCGTAGGGGTATCCTTCTATACATTCTTTATTCTGAACCGACGTTTGGGAGTGTCTAATGCGGGCGCTATTGCCGCGGCCTACGGCTCGGTGAGTGCAGTTACCTTTGTTACGGCAGTATCCTTTTTGGAGCTGCAACAAGTGAGTTTTGGCGGACATATGGTGGCGGTGATGGCCTTGATGGAGGCTCCGTCCATTATTGTGGGGGTATTATTGATTGCGATTTTTAATAAAGAAAAAGAGCATCAAATGCCGTTCGGTGAAGTGGTAAAGCACTCGGTGACCAATGGTAGTGTGATGTTGATTCTGGGTAGCCTGATTATCGGGTTTATAGCCAGCGACAAGCAGGCCGAAGGAATTGCCCCCTTCACTACTGATATATTCAAGGGCTAATTGGACGTGTTTATGCTGGATATGGGCATCACCAGCGGGAAAAAACTGGCTTCTTTTCTGGAGAATGGCTGGTTCTCCCTGATTTTTGCTATTGTTATCCCCCTAATCAACGGCTGTGTAGTAGCCTTTATGAGCGATACGGTAACCGACTCAATGGGTAATCGCTTTTTGTTTGCCATTCTAGCCGCTAGTGCGTCGTACATTGCCGTTCCCGCCGCCATGAAGCTAGCTGCCCCTAAGGCTAATCCTGGGTTATATATTCCTATGGCCCTAGCGATCACCTTCCCCCTCAATATCACTCTCGGTATGCCGATCTACATGTTCATCATCCAAATGACTTGATAGAGTGGATGGTAGGTGGTTAAGGGTAAATGATATAGATATTTACAGTGAACTGCTTTAAATGCGAAATGATCGTGAGCCACTGACTGAACTGCAAACTATTGTCTGTGGACTGTTAACTACTAGTCATTGACTAACCTCTCTCGCTATTTGGATTTTACGTTTAGTCGTCGGTAATTGCTCGAAATTTTTTGTCCATGTCAAAGCTTTTTCGAGGAACTTATACAGCGGTTATCACTCCTTTTACCCCATCTAATGAGATTGACTGGGAGGCTTTCGAGAAAATCATTGAACAGCAGATTGCCAGCGGCATCACGGGGCTGGTGTTTGTAGGAACTACCGGCGAGAGTCCCACACTTACCCACGATGAGCACCGCGAGATTCTGCGCTGGTCGGTAAAAGTAGTGAATAAACGCTGTCAGGTAATTCACGGAACGGGTTCGAACAATACCCGCGAAACTATTGAGTTTGCCGAGGTAGCTGATGAATCCGGGGCCGATGGCCAGTTGGTGATTAACCCTTACTACAACCGACCTACGCAGGAAGGGTTGTATCGTCACTTTTCGGCAATAGCTCACGCTACTAACTTACCCATCATTATCTACAATATTAAGGGACGTACCGCAGTCAATCTGGAGACCGATACGCTACTGCACTTACTAGATAAGCATAAAACGATTTTGGGAGTGAAGGAGGCCAGCGGCGATCTGTCTCAAATTATGGATGTGATTGAGCGAACACCGGAAGACTTCAGCGTGCTATCAGGTGATGATTCGCTGACTTTACCCATTATTGCCTGCGGGGGCGACGGGGTGATTGCGGTGGTTTCTAACTGTGTTCCCAGCGGATTCCGTACCTGCGTACAAAACTGTCTGGATGGAAATCTTGACGCCGGGCGGCAGCAGTTCTACGCTCTGCTTCCGCTTATGCGGCTGACGATGATAGAGTCCAATCCTATACCAATCAAGGCAATCATGCATCGTCTGGGTTTTTGCTCTCCGCACGTACGTTTGCCGCTCTGCGAGCCTAGCCAGGCTACACAGCAACGAATCGAGTCGGTGGTTGAAGTAATTCGTCAGAAAGAATCCGCGTAGCCACCCCCCAGATTAATGAATAAATCTTCTATCATTTGCCGGGGTTTGGTGGTAATTCTTTTGTTAGGAGCAAGCTGCCGTTCTGCGAAAGTGGGAACCGCCAAAGAGGATTTTTCAAACTTTTATCAGCAGTTCCTGACCGATAGCAGCTTTCAGATGCAACGGGTACAGTTTCCGCTGCCGGGTCAGAAAATCACGGCTGAAGTACAGGACACGGCCTACCAGTGGGCAGAGGATGACTGGATTATGCTAAAGGAGTTTGAGCTTGATCCCACCCAGTTTGAACGCAACCTCCAAGTGACTGATACCTTGGCAACTGACGAAATCTATACTCCCGGTGCGGGCTTTTACTTCAAAATGGTGTTCGAACCTATTAAGCGTAAGTGGTATTTGGTATATCTGGTTGATCAGGGGTTATAGCTTATTAGTCCACAGTTCATAGCGCTCGGCGCCCGATCAATAGTTTGAAGCCACCCTGCATCCTGCACCTTTGCAACATTGAGAAGAGGTGCATCGTTGAACTGTTAGCCTATTCAAGTCATTATGGAAGATCAGTTTATATCCGCCGAACTACTCAAGAAACTAGAAAAACTTTCTGCTAAATTCGAGAAAAGTGGGCAGAAGCTATCCGACTATCTGGATGGAATGATGCATTCGCAGTACCTTTCGTACTGGGACTACGTACATTTGGAAACTCTGCTCAGCCTACAGCGCCCAAAGACCGACCTGAAGGATGAGATGATTTTTGTGACCTATCATCAGATTACAGAACTGTACTTCAAGCTGATTATTTGGGAGTTAGAGCAACTTACCGGAGCTTCGGATAAAACCTCAGAGAAAGATGAAGGTAGTAAGATTGAACCCAAGACTGTTCTAGATAAAATACAACGTGTCAATCGCTACTTCCGTCAATTGGAAAGTTCTTTTAGTGTGATGACTGAGGGGATGGAACGAGAGCAGTTTGCCAAGTTCCGTATGGCACTGATGCCTTCCAGTGGCTTTCAATCGGTACAGTACCGGCTGATTGAGATTACCTCTACCGATGCGGTTAACCTGGTACATCCCGATCATGTGCTGTGGCTATCCGCCGATAGCACCGACCGTGAATATCTGGACCGGTTGTACTGGAAGGCCGGTTCGCGTGATACCAAAACCGGCAAGAAAAACCTGACCCTACGGCAGTTTGAGGAGAAGTATGATAAAATGCTACTGGCTAAGATAGGCGAGTTTCGGGAGTGTAACCTGCGGCAGCGGATGCAACCCTTTATTCAGCCGGGGTCTCCACATTCGGAGAAAATAATTGCCGAATTGCGTACTTACGATCAATTGGCGAATGTGTACTGGCCGCTAGCCCATTTCAAAGCGGCGGTGCGTTATCTGGTAAGTGGCAAAGAGGATAAACCGGCTACGGGCGGTACTAACTGGCGTAAGTACCTGCCGCCTCGCTACCAGCGAATCATCTTCTTCCCTGAGCTTTGGACCGACGAAGAGAAAGAAAACTGGGGTAAATCCTGGGTGCTGGAGAATATTCCTCGCGGCAAGCGGGGTCCGAAATCTGAAGGGTAGTTGCTTGTAGATGGAAAACGGAATTGGGTAGAGGGTAGAAAGGTTAATGAGTCATGATAATTGACTAATGACAAATGACCATGTAAGCAACTAAACAATCGAACAATCGACTATGCACCTACCTATTTACCAAGCCGATGCATTTACTTCTAAGGTGTTTGGAGGGAACCCCGCTGCGGTTTGCCCCCTAGACGAATGGCTGCCAGATGATCTGATGCAGTCCATTGCTGAGGAGAACAATCTTTCGGAAACGGCTTTTTTCGTAAAGGAGGGTGATCACTACGCTTTGCGCTGGTTTACCCCGGTGGCTGAAGTAGACTTATGCGGTCACGCTACGCTAGCCACCGCCCATATTATGTATACTGAGTTAGGTCATACCGCACCCGAGTTGGCCTTTGATACACGCAGTGGTATGCTCAAGGTGAAAAAACTTGACCAAGGCTACTCCATGAACTTCCCTACCGATCCGCTCACTCCGGTAGAAACTCCGGCAGAAATAACCGATGGCCTGAAGCTTACCCCCCAAGAAACCTTTAGAGGAAAGACCGACTACCTGGTGGTGATTGACTCTCAGGAGCAATTAGAAACGCTCCAACCAGATTTTCGGGCCTTAGCTCAGGGTAAAGTGCGAGGCACTATCGTCACCGCTCCTGGCAACGAGGTAGATTTTGTTTCGCGTTGTTTTTATCCGCAGTACGGTATCGACGAGGACCCGGTGACCGGTTCAGCCCACACTACGCTTACTCCTTACTGGTCGGAGCGATTGGATAAGAAACAACTTAGCGCTCAACAACTCTCGGCCCGCAAGGGTGAACTTACCTGTATCGACCACGGCGACCGAACTGAACTCATTGGTCAGGCCGTAACCTATCTTCGGGGAGAGATTAATATATAAAAGACACTGGGGTCCCATTTTACAGCTTTGTAGCAGTAAAACCAATGCACGGGTTTAGTTAGCTCACCTGAGAGCCAGCCTTCTGACGTTTTCTTCTTAGCCTACTGACCAAAAAAACAGTAACTAATGCAAACAATAGGCCGAGCAAGAATCCTCGGAAAGAGTATTTCAGGGTTTGGTTGGTATCTATATCGTGCCGATGGTTCCAGAACTCCACAATCTTACCGTCTTCAATTCTAAATACATTGATGATAGGAACTTCGCCTTCACCAATAAAGATTCTCCCTACCAGTGTTTTTGGTTCGAATTTACCAGTCCAACGAGTAGCCACTAGATTCCCATCAGCTATTTGAAAGTCAATCTGGCCGTTTAGCTTACCGTTTTCCCAAAACAAATCAGCAATCTTTTTTTGCTCAATGGCCACTTCCTGGCTATTCTTACGGTCGCCAATATCGTGAGCAACATAGGTTTCAGCTACGTATTTATCGTACTGATCGGTATTGTTGGTAAACCACAAATTTTGATAAAAGGAGCGCGCAATTTGTTTGTTCTGCTCCTCAATGGTCGATGAATCACCGGAATGAGCAAACAGAGAAATGGGAAGAAACAGGGTTGAGAGAAGTGCAATGGTTTTCATAATTGTTTTTTCTCAATAGTACTTCCTTATTGGGCTGATGAGTTAGTGCCAAACGTCAATACCTTAGTGGTAACGGACAAAACCTAGTGGGCAGAGGGAAGTTTGCCGAAATACTTCTTGTAGGCCGCCGTAAAATTTGATGGATGGGAGTAGCCGAGCCGATAACTAACTTCGGTGGGAGTCTGACGTTGATGGATTAACTCTTCGTGAGCAAATTCCATTCGAATGCGGTTACGGTATTCCATCGGGGGCTTACCGAATACTTTTTTGAAGGTAGTCTTAAATTTGGTAACCCCCATGTTAGCCTGTTGCGCTAATTCCTGGAGGGATGGAGCATCATTCTGAAGTGGATTCCGCAAAATGGCTGATACCTTAAAAATTCCCTTCAGATCGTCTGGATGTATATCTTCCAACTCGGCAGATTGATCATGACGTTGAGTTTTCTCAAAAAAGGCTTGCAGAAACTTCAGTACTCGTAGGTGGCACTCTAATTTGCGGTCAATAGTTTCTAAAGCCCGTAGGAATAGGCTTTCCAGATTTTGATCCAGATCCTCGAATACGATGTTACGGTTAACATCAATCACTTCGCTCACACCGGAAAAGTAAGTTTGTAAAAACTGCTTGCTAAATCGAATGGTAGCTACCTCAGCGTCTACTCCCGGAGGTATCAATGTATCAACCACCAGATTGGGTCCGTATAGCAACAAGCCGATAGGCAGGTACTTCTGAAACGTTATGGTTGATCCATTCACTACCTTTTCCTGACGGATGTTAGAAAGGTTGATATGAATGATAAACCACTCGGTATCCGGTGGATTGACAGATCGCATGTTGATAGGAACCTTAAACTGGGTAAGACCAAAGTGGTAAAGCTCAAGTTCGCCAGGAAAAGTAACGTAGCGAACGGTGGCATTGTTGGTTCCGATATCCGGATGAATGATGAAATTACCACCTTCGGGAATCAGCCGTAAATAATGCGAAAATTGGTCGAGTAGATTTTTAGTGACGTCAATAGCTACGTCCATGATTATATTCTTGAGGCTTAAATGCAATATTGCACATTTTTCCCGATTTAAGATCAGCTCATTGTAAAGAGAAAACAGAAGCTATTCTATTCGGATCTGTGCTTTTTTCAGGTAGGCTTCAATGGTGCTCAGTTCTTTAGTTTTAGTTGGAGCGTTATAGTGCTCCCAAAACTTTGGATCATAGGGTTTAGCCTGGCTCTCAATACTACGA
The DNA here is from genome assembly GCA_937884755.1 of uncultured Flammeovirgaceae bacterium. Lineage (GTDB taxonomy): Bacteria > Bacteroidota > Bacteroidia > Cytophagales > Cyclobacteriaceae > Tunicatimonas. The sequence goes on from CAKZYJ010000198.1 coordinate 27,913, forward strand.
TTAATTAGTAGATTAGCCGTAAAATAGGATGTTTCCAGGCTCTCGGTGAGAATTTTATTTACGAAAAGCTCCTTCTTGGGATATTTGGTAAAAAGTAGTTTCTTAGACTCGAGTCCATCGTATACCTGCCAAGTATCTTCTTCTTTCTGATACTTCAGATACCACTTCCCCTGATATTCCTGATACTCAAAAATGACGCGGTAGTGCATTTGCTGTAATCCGTTGGTTAGTCTCCTCTTCCACGACCTACCTCGGTGGGCGCTGCGGGTAAGTTCCATTCTTACAAAGGCAAATGTTTCAGTATCAATGTACAGTAGGGCAGTTTCAAAGGGTTTATTGCGTCCTTTGATTTTATATACGTAACGATTTTGGAAGGGGAGTACCTGCTCCATTTCGTACTCCCAGCCCCGTTTAGCCCTAATAGGGCCGTAGTTGAAGCGGATAAATTCATCTTCAATCAGATCAAAAATGGCGTTCTGCCGTTCCCGCTCATCGTTCCAGGGATGCTTTTCGGCAATAAAACTTCTACGTACTGCCTGTAACTCAACTTTGGGTTCGGTAGTAGCATTATAGGGTTGGTATTTCATCCGTACAGCGTACTCCATCAGTTCCACGTAGGTGCTATCTTCTTTCTGTAGGTCTCGTACAAAACCCTCTAGCAGATAGGGTTCGGTAGGGTAGTTCTTCTCCAGCGAATTATAGGCTCTCCTTACAATCTGCTTAGCCGTTAGCGATCGTTCGGCACTTACCACCACCTCTTCCAGCGTTACACTATTTTCGGCTAACTCAATAACTTCCCCGTTTGCGAAAGTGGAAGGTGACTTCTCCAGTGTAGTGTACCCCAGCATTGAGACAACCACCTTGTTGTCTTTCAGTTCTTCCGGAATGTGGAACACAAACTCTCCTTCAGTATTAGACGTAGTACCCAAAGATGATTCTTTCACATATACAGATGCAAAGGGAAGAGGCTCCTCAGTACTGGCATCAATAATTTTACCCGAAATGGTAACGAAGCGCTCCTGAGCTGCTAGATTGATACTAACCAGGCAAAAGAGAAATGCCCAAGCGTACTGTTTCATACTATTCCTGCTAATTTCAATGTTAACAACTCCGGTGTTAATTCTAATGTTTCTTACTTAGGGGGGTAGAAAAAGGGTGGCTTAAACTCCCCTCGTAGTCAACATCAATTTATATATTCCCTAATTTCTGGTTTGTGGGCAGAGCAACAACAGGCCGAAATAGCAGTTTAATGTCTCTAGATTTAGCTTGTCATTAAGCTTGGGCTGTAAACATTCTAAGCTTTTTAACTCTGTACTGACTTGTTTTGGGAGCTGAAGAAGTGCGAGACTAAATTTATCCGGGAAGGACGATAGCAAGAAATCACGCAGATAACAAAATAGGTGTAAAATAGCAGAAGGCGCGAGTGAAACAGCTATCTTGAATAACTGCCTACTCTCGCACTCCTATCCGATTTTTTCGATATTATTCTTCTCTTGGCTTGGAGGGTTTGGGGCGGTCGCCGCCTGAACCTCGGCGAAAGCTGCTGCTAGCCGCGATAGCTTGATTCCGGTAGGCCCCGTGGAAATGGTGAATCTGGTCGCCTCGCATACCAACGACTACATACTTCTTTTCCTTGTGTACGCTTCGGCTAACACCTCGGTCGTCCACCGCCTTCGTACTTCTACTGGCGTTACTAAGCTCAGAGACCCACAATGGTTTATTAGAAATCCACAGATTGCCCGGAGCACCCTCCAGTTTGGTTCGGTTTTCTTTTTTCTGTAGCCAATTGATCTCCGGTCGGCTTAGCGGAGAGCCAATGGGTGGGTCCTTTCTTTGACTACCGTTATTATTCAGACGATTATTCCCGAGTTTTCCGGTTGATTTGGTATTTTTCAATTCATGCATGGTTGTGTAGGTTTCTAAAATGAAAGAAAAAGTTACTAAAATTAAAAACTATTTCCCAGTAAAATTTTAGTAGTGATGCTAATTGGAATACTGCACCACTGGTTAGTAGCCACCGATTATCATTTCGTTCGGGAATTACTGCTAAAATTGTATCTTAGGGCGAAAAAGACTTATGCAACGACGGATTTTTATTAAGCAATCAGCACTAATTACTACCGGAGCCGGCCTGTTTGGCTACGCCTGCTCAACCAATACTACCCAAAGTGATAGCGAGGCCGGAGAAAGTGCCTCCGAAACTATGGCTTCTGCCACTGAGCCTCTCTATAAAATATCCTTAGCCCAATGGTCTCTAAACAAATCATTATTTAATCCTGACCTACGGGGTATGCCCTGGCCCGAACGTGCTAAGCTGTACGATTCTGACTACGAGCGAGTAATCGCCAACAGCGAGCTAACCAATCTGCAATTTCCTCAGAAAGCCCGCGACATGGGATTTGAAGGAGTAGAGTTCGTAAATCAATTTTTTTATGACAAAGCAGAAACCCCCCAATATTTGGCTGATCTAAAGCAAGCTTGTGCCGATGCTGGAGTAGAAGCTTTGTTAATTATGTGCGATCGGGAAGGAGCTTTAGGAGATCCTGACGAAGCCGAGCGTATGAAAGCGGTAGAAAACCACTACAAATGGGTAGACGCTGCCCAGTACTTAGGCTGCCATTCCATTCGGGTAAATGCTCAGAGTGGTGGCAGTTACGAAGAACAGCAAAAACTGGCCGCCGACGGCTTAGCCAAGTTAGGCGAGTATGCCAACAATGCCGGTATTAATGTGCTGGTAGAAAACCACGGAGGGCTGTCCAGCAACGGTGAGTGGCTGGCTGGGGTAATGAAGATGGTCGGTAACGACATTGTAGGCACATTGCCTGACTTTGGAAACTTCTGCGTTAAAATGGACTTTCCTACGGCGGAGAATCCCCGCCCTCCCTGCCAAGAAGAATACGACCGCTACCTGGGAGTAGAAGAATTGATGCCTTTCGCCAAAGCGGTTAGTGCTAAAACTCATGATTTCGACGATCAGGGGAATGAGATTCATACCGATTACGAGAAGATGATGCGGATTGTGTTGGATCATGGCTACCGTGGGTTTGTAGGAGTGGAGTACGAGGGCGACGGTATAAGCCCGGAGGAAGGAATTACCAAAACCCGGGAACTGCTGGAGCGGGTTCGGAACAACTTATCTTCGGAATATCAATCTTCCTAAGCCATTGTTTCACTTCCGATAATTTTGCTGTTGATTATCTTATTTAACTTTCGCTTAACCTTTTTGTTTCGACCGGCGAAGTATCTGAGCAGATAAATATGAGTTTTCGGAAGATTCTTACTATTTCAATGTGGGTAAATAATTTTCCTTTTCAATCATTGGTACCAGTTGGCTTATTGGCTGGGCTGATGAGCTGTGGTGCCCCGGATTCCGAGCCTACGTTTTATCCCGAAGTGCTGGATGACCGGCTGACGCTCGAATTGATTTCTACCAGTCCGCAGATAATGACGCCTATCGGGCTGGCTATTGACGATCAGGATCAGATCTACGTACTGGAGTCGCACACCCACTCTCCGCCCAGCGATTACGCGGGGCCTTCCTTTGATCGTATCAAAAAGGGAGTAGACACCAATCAGGACGGAAAGCCGGAATCCTGGCTGATCTATGCCGATAGCATTACCGATGGTATGAATCTGGCGGTAGGGCCGGATAATACCATCTTCCTAACCGAGAAAGACGGTGTGTATTCCTACCAGGATATTGATGGTAACGGGGCTGCTGATCAGAAGACTCAGTTACTGAAAATGAATACTCCCAAAAGTGTGTACGATCACGCGGGTATTTTAGGCGTAACCTACGCACCCGATGGTTGGCTTTACGTATCGCGGGGTAATAGCGGGGGGCTGGATTGGCGTATTGAAGGTACCGATGGCTCTTTTATAGAAGGCTACGGTGACGGAGGGAATGTCTTCCGCTGTCGTGCCGACGGAAGTCAGGTAGAAGAGATAGCTACCGGATTCTGGAATCCTTTTGATATAAAATTTACCAAAGAAGGCCGTTTAATGCTGGTGGACAACGACCCGGATAGCCGAGGTCCCAACCGACTGATAGATATTGTGCCTGGTGGGGATTATGGCTACCAATCGCTCTACGGCGGAAGTGGTATCCATCCCTTTCTGGCCTGGAACGGCGAACTACCTGGTACCTTGCCTTACGCTGCCGCTTTAGGTGAAGCGCCCTCCGGCCTGATCGATGCCAGCTTCACCAGCTTTTCCAATGAGTACGACGGAAACGTTCTGGTGACCATTTGGGAAGAAAACGCTATTGTGCGGGTGCCGCTTCAAGCAAAAATGAGTACCGTTACGGGTGAGGCTAAAACCATTTTGCAGGGCGATAGCCCCTTTCATCCCGTAGCACTAGCTACTAATAGCTGGGGCGATATGATCTTTACCGCTTGGGTAGTGCGGCAGTACCCTAACCACGGTCAGGGCCGCGTATGGCGCTTAGCGTCAGGAAGCAGCCAGCCACTAGCAACTGCTTTAACTGAGGAAGAGATTATATCCGGACACTTCTCGCAGCGATTTGCTCCCAGAGATACTGAGATTTTGTTAGCTGACCTCTCTTCCGAAGATGCGTTTGTTCGGGCAAGTACCCGCCATCTTCTCCGCGATTCGGCGTATTATCAGGACGTACTGACTCTCACTCAGCATACTGATCCGAAATTACGCTTAGAAGGATTATTGGTATTGTTGAAATCAACGTCTGACCTCTCCGAAGCTGACCTTCGCCGCCTGCTAAACGATCAGGATGAGGCGGTACGACGTATAGCGTTGACCTACGTAGCCCAACACGCCCGGGATGATCTCTCTTCGGAAGTAGACCAGCTACTGGCTTCGGGAAAAATAACTTCACCACTGTTTGAGACCTACCTGGCTACGCTGAGGCATTTACAACCAGTGTTTGTACAGGAGTATCGGACTCGGGCCAATCCCGAATCTAAGAAACTGCAGCGTAAGTTGCCGCCGACCTACTTAGCTGATCTCATCCAGAATACCGATGTGGCCGAAGAAATCAGGGCTCTGGCTCTGTCGTACCTGGATAATCCGGCTGAGATTCGTCAGTTTCTGGTGGAGGCGTTGCTGACCGCTTCGGAAGCGATGCAAATGGCTACCCTTCAGGCGTTTAAATCTATGCGAAGCGAAGATGTGGCTAATGCTACGCTCCAACTAGCCTTAGACCGAAACGCTAGCCCATTGGTAAGGGGGCAAGCGTTAGTAACCTTAGAATATCAATCAACCACATTCTGCGACGAAGTAGCTTCCATACTGAATGAAGATAATGAGCTGCTGTCCGAAACTGCGGTTGGCTACTTATGCCGCTGCCGTCAGGAAAATGTAGAAGAAACTGTCGCTCAGTTTGTGTCGACCAACCCCGTCGCTAATTCCCGATGGCAACTCTGTCGGACAGATGGCTCCGAAGCAGACCGCCCCACCACCAGTGATGAGTGGTATCAGGCGGTAGATGATACCGGGAATGCAGCTCGTGGAAACCTGGTATTTCAGTCAATAAGTGCTCAGTGCCAAAGTTGCCATAAGATCGACGGCTGGGGCAGCAGCTATGGCCCCGATCTATCGAACATTGGTAGCAGTAAGTCAGCCCAGCAACTGGCAATGGCTATTCTGGAACCTTCGGCGGAGATCGCCCCCGAATGGCAGGGTTGGTTTGTGACTGACAGCAGTGGGGTAACCCATTTGGGTCGCCAGATTGACGTAGGCTTTAAAAATGTAGAACTGATGGTAGCCACCGGCGATTTTGTGACCTATAAGCAACCCCAACGCTACGGGCCCGCCGCCACCTCACTTATGCCCGACGGACTGGAGAATACTATGACTCCTGCTGAATTCAACGATTTGATTGCTTATCTAACCTCTCTAAAATAGTCTGAAACGATGTCTGAAAATATCAATCGCCGCAATTTTGTCAAGAGCGCTTCTGTACTAGCCGCCGCGCCTTTAGCCGGAAGCGGCCTAAGTGTTAATTTGTCGGTACCTACCTCTGCTGTCGAGTCGGTGGGGGTAGAATTAGCCATTGCTACCATCTGCCTGGATGGCTTTGGTGATGAGAACTTTGAGCCGGCCTTCCACATTATTCCCCAAACCCCCATTCGGAACGTGGAATTTAACGTCTGGAACCCTCGTAATATCACCCCGTCGGGTATTGCTAGCATTCGCGAACGCTGCTACCAAAACGGACTGACGCCCATCTCCCTACAAGGGACTTCCTTCGGCGGAAACGTGGTGAAAGACGTAGGTCATAAGCTCTGGCTGATGGAGCAGACCAAAGCTCTTGGGTGCCGACGAGTAAAGTTTACCGGGTCCCGACGGGGCGAGCAGGGCGGTTTGGAAAATGTGATTGCGGTACTGAAAGAACTAGCTCCGGCTGCTGAAGAAATGGACGTACTGATTGCGGTAGAGAACCACGCCAACAACAATATTGAAAACATAGAGGATTATGACAAAATCTTCGCTGCCGTAGACTCTACCCACGTGGGCATGTGTCTGGATATGGGCCACTTTGATGGTGCCAGTGTCAGTAACTTCGACGTCATCGACCGCTTCCACCACAAAATCAACCATATCGATCTGAAAGATGTAGTAGCCTTTGGCACGTATAAAAGCGTTCCCTACGGCACCGGCATCACTAAGGGTGAAGAAATTGTTCAGGCCCTGATTGATAAGGGTTACTCCGGCTACATCGTCATTGAGCAGGCCCCACCCAAAGAAGGCTTGGAATTGGTACAGGAAATGACCCGTATCTATAACCAGTTTGCTGACTTTGAGCGTTCGTAGCAGTAGTTATCTTCCGAGCAAGTCTTAACTACCCGAAGTGGAGTTTTAATACTTCAGAATAAATTTTCTTGAACTGAGCTTGTGGAATACGACCCCAACGGGCATCGTATATAAAAAAAGCTCTATGAAACTGAAGTATTTGCTCTTTTTTGTTCTCTTGGTAAATCAAACGTTGGCGCAGCCTTTACAGGAGCGCGAACTGGAAACTTCCATCAACGAAGTAACCGTATTTCTGAAAGGGGCACAGATTGCCCGAACCGGAGAAATTGACATCAGGCCGGGTGAATCAAGGGTTACGCTAAAGTCACTCTCGCCCTACCTTAATGCCAAAAGCATTCGGGTAGATGCCGAGGGAGACTTTACAGTTCTGTCGGTGAATCACCAGCTGAACTACCTGGATCAGCTTTCGCAAGACCATAAAGTTGATAGTCTGAACCAAATCATAGAAACTATAGATCAGGAGGTGCAGCGGAATTCCGCCAGACTGGAAGTGCTGGCCGAAAAGCAGAGCCTGTTGAACAAGAACAAATACCTAAGTGGGCAAGATGGGGGCAGCTCGCTCGCTTTATTAAGGGAAGCCATTGGTTTTTTCGATCAGCAGTTATCCGAGATCAAAGCCGAAGAATTGGAGGTGCAGAAGAAGATAAAAGAGCTTGAAGGAAAAATGAAGAAAACGGAAAAGCAGATTGCCGACGCACTTATCCAGGAGGATCTCCCTACGGGTGAAATACGAATTGGTGTGGAAGCCGAGAAACCAGTACGGGGGAAATTTAAGATTACGTATCTGGTAGATAACGCGGGCTGGTACCCCAACTACGATGTTCGGGTAGCCAGCGTAGACCAGCCAATTTTGTTGAACTACAAGGCCGAGGTGTACCAGAATACCGGAGTAAACTGGGAGAACGTCAAGCTACGCTTTTCTAACGGCAACCCTAACCAGAGCGGAGTGGCTCCCGAGCTTTCCACCTGGTATCTGAACTTTGCCCGCAATACTGTGTACAAAAGACCTAATCCGTACGGTACGTCTATCAGAAAAGTAAGCGGTAGAATAATTTCTGCCGAAGATCAGGAGCCTCTGCCGGGCGTGAATGTTTTGGTGAAGGGAAGCACCATCGGAACGGTGAGCGATTTGGAGGGGAACTATAGCTTAACCCTGCCCAATAACGCTGAAACCCTGGTTTTCTCATTTATCGGTTTGGTTAGTCAGGAGGTAGCGATCACCGACACCCGCATTGATGTTGCTCTGGAAAGTGACGTAATGCAATTGAGTGAAGTCATCGTAAGGGGCTACTCGAGTCAACTTCAAGGAAAGGTGGCGGGAGTAGACATTAACAACCGTAGCAGCCAGCAGGATACAGAAGCGAAATCCATAATTACTACCACCGTAGAGAATCAGACGACGGTGGAGTTTGAAGTTGAAACCCCGTACTCAATTAAATCTAACGGCGAAAAGCTAGCCATCGGCCTGAAGGAGTACAGTATTGAAACCCAGTACGAGTATTACGCCGTACCCAAGCTCGACAAAGATGCGTTTTTGATAGCTAAAATCATCAACTGGGATCAGTACAACCTGCTGGAGGGTGCAGCAAACCTTTACTTTGAGGATGCGTACGTAGGCCAATCAGTACTGGATGCCAAGAGTCTGGCCGATACCCTGGCTATTTCACTGGGAAGAGATAAGAGTATTGTAGTTGGGCGGCAAAAGAAAGATCAGTTTACGAAGCGAAGAACCATCGGTAGTAATAAAGTTGAAAACCTAGGGTTTGAAATCATTGCCCGAAACAAAAAGTCCCAGCCGAATAAATTAATGCTATTTGACCAGCTACCGGTTTCAGCCATCAGTGATATTTCTGTAGATGCCACTGAACTGTCGGGCGCTATGTTAAATGAGCAAACTGGTCAACTGATCTGGGAGCTGGATATGCTTCCTCAGCAACAGATCGAATTGGTATTAACGTATGAAGTAAAATACCCTAAGCGAGAAAAAGTATTTCTGGAATAAACGGTTTGTATAGCGCCAGTTACGGTAGGGTAGTTTTTCATTATTGGCAATTGTTATCTTCAGGCGCAGGGGATATCTTCGCCATAAATCATCATTTTAGACATGGCCGTCACTCAAAACCAACTAGCGAGTAAAACGCTCAATATACTACTGGTCACCTCAATATCATTTGGTGTCTATTTCGTGTTAGATGAACTCTATTTTGGAAAATTAAGGCAGTGGCTAGATAGAGCAATTCATCAATTAGGAACAAGCCATATTTTGACTTACCTGATCATGGGAATTCCGATCTACTTGGGTACTCTTCTTATGCACCGGGTTAAAGGTGCCTTGGATAGCTTAGGGCTTACAAGATCCTTGTTAGAAGGTATCATTGCCCCCTTGATTTTTACACTGCCTATGTTCATCGGATACGCTTGGGTATTTGAGTTTAATGCTGAAGTTACCTTCGACAAGGTTGCAGTGGGGGTGATAGCCGCCGCTTTTTTTGAAGAGTTATTTTTTAGAGGGTTTCTCTTTGGCCAATTGTACCGATACACCAAAATAGGATTTATTCCATCCATCTTATTGGGAGCGCTGTTGTTTGCCTCGGTGCATTTATACCAGAGCCAGGAGGTTTCAATACTGGTAGGAATCTTCGGGGCGACTTTCTTTGGGGCTGTTATGTTTGCCTGGGTTTATGTGGAATGGGGCTACAACCTATGGGTTCCAATTTTCCTACACCTCTTCATGAATTTATCGTGGATGCTGTTTTCGGTGTCAGACAATGCTTGGGGAGGAAACTATGCTAATATTTTTCGGGTTTCAACCATCCTGCTAACTGTTATTTTGACGATTGTTTATAAAAAAAGAAAAGGAATTAGACTGGAGGTAAATAGACGCACTATTTGGATGAAGAAGGAAGTGCTACAGCAATCATTTTAGCTAAATTTAGCAACTGAGTTACTTGCTTAAAATCTGTGAACTAGAAAAGAGCACACAGACCAAAGGCAAAATTTTGAGAAATTAATAAAGGCCAAATGGATACTGCTCTAAAACTGAAAATAGACTTAGATAGCGGACTAAGCATACCGAAGGAAAAAGCTATCCAAAGTCTTGGTCAATCTGGTATAGTAAATCAACTGACTAATGATCTAAAGGATAAGCCACTTTTTTACGTTTGGCGATTAATTGCCTTAAGTGAAATTCCGTACGCTGAGCATCTGAATTACACTAAAAACCTTATAGACCTGGTGTACGAGAAATTAGCAACTCCATTTGGTTTTTCCTTGAGTGGTGATGAAAAAATGTTTCTGCCTTGTTATAATGCGATGCTGGTATCAGCCCTGTGCCGATTAGGAAGAGCGAAAGATAAAGAAGTTGAAAACGCCATTGATTGGATCAATACCTATCAGCCAATGCAACGAGGTGTGGAGGTTTCGGTTCCGAATTTAAGGTTTGACCGATTTGGTGGATGTTTTAAGAGAACACCCTGCTATATTGGTGTAGCAAAATCAGTAATTGCTTTGTTTAACTATCGAGTCTCGACGGGGGACAGCAATGTCAAGCAAAAATTGGAACAAGGCATTGAATACTTATTGGAACACCAACTAATAAAAAGACTAAGTTGTGACCGTCCGGTAACAGATCATATTCTTGACATTTCATTTCCAGAGACGTACCATTTAAACATCGTTGAGCTGATACGATTTGCCGGGCAAGCAAACTTACTGAGTGATAGCCGGACGAGCAAGGCCATTGGTTTTTTACAGCAAGCAAGAACGAAGGACAGTGGCTGGAAAATTAGTTACAGATATAAAGCAGACGGCTACCTAGTATTCGATCGCGGAAGAAAGGTGGGAGAGTGGGTTACTTATATCATCGGCAAAGCAATAAACGATGAAGCTACTATCAAATAAATAAGGCTTTAATAAGGAAACGGAGGGCTAGTCTCACATATAAACCCGGCAAAATTGTTAACTATTAGTCATCCTTGATCGTTTGATTGAGCCACAATTCATAAAATGTAGATTCGTGGCCATCGTAGCGGAAGAAATCCAAGTCGCCATCGCCTTCAATATCGGCTAAATAGGAGTTGTAGGCTCCAGTTTTGGTCAGTACCTGCTCCTCCCAGTTCATGTTATCTCCCTGATTAATGAAGAGAATAACCGGGCTATCTTCGGGATCGCCCTGATCTCCGTTATTGCCGGAAAGTACGTCATAGTCACCATCGCCGTCTACATCACCTACTTGTAGGGTATGGGCAAAGGTATTTTGGCCAATCTCGTGCATGGTCCAGTTACCTTCTTGCGGATTGGGAGAATCGTACCAGGCAATGCGGTCGCGGAATTTCTCGGAGCAACTGATGAATACCTCATCCTGCCCATCATCATCAATATCTACACAAACGATTTTGGTAGCATTGTATTCCCAAGAGCGGCCTTCGTCGCTGTTCCAGTAGGGGTCAATATTTCTTACTGTCCATTCTCCGGTCATATCATCGCCAGGGTTCTCAAACCAGTAAGCGGTAGAAACCACATCTATATCGCCATCACCATCCAGGTCACCCACGTGTTGTCCTTCGTGCAAATTATCTACGTGCACGTTCGCCACTTCCGTCCAGTCCTCAGGCGAATCCTGCCGATAAACCACCATTTTTCGCGTAGAGAAGCAAGTGGCCACTAAGTCCAGCTTGCCATCGTTATTTAGGTCAGTCAGATCCAAATCTTTGGTGAAGGGCGGAAACTCGCCAATGAAGTGAGGCGTCCAGGATGGATTTTCGTACCAGTACATCTGGATGGGGTCTTTACCCCCTTCCCATTCGCCCACGCCTACCGGGCCGAGTACGTCAATATCACCATCGTTGTCAATATCACCGGAAGCTAAATCGCCACTAGCAAAGGGACCACCTTCGGGGCCTTCTTCGGCAATCATATGCAGCGTTGAGCCGTTTAAATCTTCGTGTGTTTCGTACCAGCCTAACCAGCCGCCGCGAGCGTTGTTATTAATTACAAAGAAGTCCACCAGTCCGTCCTGGTTCACATCCGCGTGACTCCGCGCCCACCACCATTCGGCTCCTTCCGAAACCAATTTTTTCTGTTCAAACGTAATGGATTTATATTCTAAAGCAGCACTGCCCAGTAGCGCGATGAGCAATAATCCGAATGCGTATTTGGTTAGGTTGGTGTAGTTCATGGTGTTAGTCGAGAATTTTTAGGAATGTAAAAGTTACCGAAAAAAGCGATGGTTAAAAATATTGACGAGAAAAATCCTGTTTTTCTTAGAACCGATGAAAGTCAATAACTACTTCAACTACAATTGTGCTATCTCAGGACCGTTTCCTCGGATTTATCCCAGGGCTCCTTCTACTATGCAGGAGGTGCCGGAATTCCTTTCACTCATCCGTTAAGAGTACCTTTGTTTTATCCGAGTCCTGCTATTAGCTTACGTGCCTAGATTTTAGGCTTCAACCAGTATGTAAGACTGATTTTAGGAGAATATATTGTCCGAAAAATTCGGCTGTAGAATGCTATTTAAGCCTAATTGTTTTTTAAAAAAGCTTTAGTAAGCTTATCGTATACTTCAATTGCGCATTGGTTTAGTTCGAAAAACAGTAGCATTTCACGATTTTCGTATGTGCTCCTAACGAACTATTTTTACGAATACGTGATTCTTATTCGTTTTTAAATTTTTCTAAACAAAAGTTGCTGATTCTTTTAGGGTTGAGTATTCGTTCAAACAGACCGAACTAGAACTAAAATATGAAGTAAAATATCCCAACCGTAGGAAAATAATACTGGAATAAGGGCAAGAAGGCAAGATGTGAAAGAGGTGGTGAAGAACGAAACTATAGACATACGAATGCTGTCAATGAGCGTCAGGTTCTGCTTGTTTAAGGAACAGTACTTCTTTTGTGACTAAGAAAATAAAGGGGAAGATATTCAGGTTCCGGTTTTCTAACCCTCTGATTTGGTTTAAAATAGTGTGACTATTTCGGTAATAGCAGCACAAGTTCGTTTTATCAATGACTGCCATAAATTTTTCGTGGGTCATCTTATTTAGTCCACGATAGGCTTTAAGTAGGTTATCCTCTAAGGAACCTACTTTTTTTTTGTTATGCTTTTTTAAATAATTGACAATAAATGATTCTGGCAAAAACTGGCACCAGGGTAATTTGAGTACACTATTGATATGAGAAGCATACGGACCTTGCCAGGGTGGATAGGATACATAAATAATACCACCAGGTTTGAGTAGCTCGGTAAGCTTGTGTATAATTTTCTCTAAGAGGCAGAGGGGGTGAATATGCTCTATAACATCATTTAAGAATATTATATCATATACTTTACTGGAATCAATATCTAAAATATCCTTTTTAAGAAAGGTTACATTTTTTGCAGAAAACTCTTTTTGAAGAGCTTTAGCAATTGTGATATGGTTGGAGTCAATATCAATGCCATGAACATTACAATCCCAATTCTTAGCATACCAAATAGACATACCACCCATGCCACATCCAAAGTCTAATACTTCTTTAGAATCGAGATTGAAAGCCTCATTTATGACCTTTTTGTCAAGCCATAAATGAGTATCTGTATCTTCTAAAAAATTATTTCTGGCATAGGCAAGACCCTCTTCAAACTGCTCAAGCGTCATACTTGAAACCTTTACGTGGAAAAATAAGCGTATACTTTACCTAACTTACTGTCTCTTTAATATACTTATTTTTAAGGATTAGAAAAATTAGTTCCACTATTAGTAAAAGCACTTTTGCCTTTAAACACCCTTAAGTACAAACCGCTGCTATCGCTACTAACAAGCACATCTGGTTTTAGAGAATTACGGAGGACGAATGAGCCGCTATTTTCGTAGCCTTCAATGGTGACCGGGCTCATGTTGTTCCCTTCAATTCGAGCTTGAAAAGCGGGACTTTGTCCTTGCGCATTGAAGTCATCAGCAAAATCACTGCTGGTAAGGCGAGCGATTTGGTTCAAATACTGGGCGGTTTGGGCGGAATCAGCCGGAGTGTCATTGATGATCCAGACGCTATCGGTCAGGGCCAGGGTGAAGCTGCTGTCAGCGGGGTACTGGAAGGAGATGCGGGAAATGTTTTCCTTATCCAGTTGCAAGAAGTTACGGTCGCGCCAACTGTTGAACTGACGGTTGAAGGAGGTAGTGAGAAAGCCATCTACGGCGTACACTTCGGCTTCATCGGCCAAACGGACATAAGACGTAGCTTTTGGGCGTTGCTGCTGCATAGGGGGCATTCCCGGTTGCATCGGTTGCTGAGGCATTTGCTGGATAGTGAACTTACCTACGTACACATCGGCCAGTATACTTTCTCCGTTGTATGCCTGCACCCGGCTTCCTAGTGAGTCGGTCACCTCAAAGGTATTCCACTTTTCTTCCGAGCGGGCAGCCAACCGCTGGGGCTCCAGTTGTAGTAAAGTGCCCAGTAGGCTTTGTACGGCTTGCTGGTCGGCTTGGGCGGTAATCTCGCCTTGCGACGCTTGCCAGTTTTCCTGTTCCTGGGTAAAAGTCACTTCATCTCCTTCTTTGGGGTACAGCACAATACGGTTAACCGAAGCGGTGTCCATTGTCACCAGATCGGTGCGGAAGTTACGTTCATTGGCCTCGCCGCCCGTAAATTGCGTAATGAGGTACAGTACCAGCAGTACTCCAAAAGTGATGGATAGAATTTTGTTGTTATACGGTTTATGCATAGCTCTCTTGCATTCGTTTTTGTCGAACATTGCGTTTTATCTGGAAGCGAACTACGCCGTAGCCCACCACCAATAAAATCGGAATCAGGAAGTTGGCGTATTTGATCAGCGATTTAGTGGCATCTTCTACCTGCTCTAGCGGACGGGAAGTTACGCCTTTCGTCCGCAGCTCAATCAGCCCGGTATCGTCCGATAGCCAGTCGATGCTATTGACTAGTAGGTTTACATTATCGCCACCTTGTGGGCCGCCTTGGGTAGCAAATCCACCGTCCGCAATCACCACCATTTTGGCCTCAGTACTTCCCTCAATCGTTCCTTCCAGGGCGGCTGCTATCGGCAAAGATTCCAACGGAAAGTCGTTCTCAGTCCACTGTTTATTGATGTCGAAATAGGCAGGAGCCGGTACGGTTCCCGATTGTTCCGATGATGTTGCCAGCGGCATGAACTTCACCGTATTACTGGAATCCTGCGATCCAGTGTAAGCTAGTGAACTGACAAACGGCATAATCACTGCTTCCAATCCGGCGGTCACCGGGTGCTCGGCAAAATTGCTCACAATAGGCAGGTAGGGGAAAGAAACCTGAGTATTCATGGTGAAGAAGCCTTGCTGCTGCTGTACCGTAACGGCTCCGCAACTCGCATCTACCACGAAATTCTCTTCCACCTGCACCCCTTTATCAGCCAGCCAGCTTTCCAGTCCGGTATTCACTACCCGTCCGTAAGAATTTTGTAAATCGCCTTCCACTCGGTCAAAGGCTAACAGAATGTTTCCACCCCGCGCCAGAAATGCATCCAGTTGTGCCAGATGACTGTCGGGAATAGAATCCGTGGGAGCCAAAACAGCGATAGTCTTGAATTTGGTCGGAATATCGGTGGTATCGGTGAGCGTTAAATCTTCGGGGCTGTAAAGAATGAAGAGTTCGTTGGCTACTTGGGGAAGGGCATTGATAGACGGCTCGCCGTGTCCTTGCAAAATTCCAATGGAGGGTTTATCTACCGCTGATATTTTCTTGATGTTGGTAGAGAGGGTGTACTCCATTGCTGCTCCCGGCTGCACAAAGGGAATCACCTCCTGCTCTTCGCCCATTTGAATAACGGCTCCTAAAAATGCTCGCTTCTGACTGATCTCATCCTGATCGCGTACATTCACCAGCACTGGCGAGATGCCGTTCTGCATAGCTTCCTGCTCAATCTCGGGATCATCGTTGGGGTTCACAAATTCGTACACCACCATATTATCGGAAGTGTTAGCGTACTCCACTAGCATATCCCGAAAGTCCGATTTGGTACGGGCAATATCAGGTGGTAGGTCTTCTGAGAAATACGCCGTGACTGTCACCGGCTCGGCCAGTTCATCCAGAATATCTTCGGTGGCCTTACTTAACGTGTAGCGTTGGTCTTCGGTAAAATCCAGTCGTAGGAAGTAGTCGGACGATAGCAGGTTCGCCAGAATGAGGATTCCCACGATCAGAGCTACGGATATATAAAGAGCGCTTTTGCGTTGCATGTTTTTAATGGATGATGATTAGTGACGAATGATTAGATAGACTGTCATTGAAAATCGATTATACCAAATTGCGTTTAGATAGACTGACCTCGGAGAGTACAATACCGAGGACAATGATTGAGAAAAAGTAAATCAGGTCTTTGGTGTCAATTACTCCCCTGGTCAATGACTCGTAGTGGGTAGATAAACTCAAAGTGCTAAATACTTCACCCATCGTTCCGGTGAAACTGCCCGCTAGTACATCAAAGATGATATGGAAGAACAGCCCGATAAAGAGAGCACTCAGAAAAGCCACAATCTGATTATTGGTAGTACTACTAGTGAAAACGCCGATACTAATGTACACCGCACTCATCAAAATCAAGCCCAGGTAGCCGCACCATACTGCACCATGATCTACCTCGCCCAAACTGGCAATGGTGAAGTAGTAGGGTAGGGTGAAAAGTAGCGCAATCATAATTAGTAGTAGGCAAGCCAGAAACTTCCCGATTACTAGCTGGCGGTCGGTAACCGATTTGGTCAACAGTAATTCAATGGTTCCGGCCCGTTTTTCTTCAGCGAGCATCCGCATGGTAAGGGCCGGGATAAAGAAGAAGAGCGTCCAGTACGCAATGCTAAAGAAGGATTGCAAACTGGCCTGGCCGACAAAGAACACGTCGGAACCGTAGAGCCAGGTAAAGAAGCCGCTAAAGCCCAAAAATGCTACTAGCAGAATGTAGGCAATCAGCGAATCAAAGAAAGTTTGTAGTTCTCGTTGGGTAATAATCCAGATAGTCCTCATGGTGAATTAAAGATTGGAAAATTGCAAATTACAGACGGTCGCCGCGCGATTGCCCTGCAAGCAATTTGTAATTTTCAATTAATTTACGGTTAGGTCGCGGAAGATGTCTTCTAGTTTAGTTTCAATAGGAGTGAGTTCGGTAAGGACCCAGCCCTTTTCTACGCAAAGCTTGAAGATGTCGCGGGCAGGCGAAGCATCGGGTTTGCCCTGAATCTCGAACTGATCCTGGTGCGAATTGAAGTAAGCCGCTTGCTCTACCGACGGTAGTTCTTTCAGAGCCTCTAATGCTTCGCTGGAGGTAGTGTCTTCAATTTTAACCTTCACTACTTCCTGGCCCTGAGCTTGCTTACGGAGGGTGGTAGCCGTACCGTCGGCCACGATCTTGCCTTTGTTGATAATCAAGATACGGTCGCAGGTGGCTTCTACTTCCGGCAGAATGTGAGTGCTCAGAATTACAGTTTTGGCCTGCCCTAAGTCACGGATTAGCTTACGGATTTCTACAATCTGGTTGGGGTCCAATCCGGTAGTAGGCTCGTCTAGAATCAGAATTTCCGGATCATGAATCATCGCCTGAGCTAGGCCCACCCGCTGTCGGTAGCCTTTAGAAAGCTCTCCGATTTTTTTGTGTTTCTCGGCATCCAACCCGCACACCCGCACCATTTCTCGGATTCGCTCATCCACCTGAGCTTTGGTAACGCCTTGCAGCAACGCACAAAACTCCAGGTAGTCAATCACCGGCATATCCAGGTAAAGGGGATTGTTTTCGGGCAAGTAGCCAATATGGGATTTAATAAATTCGGGATCGTTTTTGACGGAAGTACCACCTACTTTGATGTCACCTTCGCCAATGGCGATGTAGTTGGTGATCATCTTCATGGTAGTGGTTTTACCCGCTCCATTAGGCCCCAAAAAGCCCAGAATTTCTCCGGTTTTTACAGAGAACGAAATATCGTCCACTGCTTTTTGGGGGCCATACCACTTCGAAAGATTCTCGATCTGAATGTCCATACCCAGTGTAGGTTAATGGTAGTTTTAAATGGTTTTGTGCAACTATTAACGAAACCGCAAATCTGCGTAGCACTTCAAAAATTAGCAAATGAAATTCAAAAAAAAGAGTTCCCACCAAACAGGTTTTAACAAATTTTAGGATTTTTGAGTATGCTCAGATTCCCTAAATTCTAGATATTCTGCGTCTATCTCTTCGGCAATAAAAAAACCAAAGGAGCCTTGTTTTTGGTATATCGGCATCAAGATGTGGGCGTTAGCGGGGAAATCACCGGTTCGCCATTGCTAGTAGCTAAAATTTTGCCTCGTTGAATCTTCTGGAGGTTCACGTAGCCCGGTTTTATCACAAACTCTTCATCTGGCTGAATGTGATAAGAAGAAATCACGGAATAAAAAGTATCGTGGTAGTCGCCGTGCGCATTAGGTAACGAGGCTCTTGAGTCATCACTTCTGGAGCAGTATCTGATTTACGAATAGTGGGAAGAATACCGGTGAGTGGTATCTCAGCTTTGTGTTTTTTAGCTTGTTGTTCTACCTCGGCTATTTTTTCAATTAGCTCACTTTTCAGCTTAGACAGGCAGTCGCTTTGGAAGGAAATAGGAGAAAGGTTTACTTCCAGATTGAAGCGAACGTATTCCGTGGTAATGTACTTTTTATCTAAAGAAGCTTTGATTTGAGGTCCAATAAGTGCCGGCCGGAATGCTTTGTCTACAAACACCATTTCCTGTTCGGCACCGACCCGTCGTACGCCTTGCTCGAACTGATCTTGTTTAAGCATTCGTTCAAATGCCTGTATGTCATTCAGAAGATGAGCGATATATTGCTTTTTGTCTTCTTCCGATTCTATAATTTTTATTGTTGGATTGGCTATTTTAGATAAATAAAAAAATAGTAATTGTAATTTTTCGAAGAAATAAAGAAAAAATAGTATATTGCCTTAATTTCTTACACATATACCTATTTGACATAGAATACCTCGCTTAACTGTTTGTAAATAGGAAGAATTTATTATGCAGCAGATTGCAGTAACTCAGAAAACAATAGTCCAATCTTTCGCTAAGCTGTTACGAATTGAGCAATGGGCTAAAAACCTCTTCATTTTCATTCCATCGTTCTTTTTTGGTGATTTCTTCAATCTCGATGTCCTTCTACCATTAGTAGTCGCCTTTTTTTCTTTCAGCTTGGTGTCCAGTGCTATCTATATTTTAAATGATTATCGGGACATAGAGGCTGACCGGGCTCATCCAAAAAAACGTGAACGTCCTCTGGCGTCAGGAGAGATTTCCGAAAACGCCGGTTTGATCATCATGGCTATTATGGCTATAGCAGGTTTGGGTACTGGTCTACTAATTAGCCCGTGGTTTCTGGCTATTCTGCTAGCCTACGTCGCTATTAACATCGGCTACTCGTACGGGTTAAAAAATGTAGGTATCTTGGATATTCTCATGATTGCTGCTGGCTTTCTACTACGCACAGTTAGTGGTGGAGTGGTTGCCGATGTAGTGGTTTCTCAATGGCTGATAATTATGATCTTCCTTCTGGCCTTATTCATGGCGATTGCTAAGCGTAGGGACGATCTAATAATAGGAGAAAATTCGGGAGTGTTGATGAGGAAGTCGGTTAAAAATTACAATCTAGACTTTGTAAATTCTTGTATGACAATGGTAGCTAGTATTATCATTGTAGCCTATCTGATGTATACTATTTCCGACGAGGTAGTAGCCCGCCTCGGAAGCCATGTAGTCTATACCTCTGTGTTTGTAATAGCAGGTCTGATGCGTTATTTACAGATAACCTTGGTTGAAAAGAATAGCGGTTCTCCTACCAAGCTACTCTATAAAGACTCATTCATTAAAATTACTTTGGTAGGTTGGATTTTCAGTTTCTTCTGGCTGATTTACCTCGGATAGCCTTTATGAACCAGAATGGCGCTCACTCTCCATTGAGTATAGAAAATAACAATCATACTGGCCCAGATATAGCATTTTTTGATTTTGATGGAACGATTACTAACCGCGACTCATTCATTGACTTCATCAAGTTCTATCGGGGGAAAGTAGCTACCTATACCGGACTTTTTCGGATGCTGCCCATCCTTATCGCTTATAAGGCTAGGATTGTTCCTAACTGGAAAGCGAAAGAGAAGGTGCTTACCTATTTTTTTGCGGGTGAGCCAATCGAGAAGTTCCAGCAAAACTGTGATCGGTACGCTGAAGAGCGTCTTCCGCATATTATACGGGTTTCGGCATTACAAGCTATCAAGAAACATCAGGCGGTCGGAACCGATATTTACTTGGTTTCGGCTTCTCCCGAAAACTGGCTTTCAAACTGGTGTCGGAGAAAGGGAATCAAATTAATCGCCTCTAAACTGCAAGTCCAAGACGGTAAATTGACTGGTAAACTGGTGGGTAAAAACTGCTATGGACCCGAAAAAGTAGCACGTATTCGCGAGGAGGTCACCTTAACAGATTACTATCATGTGTATTGCTACGGTGATAGTCGGGGAGATCGGGAAATGTTGAGCCTAGCCGATTATGCTTACTATCGTCCGTTTCGGTAGTAATTATCGCTAATTAGCGTTTTGATGAACCTGATGCCTTTCTTTAATTTCATTCAGTTTATCTACTGTAATAGGCTTGACAATATAGTCGTTAACACAACTGTGATTGGCTGCTCGATGGATATCCGATTGGTTGGATGAACTAGTAAGCATGTAGATGGTTACTGAGTTTACGCAAGAAGAAAAAGTACTTTTGAGTTGATCGAGAAAATCCCAACCGCTAACAATGGGCATAGATACATCCAGAAATATAGCGTCGGGAAGGGCCTTTTCATCAGATACTAATTGCTGAAGCTGATCTAATGCATCAACAGCGTTTACGAAGTCTACTAATTCCTCTGTAAAGCCAGTGAAGTCACTTAATTTTCTAAAAACGATGTTGTTGATCGGATCATCGTCTATCACCCAAACCTGTCGCAACTTACTCATAATACTTATTTGCTTTGTGAGTCTATTAGTATCAATAGATATGCCACATCCTACCGGAGAGCATTAGCTATTCAGTAACTAGACGTAATTTTCTTAGCACGAATCAATTGTATAAGCCTAAAAAATCTATTATCAATATCAGGCAGTAAATTCTAGGCAGATAGTATTATTTTCAAAAGGTGAATGACTTATCGAAGGCTCTTAATGTGGCTAATAGTTGGAAAAAGTTCTTGATTTTGGTTATTGAAGATTAATGTAATATATTTCTAAGGTTAATACCTCCACGTCACTAACCTAATGTATCAATGAACCCTACCAAACTGCTCAGTTTACTGTGTTGCTTCTTGACCCTTTCTGTTAGCCTTTATGCTCATCCGGGACATGGTACTAGTCAAGCTGATCCTCACAGCATTTTTCACTACCTAGTATCCTTGGAACATCTCATTCCTCTATTAACAGTATTAGGCCTTATTCTCTTCGCAATTATGAAAAAGCGGACAGCTTCCAAGCGGATCATGCGAAAATAGCAGAAAGCTTTTTTCGTTTAGTAGCGATTGCTTACCTCTAATCGTTTTTCAGATACAATTCTTGAAAACTAAGCGTTGTGTTTTTAGAAGGATAACGGAAACCTATGAGGGCGCTACTACTGATTTTTGGACTGTTTGTTTGTGGAAAATCCGTAAGCAAGCTAAACCAAACGAGTGATTGTTGGGAAGGGCGAGATACAGTACAAAAAATAATAGATCAGGAAGGAGTAATTAATCGAGAGCCCAACCAGGTGGCTATCGTACTTTCCTCATCCAAAAAACTGTTCCCTTGCAACCTGCCGGACTCGTATCAATCAGGAGACTCGGTATTGTTTTTTGCCGATCAAAAAGAGATTTTTCCCAACGAACGCTGGGAGGGTCGTCCAGTAGAGTTAACTCATATTGAACTCAAAAAATAGCTTTGCTACTGATTTTTTTCTGCTGAGGGAGTGAGTTAGCGGCTTCCTGTGGAACTTGCTCTTTCCTGGAAAAGTGCAATTTTCTATAAAATAGTATTTCGTAAGATTACTCTAGCTTGCCGGTTAGCCGAGTAATACGAATTCTGTATGTTTAATCGTGTGATCAAAATAAATAATTATGCGGTTAAATTGCATTATTGCAGGAATTTGCTTGTTGCCAACAATGGTAGTAGCCCAGAACCTGAACGAAGAGCCTGAATACAAGCTGGAGAATCTAGGACGTAAGGTAAATAGTATTTACCACGAATCTGCCCCGGTTTTATCTCCCGATGGAAACACTTTATATTTTACTATCACCAATCATCCGGAAAATACCAAGGGCACTAATGGTAGCCAGGATATCTGGTACACTAAACGTAGCGAAAGCGGCGAATGGTTGCCTTCTCAGCATCTGGATGCTCCCTTCAACCGCGAGCAGTATAACCAGGTGATGAGCGTATCAGCCGATGGACAAGGAGTACTGGTCCGAAGTGGTAGCAGTAAAAAATGGGATTTCTCTCTCGTGCGCCAAGTAAACGGTGTTTGGCAAAAACCTCAACCGGTTCATATCACGAACTTTGGTTCTATGTGTCGGGGGAAATTTAACGGCGGGTTTATGTCTTACGATGAAAAAGCATTGTTGCTGTATTTTAGTGAAGTAAAGGATAGCAAAGTTAGCGATCTGTACGTAAGCTTTCCGGAGGGTTCTAATCGCTGGAGTACCCCTACAAAAGTTGCCTCGCTAAATACTAGGCAAGATGAGTTTGGCCCCTATCTCGCCCCCGATAATCGTACGCTGTATTTTGCCAGTAACCGTCCTGGCGGACACGGTGGGGCTGATGTGTATCGTACTATCCGGCAGGATGACTCCTGGCAGAAGTGGTCGAAACCGGAGAATGTAGGGGCACCGATCAACACCAAAGGCTTCGATGCGTTCTACGCGGTGGGCGAAGCAGATTCACTGGTTTTTACTACTAGGGCACATATGTCAGCCGACGGAGGGCATTTAGATATTTACGGCCTGCAAAAAATTAAAAAAGTGCCGCCATCACCTCCCGTCATCAGGTTGGAAGGAATGGTAATGAACCAGAAAACCCAAGAGTTTATTGAAGCTACCGTAGAAGTAAGTACTTCACAACAGACTATCGCTACTGAAGTGACCACAGCGGAAGAAGGGGTTTACGTAACCGAACTTCAAGAGTCGGGTATCTATCGTATATCGGCGAGTGCCGAGGGTTTTCTGGCAAAAATCGATAGCGTTCAACTGGGCGAAGTATACACCGATACCATCCTTTTCAAGGATATTTTTCTGGAACCGCTAGAAGTAGGACTCTCAGTTCGGCTGAATAACATTTTCTTTGATTATAACAAAACTACCCTTCGTTCGGAGTCTTTTGAAGAGCTAGACAAAGTGGTAGAAATGTTGAAGACCAATGAGAATCTCTATATTGAGATTGGTGGCCACACCGACGACCGTGGCTCGGATGGCTATAATGAAAAATTATCGCAGGGAAGAGCCGAAGCAGTGCGGCAGTACCTGGTTGATCACTGGATTGAGGGTGACCGAGTGACCGCAGTGGGTTACGGTGAGAGCCAGCCCGAGGTTCCCAACGATGGTGAGGAAAACTGGCAGATCAATCGCCGGGTAGAGTTCACTATTCTGAAGAATTAATTAGAACTTAGAGAAACCAAAAACCGGAAACTACTATTTCTGATTCTTGAAACAAGAGGCGCTTTTCAAAGCGCCTTTTTCATTTGAATGCTACTTGACTACCCAATCCCCATTTTTTACTTTTAGGGGATGAAGATACTACACACTGCCGATTGGCACTTAGGGAAGCGACTCGGTGAATATTCACGGTTACCCGAGCAAGAGGCTGTATTGGAAGAGATTTGCGAGATTTGTGAACGGGAAGAGGTAGATGCGGTGCTAATTGCTGGCGATCTGTTCGATACTTTTCATCCAGCCAATGATGCTGCTGAGTTACTGTACCGCACCGTCCACCGCCTGGCTAATCAGAGTCGCCGGGCTGTGGTGGCTATTGCGGGCAACCATGACTCGCCCGACCGGGTAGAATCAACCGATTTGTTAGCCCGTGCTTGCGGAATTATCTTTCAGGGACATCCCAAAAACCAGGTGCCTCTGTTCAGTACCTCGGGCGGAGTAAGAGTAACACAGTCATCACCAGGGTTTTTGGAAATAGAAATTCCTGGTGTGGGCTATCCACTGCGGTTGTTATCCACTCCCTACGCCAACGAAGTAACTTTAAAGCGTCACCTGGGTACCAATAAATCGGATGCTTTGCGGGAAATGCTGAGCGAACACTGGCAAGAGTTGGGTGAACGCTACTGTGATGATCAGGGGGTGAATGTGCTGATGGCTCATCTGTTTGCTGCTTCTCCCGACGGAGTACTGCCGGAAGAACCTGAAGACGAAAAACCGGTGTTACACGTGGGTGGTATCTCTGCTATTGAACCCGATACATTTCCTGAGCAGATGCAGTACGTAGCGTTGGGGCATTTGCACCGTTACCATGCCGTATGCGATACCCCCTTCCCGGTAGTGTACAGTGGCACTCCACTCGGCTATAGTTTCAGCGAGGCCGACCAAACCAAGTACGTAACGATTGTAGAATTATCTCCGGGAGTAAGCGCTACAGTAACCCCAGTAGCACTTACGAGGGGGCGAAAACTGTTACGTAAGCGATTTACTGATAATGATGAGGCTATTAACTGGCTACAGCAAAACCCGGACACTTTTGTGGAACTCACATTGGTGAGCGAAACCTATATTGATACTAAAACAAAAAAGGCTCTATATGAGACTCATTCTGGTATTGTAAGTATTATTCCGGAGATTACGCAAGTCTCTTCGGAAGTTGAGGATAGACCTAAAATAAATCTTCAAGACAGTCTGCCAATCCTGTTTACCAACTATTTTACGCAGAGACGAGGACAGGAACCAAATGAAGAACTACTGGACTTACTAAAAGAGGTAATCGAAACTGAAGAAGTGAATTAAGAACGGCTTTACCTGCCGTCAGTATTAAGAGCCAACCTAACCATGATTCCGGTTCAACTACAATTTAGTGGCCTATACTCTTACCAGAAAAAGCAAACCATCAATTTTTCAACATTGATGGCAGCTCAGCTCTTCGGAATTTTTGGTGCGGTGGGTAGCGGTAAGTCTACCATTCTGGAGGCGATTATGTTCGTGCTCTACGACCGTAGCGATCGCCTCAATAAATCCGGTGATAACCGTTACTACAACATGCTCAATCTTCAGTCTGACAAACTGGAAATTGACTTTACTTTTAGGGCTAATATTCAAAGTAGTACGAAGTACCGCGCCTATTTCTGCGCTCAGCGTAAGAAGAAAGACTTTGAAAAAGTAGAAGTGAAGGAACGCGGACTATACGAATGGAAGCAGGATCAGTGGATACCCTTAGAAGATACAGATGCCTCAGCAGTACTCGGCATGACTTACGAAAACTTCATGCAGACCGTTATCATTCCCCAGGGAAAATTTCGGGAGTTTATTGATCAGCGCCCCAATGAACGTACTCAGATGCTAAAGGAACTGTTCCAATTGCATCGTTTCGATCTGGGAGCTAAAACCGGAAGCCTACTGAGGAAAACCGAACTGGCCATTACCGATCTAAAGGCTCGTCTACTGGAAATTGGCCAGGTATCGGAAGAAGATATTGCTGAACTTCAACAGCAACTGAAGGAGGCGGAAGGTTTGCTAAATCAGAATCAGCAGTTAGCTGTAACTTTAGATCAGCAGTGCCAGGGACTGAATGCTCTTCGGAATTTATTAGACAAGATTGATAATACCGATCAGGAGCTAAAGCAACTAACGGAGCAGTTGGCCTACTACAACGATAAAGAGCAGCAACTGAGAGCGTATACCAAAGCCGAAACATTTTTCAACGAGAAGTTTCGATTGTTGGAGGAAACCACCATTGAGTATCAGCGTAGCGTAGAGGAAATAAAGAAGTTAGAGGAGCGAATTAAGCGAGGAAAAGAAGAAGTAGCCAAAGCGCAACAAAGTTTAATTTTACGAAAGCAAGAATACGAACAACGCGAAGCAATACAGCTACAGTGCCAGGATCTTCAGCATCTGGCTCATATCCGGCAGCTTGAGCCTCAGTGGCAACAGGCCTCAAGTAAGTTAGCTTCGCTAAAGAAGGAGCAGACTGCTTTAGAGGAAGCATGGATCGGACAGCAACAGCAGTTAGAAGAATACGAAAACCGGATAGCCGAAGCAGAGAAAGAACGAGGCCAATGGCTTATCTTGCAGGAAGTACAAACCTGGCTACTCCGCCAGCAGGAACTGACTGAGGAGAACCAGAGTCTGATCGATCAGCTAAAAAAGTACGACGAGCAGTTAGTTCAGTTAGAAGAACGCCGAGAAAGTGTGCTTACCGCCTACGGTTGGCCCGACGATAGTGAAAATATTAGCTCTGATTTTGCTTCGTTTCAGTCGCAACTGCATCAGCAGCAGGACGCAGTACAAAAGGAGATTAGCGAGTTACGAGTGCAAGAGAAGTTAGCCCAAGCGGCTAGTCAGTTACAACCGGGGCAACCCTGTTTGCTCTGCGGTTCTACTGAACATCCCCAAATTATCCACAGCCCTTCCGTAAAAAAAGCTCTGGCTGAAAAGCAACAGGAATTGTCGGAGCAACGCCAGAAGGAGTCAGCTTTCCGGGAGTTGCAGCAGGCCATACAGAAGATCATTTCGCAGACAGAGTCAGTTCAGGAAGTAAAGCAGCAAATGCAACAACAGCAGGTGCAGTTGAGGAAAAAAATAGCCCAGCACTCCCAATTTCACCGCTGGGATCAATACCGATCCGTTACGCAGGCAGAACTTAGCCAGCAGTTGCAGAAAACAAAGAAGGAACAGCAAGCCCTGGAAAATCTTCAGCAGCTACGCAAAGTGGTTGCCAAAGAACTGAAGCAGCTACAGCAGCAAAAGGATCATTTACAAAAGAACGAACAAGGTTTAATGACTGAGCAAAGCGAATACAAAGCTGCCATCAACCAGCACAACTCCATGCTTCAGTCCATCAACAGTAGTGATTACGAAGATATGGACGCAAGCAAAATTCAGCGATTGCGGGAGGAAAAGCAAAACAAACTAGCTTCGCTGGAGCTGGAGTATGAGAAAGGAAGGGAAACGCTACAGGAGTATCGGAATGCACTAAATCTGCTGGAAAGCCGAAAAGAAATAGCCGAAGAAAACCGGCTGAAACTACAACAGAAAGCCGCAACCTTGAACGAAGAGATTCAATCCTTATGCGTAGATAAAGACTTTGCGAGCGTAAACGAAATAAAAGAACTCATTAACCTGGAGCTAGACACCGATGTGGAACAGCAGGAAATTCTAACGTATCGCAACCAGTTGCATAATGCGGAAGTAACCCTCCATAAACTTCAGGCCGAACGACAGGGACGGGCTTATAACCCACAGGAGCACCGGCAACTTGAGCTTCAGCTTCAGAGTTTCACTCAGGAACTTCGTCAACAACAGGAGGAATGTGCCCTACTCAAGCAGCGCATTCGCGATGGGCAAGAAAAGCAGGCTCGTACCCAAACCATCCAGGCAAAATTGGCCGAACAGCAATTGCGGGAAAGTAACTTAAAAGAACTGGCAAGCTTATTCCGAGGCAGTGGCTTCGTGAAGTATGCTTCTACGGTGCTGCTGGACAACCTATGTCGGGTAGCCAACCAACGATTTATGCAACTTACCCACAATAGCTTGAGCCTGGAGCTGAATAATGACAACGAGTTTGTAGTACGGGATTATCTGAACGACGGCAAAACTCGTTTACTGAAAACCCTATCAGGCGGGCAAACCTTTCAGGTTTCACTTTGCCTGGCCCTGGCGTTGGCCGAAAATGTAAAATCCCTGAATCAGGCTGACCAAAGCTTCTTCTTTCTGGACGAAGGGTTTGGTTCATTAGATAAAGAATCGCTTCGTGTAGTATTTGATACCTTAAAATCCTTACGCAAAGAAAATAGAGTAGTAGGTATCATCTCTCATGTGGAAGAATTGCAGCACGAGATTGATGTGTTTCTGACCATAAAGAAAGATCGGCAGCGGGGCAGCTCCATTCAGCCTAGTTGGGAATGATAGTGTTAAAGTGTTTTAGTGTTAGTGTATTAGAAAGTTATGGTCTTCAGAGGATTGTATAACTTTGAACACCATAACACTTTTTTAGGCTAATCACTCAAGATATTGTAGAGTTC
The DNA here is from genome assembly GCA_937884755.1 of uncultured Flammeovirgaceae bacterium. Classification (GTDB taxonomy): domain Bacteria; phylum Bacteroidota; class Bacteroidia; order Cytophagales; family Cyclobacteriaceae; genus Tunicatimonas. The sequence continues at coordinate 55,925 of CAKZYJ010000198.1, forward strand.
AATATTTAGGTAATAGTGATGACCCTGAATAGTCCTTTTGTCGAGCACACCCAGTTCGGTTAGTTGATTAAGATAATTACGGGCGGTATTTTCGGCATAAATTCTCTGATCAGTGAAGTGCTTCACCGTAGAATAAGGCTGGGTGAAGAGCATCTCAATCATCTGTTCGGGGCGTTGAATAGGCGTCTGGTTGCGAACTGCCTCTAGTATTGCTTCTTTGGTCTGTAAAATATCGTTAATCTTGCGGTAAGTAAGGTCAGAGGTGGATCGTACGGCCTCCAGCATGTACATGATCCAGGCTTGCCAATTACCTTTCTGGGAAACATCGCTTAATCGATAATAGTACTCATCTTTGTGATCAATAATATACCGGCTAAGAAACAGGATAGGAAGATCGAGTAGTCCTTTTTTAGTCAGGTAGTGAATATTGAAGACGCGTCCGGTTCGGCCGTTTCCGTCGCGGAACGGATGAATGGCTTCAAACTGATAGTGACCAACAGCCATTTTCAGTAGGGGATCAATTGCATAGGTTTGATCATCGTTCATAAAAGCTAGTAGGTTATCCAGCTTTTCTTCTAATATGCCAGCTCCCCTGGGCGGAGTATAAATTACCTGTCCGGCGTTAGGACCGCTGCCCCCTTGACGAATGACTATCTGAGTGAATGCTGGGCGCAAACCGTCCTTGGCCTCTTTAATTTCCCGGTACATCTGAATGAAATATTCCCGATCGAAAACTTGCTTTTGGTCCATTATATGAAACCCTTTCCAGAGGGCTTCGCGGTAGCGTAGCACTTCTTTCGGGGCACCATAGGTTTCCTGCAAGTTGTTCTGGCTAAATGCCTGATACAGTTCATCGTCGGTAGTAAAAATATTTTCAATCTGGCTAGAAGCTTTTGCCTCTTGCAAGCTAATAGTGTTTATGAGCACCTTCTGGTCAGGAATAGCAGCGCTGCGTCCGTGCAATCTTGCCAAAGCAGCTTTCGCTTCGCCTAATTGCTCCAGTACTTCTACGTTGCGATAGTACTCATTGGAGATAGGCAATGATGGTAGATCGTTCCACGGCTTATCGCGGTCGGGGTTAATCCAGTGCTTTTCAGACATCATTTTACATTAATTTTAATGTTTAGTACGAAAGTAAACCTCAATGGTTATCTTATTATTACTATAAACATCAAAATTTAATAAAATTGATGTTTATTAAAACGAGATTGGAAGTTTTAAGGTCGGGTAAATGGATAGACATTAGATTTTGCAAAAATTAATGTCTATCCAGAATAGAAAGGAACTAAAAGAATTTAATATTTACCGTAGAACCGGTCTGTACCTCAAATTCCTTTACTTCGGTATACTTGCTACCGAAAGCATCCACCGCCCGAAATACCAGTTTGTACTTACCCGGCTGAATAGCGGTAGTTACCCGAGTGGCATTGGCATCAAAATCCATAATCCAGCGCTGTCGGCCCTCATTATTGAGTTGATATAGACTACCAATTCCTTGCTTGACGAAGTTAGCGTTGAGTAAGCCCGGCCCTGGCAACGATAGCTCGGTAGTTTCACTCTGGGCAACGGAAACATCCCGGAAGTAGGTTTTGGGTAGGGTAAGCACCTCAATATCGTAGGAGCCTACCAAATACTTTTCGGACTGCGGCAGTGATTGAATATTAATAATTTCCGGTCGGCCTTTACGGCGAACCAGTGCCTGCACCCCGTTGGTGTATTCTGAGTGGCCGGGCTGCTTAAGTACCAGTGCTCCCTGCGGAGCCTGAATAGATAGCACATTGTGTGTGCCGCCCTCAAAGGTAACGTTTCTTTTCACCACCGGCGGAATGGTATTCACCACCACGTCGTAAGAAAGTACTGCATCCAAAATCACTGAATCAGGCCGGCCCTGGGCATCTCGGAAGTGGACAAAATCGTACAATGCGGCTTTGGTAGAGTTATTGACGAAGGTGACGTTCACATCGGTTTCGGTACGCTGCCGATCCTGATCGAGCAACTCTACGCTCACCGTAGTAGTTTCCAGCGATTGCTTTAGAATCTTGTTGAGCACATCTCGGAACTCTCGCTGATTTTTGGCGTCAAAGTACTGACCTACGCAGGCAAATTCTTCCTCAAAGTTTTCTTTCATCCCCAACCCAATGACGAATGGCTTCAAAAAAATATTTCGCTCCTGCAAGGCCAGCGATACTGCGCAAGGGTCGCCCCCACAAGATTCAATTCCATCGGTTAAGATGATGACTACGTTGCGGTAGTCCGGGTCAATCGGAAAATCGCGGGCCGCTTGTTGCAAGGAGTAGGCAATAGGAGTAACTCCGGCCGGCTGCAGTTGCCTCAGCTTGCCAATAATTTGATTATGATTGTTTTGAGCAAAGCCTACTTCCAGTTTGGTGTCTTCACAATTCTGGTAGCGCCGGTGAAACTGATGCCCGTATACCCGCAGTGCCAGTTCCAGATTAGGGTCAATCCGTAGTGAATCCACTAAGTCAATTAGCATATTCTTCGCCACATCCATCCGCAGGCTGTTACCCCACTCGGCAAACATACTGCCGGAAGCATCCAGCAAAAACAACATCCGAGTTTTTTCCGGCGGCCGTTGTATCTGTACTTGGGCGGTAACTGAAGAGGGGAGCCATAAGAAACATAAAATGCTTATGATCAGTGTGTAGCGAATGTGGTTTGTCAATGTAAATAAACCCCCCTTTGAAAAAGGGGGTAAGGGGTATTTCATTAAAGCATTTGCAAAAAAGAAGAATAACCCCCTTAAGAAAGAAATTCCGCCATCGGATTGCCTACGTAAGAATCTGGGCCGTATGATCTTTGGTTTTAACCTTTTTGATAATATCCTCAATTTTTCCTTCTTCATCAATAACAAAGGTAGTGCGGACGGTTCCCATATACTTACGACCATACATCGACTTTTCTTGCCATACACCGTACTTTTCGTTCACCGCTTTGTCTTCGTCGGCAATCAGCGTGAAGGGTAATTCCTGCTTCTCAATAAACTTCTGGTGGGATTTTACTCCGTCAGGACTCACTCCAATTACTTCGTAACCAGCTTTTTGGAGCTCAGAATAATTATCGCGTAAGTTGCAGGCCTGTGCCGTGCAGCCCGGAGTATTGTCTTTAGGATAAAAGTACAGCACCACCTTCTTTCCTCGGTAATCAGAGAGTTTTACCGTTTCGCCATCCTGGTTAGGGGCCTCAAAATCGGGAGCCATATCGCCAATCTGTAGTTCCATCATTCGTGTTTCGTTTTAGTTAGGTTTTAGCGCGAAGATACAAGCACTGACTAAAACTTTAGCAGTTAAACACAGAAAAGACTGATTGAATTTGCCCTAGCATTACGCTAACCAACCCGAAGCGGCTACATCTGACTACACACGATAGACCACTTTGCACCTGGAACTAGTAAGGATAGAATTTCTACTTCTCAATCGGCTCAGTTTTCATGGTTGAGTTCAGCGTCTCTTGATCCGTATTCAGTGGGGGTAGATCACGGTGGAAAATAGTACGATGAGGGAAAGGGATTTCAATATCCAGTTCGTCGAAGCGGTTCTTAAGGCGGCGCAGCAATTCCCGTTTCACCATCCATTGCTTCATAGGCTTGGTTTTTATAATTACTTTAATCACTACCGCTGAATCGGCAAAAGCATCCACTCCTAGCATCTCAGGATCGTCCGTGATCAGGCGTTTATATTCCGGCTCTTTCCGCATGGCTTGGGCTACTTCCATAATGACCTCCATCACATGATCTACATTTTCCTTGTAGGCCACTCCTATATCCAGCATCACTCTCGACCATACATGGGTTAGGTTGCTTACAATGGTAATTTCACCGTGCGGAATAAAATGGGCTACCCCTTCCAGATCACGTAAAATAGTGGTGCGTAGGCTAATATCTTCTACCACTCCCGATATCTGGTTGATTTTTACCACGTTGCCTACCCGGTACTGGTTTTCGGTGAGAATCATAAAACCGGAGAAATAATCTTTCACCAGGCTTTGGGCGCCAAAAGCAATAGCCAGAGAAAATACCGCTGCTCCACCCAGTAGCACCGATATATTTATTCCAAATTCTGACAGCAATGTCATACTACCAAAAATCAACATGACCACCGTTAGGGCACTGCGTATTGCTCGGTTCAACGTTTCTATCCGTTCTTTACGCTCTTCGGTAGCTCTAAATTGGATAATTCGCTTCAGCGTTTGGTAAATCAGCCATCGGGCACCAAACCATACCAGGAAAAGCATTAGTATAATTAGGATGATGCGAGGCCCCCTATTGATGATGAAGTTGTAGATATTATGGGGAGCTAACGGGCTTCGGAGATACTCCAGCCGCTGGTTCTGTTTTTCAATCTGCTTAGCCAGGTCAGCAATAATCTCGGATGAATTATCTTGTAACACCGACAAGCGTTCAACTCGAGCCTCTATTTTATCTATTTGTTCCGAATCAGTGGCTAGGGTACTCTCAATACCAGCGGTAAAGCGGCGGGTATCACCTATTGTGTTTTGGATAACTGTTTGGAGTTGAGGATTAGAACCTTTTTCTTGAAGGCTATCCAGCGTTTTATTCATCGACTGCACCATGTCTTGCCACTGCACTAACTGATTTTGAGCTCCTTCTACCAGTGAGCGGGCAATGATGAGATGATCCTGATTCAAATCTTGGAGCTGTTCAATTAGCAGCCAACCCTGTTTTGTATACTCAAACCTTGCTTGTAGTATATTTAATCTTCGGGTAGCTTCAATTACCTGCAAGTTATACTCATCCAAACTAGTCTGGTTTAGCATTGAGGTATCGGAGGTACTTAATACGTCTGGAGGCAGGTTATCTGCTAGCCTTTGCTTATCCTTTTTTTCGGCTATTTCTAAGATGCTTGCCATTTCACCTTTGGCGGCAAATTCTGCAGCCTCCTGCATTTTAATAATTTTTCGCTCCAGAATATTTATTCGCTGATGAATCGCTCGTCGGTACTCCAACAGAAAATCCAACGTACGTTGGGCATTATTTCGCTCAAGTTCGAGTACAGCAAGTTGTTCTAAAGATAGATCATTAGCTTGGATGGAATCTAATTGAGCATCTAACCGGCTAAATTCAATGGTTTTTTCCTGAAAGCGAGGTTCTAATTTACTACTATC
>CAKZYJ010000199.1 GCA_937884755.1 uncultured Flammeovirgaceae bacterium
GGGATTTGGTAAGAAGCAGTCGCTACGGCTCAGATCGTTATAATATTCAAATATTAGAGATTGCTGATGCTCAATTGAGTGAAGATGGAAAAACAGTCAAGTTAGTACTGCCCGATATTCAACCTGTAGATGTAATGACAGTTCGGTACCGGTTAGTAGATACTGAAGGTAATCCGGTAACAGGTACTTTTCAGAATACCATTCACGAGTTGGCCTCTTCTTCGGAAGAACCATTGCAGGCATCGGCTCAGTAGTTGAAAATGGAACAAGGAGAACGGAGAGAGGAATGGGTTTTTCCATTTGAAACCAGCATATTTCTTCCTGTTTCTAAGCCTGTTATACCCTCCCCAAGCATTGTTAACCAATAGGTCTAGTCTCCCCTCATTTTGTTCAATTTGCTCAAAAACGGTCTTGACTTCATCATCATTTTCGTGGTTACACACTACGGCTATTCCTTTTCCTCCTGCTTCTATAATACCTGTTACATCATTATTAGTAATGCTTCTGCCTGTTACATAAACGGTTGCCCCGGCTTCTCCAAGTGCCACAGCAATTCCTTTTCCTAAATTTCGTGTTCCACCGGTAACAAGTGCCACTTTACCTTTTAGAGATTTCATAGCTCATTATTTATCCCTTTTGGCTATGTAAAATCCATAGCTGAAATATTCTTTAAACCTTCTGTATAATTCAATCTCTGCTTTGTATGCTTTAACAATTTCTCTTGACGATTCAGAATGCTTATGACGTTGGAGAAAGGAAGAAAACCGAGCCTCTATGTGTTCATAATAGTTGGTAATCCAACTATCTTCTTTTAAACAGAAGTAACCCCTAAGTGCATATCCATTGTCTTCTAAGATTTTTATATTATTAGAAGCAGTACTTATTTCTGGGCATTCTACTCTCCAATAATCTTCAATTTCTTTGGGTCTTGTATTGGTGATCCAGGTGATTTCACTTACACTCAAATATCCTCCTGGCTTTAAATATTCTCGCCACTTTTTGATACCCGTTTCAAAACCGATATTGTATATCGCACCTTCCGACCAAATGATGTCAAAAGATTCTTTTTTAAAGGGAAGATGATTCATAGACTCTTCCAGTGTTTTTATCTTTTCATCAACCTTAAATAGTTTTGATTTTTCGTTTAATTCTTCCAAAAAATCAGAAACCAAGTCGACTGCCGTGATATGCCCATCGATATTTTGAGCAAGGGTAATTGTTTGACCACCAGAACCACAACCAATATCTGCAAGCTTTAAGCCTTTCTTTTTTGATATGCCTATCAATTCTAAAGCTTTTAGGGTATCCTCCGGACTGCCTGGACCCTGTCTTGCAGAATTTTTATGAAGATCAATTTCTAAGGCTAATGCTGACATTTTTTTCTGGTTACACATGAACTAAGCATCAGTAAATGAATAGCATTTAGGACTCACTATTGTTTTCATTAGTAATATAGTAATTACTGTTAGAGAGTACCGTTGGAAGTCGTAGATACAGCGAATGCGGTGACGGCGGCTAATCCGAAAATCGGTACCAACGGCAGCCCGTACCCGGTTAAATTCACTGTCGCGGCGCTGAAGCCGAACCCGGTAAAGAATTTCGGCACGCACGAAAGGCGACACCTTACCACGTAACCGCAGTTGGGAGTTCAGGCGGGCGTAGCTGCTAACGCGGATGTCACGCTTAATCTCTCCGACACTGTGCTGCAGGCGAAAGCGGGAAGAGTAAGTAAAGCGGCGCTCAAATATCCGGCGGCCGTACAGTAAATCAGTGTGGATGCGATGGGTATTGGTGCGGTTAGGGCGCACGAAGTAGGTATAACCGTTGATTAGGTCAAAATTTTTAGAAAGCGGAAGGCGATGGGCTACGCTGGTAGCACTCCGCAAGCCTAACTCAACCCGGTTGGGTTCTCGTTGTCCTTCATCTATTACAGGTTCGTCGGTGGGGCGTTCCTTCGGGAGCTCGGTACCTTCTTCCTCATCCCAGTTGTCGTCTTCATCCTCCTCTTCGTCATCCCAATCGTCATGTTCTTCATCCCAGTCATCATCGTCATCTTCTTCGTAAAGAAAAGTAGGGTCAATAAAATCAATCTCCTGAAAGTCAAGATCGTTAGTTTCAATAAATCCACCTTCTATAAAATCAGGAGTAATTTGCAGTTGCTGCTGAATGGAAATCTCCTGATCATTTTTCAATTCAAAGTTTTTTTGAATTCGTAGGTTAAAACGCACTCCTCGGTACTGGGCCTCGGCTTTAAAGGATAGAATACTCATAAAACCTAATCCGATACCCAAAGTGATAGAAAATGGTATGGTTCGTCGTGTCATAATAAATAGAAGTTTGAGGCTAGGTCGTGGAGAGGCGAGTGAGTGTAACCGAAGAAGTGGAAAAAAAGGTGAGTTTAAAAAAAATCAATTTTTTTTCTGAGAAGCAGTTACGTTTGATCGATGCACTGCGACATAGGGGCATCAAAAGCATTTAGATCACACTAACAAAAGATTTTCAGCATAACTATTTAAAAATTAACCCCTATGAAAACGCGCATTAAAAAATCATTCATTTGTTCTAATGTAGACACTTATCAAGTCGATACCGCTCGTACCCAATACTATGTGCCTCAGGTAGGCGATGTAGCTATCTTTGAAATTCTTAGTATTGGAAAACACACTAAAATGCAATCGGCCAAGCGACGTAATGTCTCGTTGATGCCCGGTGACCAAATAATGGCTGCCTTCGGCACTCGTTACGCTACCGGACAGTTTGAGGGCTATGTACCAGATACCGTACAGCAAGAATTTCACATTCTAGGTGGAGGCGGAACCGTAGGCCAAGTACACAGTATGCACAGCAAATTTAGTGCAGTTGGCCCTACCCGCTTGCGCATTGTAGGGTACGCTACCGATGCTACTGGCAAGGTGATTAACACTAAATCGTTGAAAGCCGAACAAGTCCACACTTTCTCCGGAGCTAGTGCTTCCTTTACAAAAGTAATTCTATCAGTAGGTTCCTCCATGGATAGTGGTAAAACTACCTCGGCGGCCTACCTCGTCCACGGATTAAAAAAGCAAGGTAAGAAGGTGGCATATGTCAAACTCACCGGAACGGTCTACACCAAAGATGCTGATTTGGCCTACGACTT
>CAKZYJ010000200.1 GCA_937884755.1 uncultured Flammeovirgaceae bacterium
GTAAGTTTCAGCTCGTAGACGAAGCGCCTCCCCTAACTGACGGGTATAGCTCAAAACCAAGTGCTGCGCCCTGGTAAGATCTAAGCTTCGATTGGGTTGCAAAAGTGACTCTCCTTCCGTACCGTCCGTTACGGTAGAAAAATACACTCCTGGCTGTTGCTGCTGACTGTGTATGCCGTAGGCTAGATTAAGCGATTGCTGACTGGTGATTGCCCACTGTAACTGCGCTCGGGGTTCCAGTGAATGCGATTGGCTCAGCGAGAAATAAGTGTAATGCAGACCAATCTGCCCGCTAAGTTGTTCGCTAATCTGATATTTACTCTGTACGTAGGGCTGAAATAGTACCCCATTTCCTTCACCCGTCGTTGTAGTCTGTACCGTACTATCAAGCGCGCTTACACTACTGCTTAGCTCATAATCTAACTGGTTCAGAAAAAATCCACCGCTTAAAACGTGTCGCTCCGACAGACGGTGGGTAACGGAGGAGGTAGCCGATAAGCGGAATTCCTGATACCGATCTTCTTCCAACCGCTGGGGTTCGTAGCTCTCATCAATAATATCACCGAATCGGTCACTGCTAATAGCCGACGAAGCTACCGCTGATCTGATCATGGTTCGCTCGTTGAGTGGCAGTGTATGCGTTAGACCTACGGCACCCATATCATTAGTAAAAGTCACGTCGGAGCGGTCTTCTTGAGTTTCCCATTCGGTAGAGTCACGGGGGGCTTCAAATACATTTCTGCCGGTTCCTCCTACCCCAAAGAATGTAAACGTACCTGCCTTTTCAGTAGGGAACGTCAGGTTAAAAGACAAGTCCTGAAAGGTAATGGCTTCGCCCCCAAAGTCTAATCCAATTACGTTAGTGAGCAGTCCTACTGTGGAGTAGCGATAATTAGCCAGATAAGAGCTTTCTTTACCTTCATCAAAAGGGCCTTCGGCGGCAAACTCTAATCCAATTAGCCCGGCTTGCACTGTATACTCCCGTTGCTGGTTGTTACCGGTTCGTAACCGCATATCAAAGGCCCCACCTACCGTGTTACCGTAGGGAGCAGGAAAAGCCCCACTCAGAAATTGAGAATTATCCAGCACCTGCGTACTAAATACACTTTGACTGCCTCCGCTAGCCGCTCGGCGGTCGCTAAACGTTCCGGCATTCGATAGGTGATTCGGATTTACAATATCTACCCCTTCCAGTCGCCACAGCATACTGTTAGGCGAGTTACCCCGCACGGAGATGTGGTTGGCCTGATCGTTTACTCCAACCACCCCCGGAAAGGAAGTAGCCAGACGAGCCGGGTCAAAGAAAGTGGCCGCATAGCGTCGGGTTTCCTCTACAGTAAATCCCCGACTACTTACAGGATCGATGGTTTCTTGGGAAGGAGGCCGATTCTCGGCAACCACTACTTCGCTTAGGTTGTAGACCGAAGGAGATAAGTTAATTTCCAAGACGGTCTCCTTACCGGCCTGCACCAACACGGCAGGAAGCGTGCGGGTTTGGTAGCCCACGTAGCTGACACCCACTACGTACCGCCCGATCGGAACGTCTTCTATTAGAAAGTTTCCCTGGGCATCAGCGCTGCCACCTAGCTCAGTATCACTTAAGTACACTGAAGCACCTACCAAAGGTTGCAGCGTTTCCTCATCCACTACACTACCCCGAACGGTCTGGGTGATGGTCTGAGCTTGAGTAGACAAAGCTGTGACTAGAAAAAGCTCGAGAAGTAAAACACATCTAATTACCATAAGCCTACGCTATGTTTACTTAATAACCTTGTCAATAGATGCTCGATCAACCTTCAATGCCTGAAGAATCTTACGAGCGAGCGGCTTATTATTTCTCTTTGCCCTATCAAAAGCCTGATCTAAGCCAGAAGCCCACAGCCTTTCATTTACGGTCATACCGCTAATACCAACTATTTTTGCCTTCCTGTATATTTCTTCATCTTCCATTTTCTGTGTAAGCTAAATCTTCACAATAATATTCCGACGGTACATAAACCAGACGGGAATAAAGCATAGTAGCAGATACAGGATAGCCCAGACGAAGGAGGCTAGTTCGGGAGCCAGTCCGATATTAACCAACCCCTGAAAGCTGCTCCCTCTCAGCGTTTCCCCGGCTTCGTTAATCGGAATATGGAAAGCATCAATTAGCGTACCGTGCAGTACGTAGGCCGTAATGGCGTTCATGCCGAAGGCGACGAAGAAGGGCGTCCAGCCACGGTAGTGCTTTACGTCAATAAACCAGTACAGCGTACCCAGCAACAGCAAGGCCATGCCGGAAGAAACCAGCACGTAGGAGCTACTCCACAGATTTTTATTGACCGGAAAAAACTGATGCCACAGATAGCCCACCAAGCAGGCTAGTACTCCCGCTACCATCATTCCAATAATTTTATGTTCAACCGATTTAGAAGAACGTAGCCAGTAGCCGGTAAGCACTCCCGTAAAGCCCGTAACAATGGCCGGAAAAGTACTCAGAAAGCCCTCAGGGTCCCAGGTGACGCGGTACATCCGACCGGGTACCAGCAGTTCGTCTAGCCAGGCGGCCAGGTTGGTTCCGGGTTCCAGATTAGCCAGACCTACTCCGGGCACCGGAATCAGCACCATCATTAGCCAGTAAACGACAAGCGTAATAGCGCTTAGCCAGGCGATACCTCGCCAGGATAGTTTCAGAAACAGTAAGCTACAGACCAGGTACACCACCGCAATACGAGGCAGCACCCCCACGTAGCGTAGGTTCTCAAAATCAAAAGCCGGGAACAGTGCTAGGAATAAACCGAGGGCGTAAATAATGAAGAAACGTTTCACGATTTTGGTCACTACTCCTTCCAGCGGCGCCCCGCTTTCTACCCGTCGCCCTAGGGCCAGCGTAATAGAAATACCGACCATAAACAGGAAGAACGGAAATACCAGATCGGTAGGGGTAAGTCCGTGCCACTCGGCGTGCTGCAAGGGCGGATATACGTAGCTCCAGGAACCGGGAGTATTTACCACGATCATCCCGATGATGGTGATGCCCCGCAGTACATCGAGTGAGAGTAATCGCTTTCTGGTAGTTTTTGGATCCTTAAGTTGAGTGGGAGAGGGAGCGGTAGTTACAGTTTCGGCCATAAGTGATTAATGCTAACAAAAGTGAAATATACGGTAAATCGAGGATTATTAAATATATACCCCTTCTACTTAGGCTCAATGATAGAAAGTATCTGCTTTTCCAATTGCGCTGCCATCCGGTAGTTTCCCAAATCACTAAGGTGCGTTCCATCGGTAGTACCTTCGTGGTCGTCACCCAGAGCGTTCGCTTTAATAATATCGGGAGCAGCGTTGGGGGTGCAATCAATCACGTACAGCCCAGCCTCAATTTGGCATAACGCCTCTCCCACTGCGGCTTCAAATAATCCGTTACCACTAAACCCCAGATTGACTACTTCTCGATTTAGACGTCGGGATATGATGGACGGATAGGCCATGCCGGGGCGGGAGGCACTAGCCCCCTGGGTGATACTGGTTCCGTAGAATACTATTGGCTCATCGTTCTGAATCAGCAATTGTTGAGGAGGCAGAATTGAATAAGCTGAATCCGTTCCGATGGATAGAGATTCAACTCCGTTATACAATGGTAGATAAAGTAAGAATTCTTTAAGCGTAGAATCCATGTCGGAGATCAACTTCTTATCGTTAGTCCTGCTCCTTGGTACACCAGAGTTAACGTACTGCCACTTTTCCCCAACCCAGGCATAAAGGTCAAGTCCACTTACTGCAATACCGGTCATATTGGACAACGTCTTTTCGCCAGTTAATCCCCACTTCGCGTGCAGTGCCGGAGCATTAGTGGCGAACCGTACCGCTAAACCAGCGGTATTGCGACTCAGACTCCATACGGGTGGACGTACACGATCCTGAAACGTAGCTGGGAGGCGGTGGTATCCCTCCTCAGCATGATACTTTCCAAGAATCTTAAGATCAGATGCATTCACGTACTGCACAGCAGAAGAATTATTTTCACTAGCTACAACTGTTGTAATCTGGCTATTTCCCTTGGTTACGGTCGGCGTTATTTTAGCACTACAAGCCAGCAATAAGGAATTGATAACTACGCTAGTTATTAGTACCGCTGATAGTTTCTTCATAGATGACAACATACTTGAAAGCGTTATGCTACTTATATCTTTATTCATCAATTACTATTCATTAACTGAATCGGCTGCACCATAGCACCGTTGGTGGCTACATCCCAGGCGGCGAAACGTACCCATTTCTTACCCTGGGCGTCAAACGGAACTTCAAATCGTTTTTTGCTAAAGGGAGGCAAATTTGCCGTAGAGATAATCTGCCGGTCGGTGGTTTCACTGTCGCCCCAAACGAGTTCTCCTATTTCCAGCGGAAAGGTCCACTCTAACTCGGCTACGATGGTTCGCTGGTTGCCGCTCATAGTAGTACGTTCAGCTAAATTTTTGCTTTTGCATTCTCATTGGGATTATAACCTATGAAGATTAACTTGTTCGCAAGTTAAATAACTTTGTATCATCTTTAGGGGATTAGTATTTCTTGTTCCTTACTTATCTGCCCTACAAGAACCTAATTTCTTTATGTACTGTAGACTCTTCACCCTAGCCACTCGTCACGCCAAGCGGCATCTTACCTCTTCGCTAGTTAACATTTTTGGTCTCACGACTGGAGTCACGATTGGTATACTGGTCTATAGCTACGTCTCTTGGGAGCGGAGCTACGATACATTTTATCCCAATTATGATCGTATCTATCGGGTGAGCTTTCAAAAGTTCATTCAAGGTATAAGCTCAGAATCATTAGCCAAATCCCCCTGGGCCTTAGCCAATACCATCCGAGAGGATTTGCCCGAAACTCGTCATACTACCAAAATCTATCCGACTACGGGCGTAACGATTGAGATGGGTGAGAAAAGATTTAACGAAAAGCAGGTCTACGGGGTAGATCCTCACTTCGTGAATGTCTTCTCCCCCACTATACTGCACGGAACATCCAAAGGTTTGGGAGTTTTGATTGCCGAGTCAGTAGCAAAAAAATATTTTTCTAATCCGGCCTCGGCCCTTGGTCAACCTATTGAGATTTTGGGCGAAGGCCATACACTCTCTCAGGTTATCGGAGTATTTGAGGATCTTCCCCCCAACACCCACTTTCCTTACGAGATTCTTTTTGTGCAAGCTGAAGAAGCAGAAGATGAGCTATCCTGGAGATTTACCGGGGCGTATACCTACACGATGTTATCCGAAGGCGTAAATGCTGAGCAGTTTGAAGAGCAACTCAATAAAGTGGTTACCCAAAAAAGTACAGGAGTGTTTGATACGCAAGTAACCACTCGAGTAAATCTCCAGCCACTCATTAGTATTCATTTGCACTCAAATCTTCAGGAAGAGA
>CAKZYJ010000201.1 GCA_937884755.1 uncultured Flammeovirgaceae bacterium
TCGGCGGCCGATGCTTAGGCATGGGATGCCCCGCATCGCCCTTCTCAAGTGCCTTGATTGACCCAAAAATAGCCTCAAAATCTCTCATTAGTCTGAATATCAACATGCCCTAATGAGCATCTGGCATTTGTCCACCAAAAAAATTGGCTTTTGTTCCTTTCACCCCAGGCTTAACGGAAAAGATTGAACCAGCTAGTGGATCTGTATTCGGATCAGTGTCTTCAGAAATGGTCGTTATGAATAGGGTATCCAGATCTTCCCCGCCAAAAGTGCAGCTAGAAGTTTTCTTGGCAGGTACTTCAACCCTTCCTACTATTTTTCCACTGTTAGGATTGATACTTAGTATACATCCTCCATCATATATTGCTACCCAAAGGTTTCCATCGGCATCAATAGTCATCCCATCTGGAATTCCCATTTCTTGGTCAATACTAATAATGTCTCGCTCAAATGTTATACTTCCACTTTCACTCTCAAAGCGATAACAGGCAATTTTGTATCGAAGAGAATCGATATAGTAAAACCACTGGTCATTCTGGGACCAAGCCAAACCATTGGAGATATAAACTTCATTTAACTTCAAAGAAGACTTTAAATCAGTATCAAGCATGTATAGGCTACCAACCGGGTCTTTAGGATCTATCTGCATAGTTCCGGACCACAGTCGCCCTTTGGAATCTACTTTTCCGTCGTTAAACCGGTTTGCAGGTTTATTTTCTTCTGGGTCACTGATTGCACTCAGTTGCTTAGTTTCCTCATCATAGAACCCCCAGCCGTTTTTCATTGCCAAAACTAACCCTCCATTACTACACGGCACAGCCGCCCCAACATATTGCCCAATTTCATAAGTGATATTCTGGCTAGTACTGGGATCAAATTTATGTAATTGACCTCGTAAGATGTCAACCCAGTAAAGCTGTTGTATCCGATAATCCCACACTGGCCCCTCTCCTACTATAGCGTCCCATTTTAAGGTTAGTTCTGCATACATCTTGCGTCAATTTTGGAGAAATGAATGCCAATAATAGTCAAACTACCCGCAATTCGTAAATCTAATATTGGGATTTTTGTCCCCTACTGGTACAGCTGGTAAATAATTATTCGGTATATCTACTTGTTTAGAGCATTTTCACACAAGGTGTGATTATTGGAGCTACTTAGAAATTCATCTAGCAATCGACAATTTGTATCGGAAAGCTCTACTAGCTAGTTTGAACTTTGAAGTGAGTTTCTGCAATACTAAAACCACATTCAGGAGCTTTGATGACGGAATATTTTTAATTACATTTAGCAGTCATTGCCGTAGATTGGTCGGCTTTTCTAGAACTACCTTAATAATAGATTGCTAATCTCAAACGAATGCCTCCGGATTTATTCTAATTTCGGAGGCATTTTTCTTCGATAATGGCCAATATAATCACTGTTAGAGACTATACCCCCATAGTTGGGAATGACTGCTTTTTAGCTCCTTCTGCCACACTAATTGGCGAAGTAACAATAGGGAACTCTTCAAGTATCTGGTTTAATACGGTTATCCGAGGCGATGTGGCTTCAATCACGATTGGCCATAACACCAACATTCAGGACGGCACTATCATCCACGGAACCTATCAGAAAGCCAGTACTAACGTTGGTAACTATGTTTCGGTTGGTCACCGGGCTTTGGTACATGGTTGTACGCTGGAAGATTATGTATTGGTGGGTATGGGAGCCATTGTAATGGATCATGCGGTTGTGGAACAGGGAGCCTTTATCGCGGCGGGGGCAGTCGTACTCGAGAATGCTGTCGTTGAAAAAGATTGTCTGTATGCAGGGGTACCCGCACGTAAGATCAAAGCGCTGGATGACTCTCATCGGGAGCGGATGCAACGTATTGCAAACAACTATTCTCTTTATGCATCCTGGTATTAATCCGAATAATATTTCTTATTTTGGTTAATTAAATTTCGCCCTCGGAAGTGCTTTTGTTCCTCAATTGGTGTTGATAGGCGGAGAAACCTATTTCACCAAGCGTCTGGGAATTTACGTCGAGCTAGCGATCGGTATTCCCCATTTTTTCAATTTCGGCCTGAGTTACCGGCTCTGAAGTAGAAGAATTCTCCTTCAGTATTTTCCTTACCAATTCCTCTAGCATCAGAATCTTCTCATTTTGCTCATCCAACTTATGGTTAATAATCTCAATAGTATTTATCAACCCTTGGTTTTCAGTTTCCAGCGCGTCAATGGTTGCCTGTTGGGTTTTCGTGGCTTCCACCAGAATGGGGATAAAGCCGTTGTACAGTACTCCCTTATAACCATCGGAGCGAAGTTTGACCAGTTCAGGATATACTCTCTCTACATCCTGAGCAATCAAACCAATCTGTACATCTTCTCCGAATTTACCATCTTTCCAGTAATAACGATAAGCCTGAAGTTTATTTAGCAGTTGTGGCGAATAGTTAAGCTGCTTAAAATCTTCTTTCAGTCGAAGATCGCTGGGTGGTGGATTAGCCGTGACGGAGGTTACCCGGCCTTGCGGGTCAACTACCATTTGTTCAATAAAGACTCCACCACCACCAAAGGTACCATTTGCACCAATAGCTGGGAACCTATCATCTGCTATGGTTCCCTCGGTAAGGTTATCTGCATCTAAACCTTCAATACCACTCCCATTAGATGCTGAGAGATTCGTAAATGTTCCGTCTGCTGGCGTATCACCTCCAATAACAGTATTGTCAATAGTGCCGCCGTTGATGTCAACTGAAGACAATGTACCAATCGATAAATTACCACTGGCATCGATGCTTGCGTCCCCCTGCAATACTCCAATCGTTGGCACTCCACTATTTCCAAACATTATCGTACCGGTAGCCATGGTTTCCAGTTTTTGTACTTCAATACCCGCTGTTGCAGCCACATCAGCATTCACTATTGTTTCGTCTTCAATGGATGTTGAATTAACTGCTCCAGCTGCCAGATCAGCATTAGCTATTGTACCATCCAGTATTTGCGCGGATTGCACCGCATCATTGGCGATTTTAGTAGTAAGTATTGTGCCATCGGCAATATTGCTTGACTCAATAGCATTAGCTGCGATCTTAGCAGAAGTAATGGTAAGATCAGCTAAATCACCGGATGTGATTGAATTATCAGCAATTTCAGCACTAGTAATTGCATTGGGTTGGATAGTTGCCGTACCAGATGCATCTACTGACAAATCACCCATCATTGGTACTGAAACCACGGTGGTACCATTTCCGATTAAAATACGACCATTATTTGAGGCATCTAACACATTCGCATCACCATTAATATCGCCGATGAAGATATTTCCCTCAGGTAATAAAGTTTGAGTAAAGCTTCCGATTGGGCGGGAGCTAATTTGACCCGCATTATCAGTCACGATTACTTGGTTCAAGGAAGGCTGAAACCAGCGAGGCAAATTACTATTGTTAGTTATCAATAAGGAATTTCTACCGCTGGTTGGATCAGAAAGTCCCACCAGTTTTTGTACTCCAATAGTATTATCGCTAATCTTATTTCCTGTAACTGCTGAGTCTTCCAGGTTTGTAGTACCAACCGATCCTTCAGCTAACTCTGGAGCCGGATAAAAGCCGGTTAAAGCGCCTTCGGCAGGGGTATTGATCGTGATATCATCGGTGGAATCGGTATCACCAGTGTTGATGATCTGATTATTCGTAATCTGCATTCCTATTCCCGCAGACAAATTTTGCCCAACGGTTCCGCTGACTACTGGCTCCCAATCATCACCTAGCCAGAAATAGAAGTTATTAGTAGTAATATCAAAGACTAACAAACCATTATCGGCTGTAGGCAAGTTTGAGATAAACTCAGAATTAGTACGCTGATCAGTAGTCAGGCTAGGAATCAGTATTCCCTGGTTATTATTAGGAGACACAATGTGTAAAGCTGCATTGGCATTAGGATCGGTAGTGCCTATCCCCACAGATTGAGCGTAGTTAGGTATTGAATAAATCCAAATCAAAAAAATTACTGTAGTAAATGCTAGGTATTTCATAGGCCAGACTTCAGAATGTAGCAGAAGATCATAACTGAGGGTCAATTTATATCGATTATGCGGTAAAATAGCTCATTATTTTCGGGAATTTCTATTGCAGGAATACGTAGGGGTTTATAAGGTTGTAGGGCATCTACAGGACGACCATTTAGCGAATGTAGTTCTTCCACAGTCATTCCGGTACGTTGCAGTAAGGAGCTTAACTCGACTTTAGGCCGTAAGATTCGGGTGACCGCCGTTAATTTAAGTTCGTTATCTAAGCCAAAGATGGTAAATTCCACTCTCCGATTCAGTTGCTGACTGACGTAGGCATTCGTTGATTTATAAGAGGTTGAGATACCTTTTGCATTCAGTACCAAAGCTGCCCGATCAACACCCTGGTCAATCAAATATTGAAAGGCTGCCTCGCCCCGCTCTTGACTGAGCAGGTAATTGTACTGAGCGTTTCCCAGACTGTCGGTGTAAGCATTGATTTCTATAGAAAGGTTAGGGCTTGACTGGTATAATTGAGCTAGTAATTCCAAAACCTTTTTGGCCTCCGGCCGGAGACGGTGCTGATTAAAGTCAAAGTAGATCGGCTCGAAAATCTGAGCCACCGCGTAGGACTGGCTTTCCGTTATTTTAAAATCAGTTAGCAAAACAGTATCCGCACCGTTGTTTGGCACAAGAACCAGTGAATAATCAGTATCGGAGCGAAGATTTACAAACCGAAAACTACCGTTGGTATTACTGGAAGATACTTTAAGCGGTTGACCTTGAGCATCCAACAGCTGTAACGCCTGTTCCTTCAGGGGAATTTCAGGATTTGAAGATTTTAGTAGTCTGCCACTGATGACTCCAGTATCTCCAAGCTCTAACGAATCGAACGAAAAAGTAGCCAACACTAGAGCATCTTCATTATTGCTGGACTGTTGATCGTCATTAGTTACAGTAAAAGTTCGGGTTGAATCTTTTTGTCTATTTAGCTGATACTCACGGAAGCGGATATCACTTACATCGGAGTTAAGTACAAAACGGGTAGATCCCGAAGCTAATCTCTTCTGGGAAACTGACTGTACCCGTATCCAATCAGTAAGCTCATTAGGCAACACCTCATTGCTTTTGAGATATAAACCATTTTGAGATCTGATATCTTCACTGATAGATATAGTACCTTCCAGCCCTGCTAGGTAATTCAACCAGGATTGGGAGTCTCTTCGATGGAAACTGTAGATATCAAAGTCTCCTTGCCGGTTTGAAGCCAGATAACCGGCTCGGCTGCCAAGTATTAGATAGCTGTCATCAGCGTTAGAATTGAAAGGTGCGGACAATTGAGCTTTCAGCCTTCTGGATGAATCGGAAAAATCCGATACCATAAATAAATCCATTCCTCCGTAGCCAGAGTGTCCATTGGAACCAAAAAAAAGAAGATCTTCACTGGGTAGGTAATGAGGGGTCACTTCATCGCCAGAAGTATTTATGGTGATATCTAATACTACAGGGGTAGTCCATTCGCCATTGCTGGTACGAATACTCATCCAGATGTCAAGGCCACCCATCCCACCTTTACGATCCGAACTGAAAAATAATGTATCACCTGAAGAGGTTATTGCCGGGTGTTTAGAATTATATCCTTCAAGATTGATCGGACTACTTAAGGGAGTAGCGCTTTTCCAATTACTAGATTCTTTGCTTGTTAAGTAGATTTGACAAGGTTCGTTTTCAGGGCAAAAAGTATAATAGAACTCATTTCGAGTAGTTGAGTAGCTACCGGACCCTTCACTGGCTTTGGTATTGAGTAGCTTAGAAAATTTTAACTCCTCCTTCCATTCATCTTCCTTATGCCGGAATTGAAAAAAGTTGGCATTATTCTCGCCGAAACGGTACGAGATTTTTTGCTTTCCCGAAAAACGAGTACTTGTGATCAGCAAGGAAGAATCACTTCCTAATAGTACCGGAGCATAATCATAATTCTCGCTGTTTACTGGTTCCGGCAGTTTCACTATCTCAATCACATTATTTACAGCTTTTGCGGTAAGCCACTCCCTACAACTTATGCGTAAATTCTCTGCTTTCTCAAGAATTGATAGCGGAACTCCTGAAGAAGAACTAGTTAGTGAGTCTAGAATCTTCATTGCTTGGGTACAGCGTCCTAAATGCTTTAGCATCACTGCCTGGAGGTAAGTCGCCTCTGGATACAAACTCTCTGAGCTGCGGCTTACATACTGATACCAACTAAGCGCGTCTTTGTAATCAAATTGTAACCGGTAGCTCTCAGCTAGTTTGAAGGCAGCTTCATGATTACTGCTATCATTTTCTATCGTTAACTGATAAAACTGGGCCGCTCGGTAATATTGTTCAGCCTCAAAGTACTGATCGCCCTCCAGCTCTGGATTACTATTTAGCCCGGTTTGTCCCAACACATTTTCTACCTTAGCACTCGCTAAAATAAGTAGCAGTACTAACAGTCGGCATGAGGTAGATTTAAATGACATGTCAGAATAACGGGGTAGATTGAGTTTTTGGTGTATTTTTCGGAAACCATTGGTATAGTACCGAGAGTTCTAGGGCGTATTGATTCGGAACCCCGCGCCTTGCTGAAGACAGATTAGCATCATAAGAAAGTGCCGTCTGCCACTTTCTACCACCTAAGCCTACCAAAAATACTAGACTTTGTTCCTCCCGGTACCAGGTTCCGGCCAACAGCTTGAAGTCAGATGGAACTGGGTTGCTAGGGGTAGACACCTGCGTATGGTAAGTAAGATAGCTTCCGGCCTGGAATGTAAAGAAAGGATTTTGCCAGGTAGCCAAAAAATCAGGAGAAACCGAAAGCCTGTCGCTCACTAAAAACTCACCCCCGGCCTGTATAGTGTATCCCATTTGTAGGGTATTATCTGACTGAGCTACTAATCCTAGTTCCGGCTCGTTGATGTTACTAAGGGCAAGACCAGCGTACAGTCGCATTGGGGTTGCTTGAGATAGAGGATTACGAGTTGGATCATAACACCACAGAAAACCAGTATTAATACCCAATCTATTGATTTGATTTTGATAATTCTCAAACGGAATACTACCTCCCGTGAACCCATTGTAACGAAGCTGTGACGGCCAGTTCAATTGTCCGAAATCGACTCGGGTCTGACGGTATCCGGTTTGAAGCCCTAAACTAATCCAGTGAGTGGCGTAACGATCTAAAATAATGTTATAAGCCGCCGCCAATTGAGCAATAGTGGTACGGTATTCTTGCGACTGGCCAGCAACATCCTGTAAAAAATTCAGACCGACCCCACCGGTAGGCGCATCTCGACTACTTAGATAAACCGGCAGGGCTATCGAGGCGTATCCGGTTCGGTAAGCTACCGGCCCAAACTGTTGTAAACGTGACTGAAATCTAAGGAGTGGATTAGCAATTGCCCCAGCGGAAGCTGGATTTACGTAAAGAGGTGCCGACTGATATTGAGAAAAACGAATATCTTGCGTATTGGCGACGTGACTGAGTAGTATGCCTCCAGTTACCATCACAAACAAACGTATAATTGTTGGGTTCCGCATACTATCGAAACAATGTGATTGAACCGGTTTTTTCTACTACCCCATTAGTATCGTATCTACCGCGCAATACATAAGAATAGACCCCAGCCGGAGCCGCTTGGTTGGAATTCATATCAACTCCGTCCCAACCTACCGTGCGGGCATCGTTTAACACTGTGGTTTGGTAAACAATCTGCC
>CAKZYJ010000202.1 GCA_937884755.1 uncultured Flammeovirgaceae bacterium
AGCCGGATTTGACCCACTGAAAACCGAAGGTGAACAGTACGCTGAAAAGCTTCAGGCCGCGGGCGTACCAGTGAGATTACTAACTTACGAAAGCATGATTCATGGGTTTGCTAACATTCCTGAGTTTCCGCAATCAGAAGAGTTACTTGATGAGATTGCTACCGCGTTAGGGTCTGTGTTATAATCAATAACTACTCGTATCGGAGAGCATCAATCGGATTTTTTATCGCGGCTTTGATCGTTTGAAGACTGATGGAAAATAGTGCTACGCACAGGATTACAACAATGGGCATTACCATCCATTCTATCTCTAGATTAATGCGGAATGCGTAGCTGTATAACCATTTTTGTAGAAATAGATAAGTTATCGGCAACGCCAATAGACTGGCTAGTAGAATGAGCCGAACAAAACGAAACATAAGCATACCGACAATGTTATAGATAGATGCTCCTAAAGTCTTGCGTATACCAATCTCTTTGGTTTTTTGCACACTGATGA
Organism: uncultured Flammeovirgaceae bacterium; assembly: GCA_937884755.1. GTDB lineage: Bacteria > Bacteroidota > Bacteroidia > Cytophagales > Cyclobacteriaceae > Tunicatimonas. The sequence goes on from CAKZYJ010000202.1 coordinate 500, forward strand.
ATGAAGTGAGGCCCACTAATCCTAGACAGGCAATAAAAATTGTTAGACAACAGAAAAAGAAAATGACTGCACTGAATCGTTGTTCTGATTGATATAGGCGATTAAAGTATTCATCCAAAAAGAAGTATTCAAAAGGATTATTGGGAAATACATCTTCATACGTCGCTTGGATAGTATTTAGCGTAGAAGCTAATTGGTCGGTGTTGATCTTAAGCGCAAAGTACAACGTCTGATAGTAGGTAGGAAATTGGAAAACCAAAGGGTCATAGTTTTCCTTTAATGAGTTTTGATGAAAGTTTTCTACCACTCCAATAATTTCAGCAGACGTATTATCACCTAATAGTACCTGTTGCTGTAGGGCTTCCTCGGCGTTAGCAAAACCAAGCATCTGAACCGCTCTCTCATTAAGCATAATTTTATTATCACTATCAGCGGAAACTGCTGAAGCATCCGACGGCCTGAAGTTTCTCCCACTCACCAGATCCGTTTGAAAAGTTTCTAAAAAATGTTCATCGGTACTAATCCAGTAGCAAGCAATACTCTCTTCAGGTTGTGACGCAGCTTTTCTTACGGGCATAGAATACATGAGCGCTCGCCCTGGCACTTCGTTACTTACAGTTAGTTCTTCTACTGCTACCTGCTGGCGGGCTGCATCTTTAAAGATATCAGCCTTTCGAACTGTCTCAGCCATATCCGTGATGAGCGTAGGAGCTTTAACAATCAAAAGTTGCTCAGCCTGGTACCCCAAATCTTTATTTTGCATATAAGAAAGTTGCTGATAAACGGTGATTGTAACGGCTACTAAGGATACCGATACGGCGAACTGGAAAGTGATTAACACTCGTCGAAGCCACAGACCTTGCTTGCCAGTAGAGAACTTTCCCTTCAAAGCGTACTTTGGTTGAAAGGAAGAGACTAAGAGGGCAGGATACAATCCCGCAATTAAACCGCTAAAGACAAACGTGATTCCTACTATTTTCCAAACATAGGGTTCTTGCCACCAGCCAGCCAACATAACTTCTTTACCTACGATTTGGTTGAAGAAGGGGACTACGACTGCCACCAATCCTAACCCCAGAAAAAGTCCCAATCCGTTGAGGATAACTGACTCTATTAAAAGTTGACTAATGAGTGAACTTCGGCTAGCACCGACCGTTTTTCGCAAGGCGACTTCTTTGGCGCGCTCCACCGCTTTCGCCGTCGTTATATTACTATAGTTAATTAACGCTAGACCTAAAATACCTACCGCAATAATGATCAGAAAGTGCACCAATGTACTACTACTATTCACCGATACTTCTTCTAACAGATCCGACTGTAGATGAATATCTGTAATGGGTTGTAGTGCCAACTGAATAGCAGGATTCTTCGCCTGCTCAGTATACTTATTCACCAACGCTGGTAATTTGTCTTCCACCGCTTTTGCACTAGCCTGTTCATCTAATTGCACATAAGTGTAGAAAGCCGGCCACTCCCAAGCACTGAATAGATCATTATTACTTTCTTCGTCTTCTTGCTGAAGTATTGTATAAGAAAGCAGCACGTCAAATTGCAAATGAGAATTTTCCGGCACATCCGCTAGCACAGCAGTCACGATGAGCGGTCGATCTCCGTCAAACATCATAGTCCTGCCCAAAGGACTCTCATTTCCGAAGTACCTCTTTGCTGCCGAACTAGTTAACACCACGGAGTTCAATGAGCTAAGCGCTAAAGTCGCATCCCCTTCTTCAACAGGAAAAGAGAACATTTTTAGAAAAGAGGCATCAGCAAAGAACATACGCTCTTCGCGAAATTTGATAATCTCTCTATTAGACCTCTCGACTGATAGTACTGCCGGGGGCATGATCTTTTCGTGATGAATGAGCCGAGCGAAGTTCAACACTTCCGGTAGTTCTTCCTGTAAAGCTATTCCCACACCAGGATAGGTGGTTGCCTGCGTTTGAGATGATTCTTCCTTACCCTCTTGGCTCAAGGTGATACGATAAAGATCAGGCGCTTCTTGATGAAATTGATCATAACTATGTTCAAACGAAACATAATGCATGATCAGTAAAAAGGCCGCCATGCCTATAGTTAATCCACCCAAATTAATTAAGGTAAAGAAAGGATGATGGCGAAAGTTTCTGAAAGCTACGCGTAAATAATTTTGGGTGAGTCCAGCCATGAGGTGAGGATTAGATTGAGAAATAAGGTGTTGTAAAGATGACCAACGTAGCGATTTGAAAACATCTATGATAAAGCTACGTTGAGTTTCTTTTATGTTTCGTGTGTCGTTACATACTAAAACAGTTCATTACAGTGATATAATTATTCTACAAATTAAAATGCGAGAAAGCAGCGGGCGGATAAGCTATTCGTAGCGTAGCGTATCTATGGGGTTACGACAGGCTGTCCGTAAGGTAAGTCCACTAACTGTCAAGATGGTAATCACCAGTACTACGCCCGTCGGGATCACAAACACCCACCAACTTAAGCTTATATGGTAGGCAAAACTTTCCAACCAGTTTATCAGGAAGTAGCCAGCCAGTGGAACAGCGATCAATAGCGATAGCATAACTAGCTTCACAAAGTCTCTGGAAAGCAGGTAGAGCAGGCTGAGTACTGAAGCTCCAAGCACTTTGCGGATACCGATTTCTTTAATGCGTCGACTGGCACTAAATGAGGCTAGCCCCAACAGCCCTAGGCAAGCAATGAGCATAGTGAGCAGAGTAAAAATGGTAAACAACTGCGTCCGCTTGCTTTCCGCCTGATACTGCGCGGCAAAGTGCTCATCCAAAAAACTGTAGTCCATATTGGCATTGCCTACCTGTTCACGATAGATATTAGTAATCTTATCCAGCGAACGCCTGATCTGCTGATTCTTTAGCTTAATTAGCATCACCTCGTTAGCGGAGCCAAAGTTGATCATCATCAGTGGTTGCACCTTATTGTGCAATGAGCTAAAGTGAAAATCTTTGATAACGCCTACTACTTTTGCCTCCCAGTCATCCATCAGCAGAATCTTAACGGTTTTGCCGATGGCATGTTCTATCTTCCAACCCATCTGTCTTACCAGACTTTCATTTACCAACACTTCCCGACCTTCTATATCGGTAGCGTGTGCTTCCTCATCATCATTGGCTTGATAATTCTGAATGGCAATATTTCTTCCATTGATCAAAGGAATTTCCAGGCTGTTGATCACTTCATGGTCGGCGGTTATCCACTGGGTGAGTTGAGTACTTTCGCCTTTATCTGTTTCAAAAGCAAAATAGTCCCGCTTTACCTCATCGCCTGGTGACTGATTAGACATACTTACGTGCTCCACTTCTGCCAATTGTCGGATTTGATTGGCAAGAGCATTAGCAAATTGGAGACTCTCGCCCCGCTTCAGCCGTATGCGAAGCACCTGTTCTTCTTCAAAGCCTAGGTTGGCATTCATCATATAGCTAAACTGATGGTATACAACCAAAGTGCTTACCAGAGTAAAAACTGCCACTGTAAACTGTACAATGACCAAACCTTTTCTGAGAAATAGGCTGGAAGGTGAAGAAACCATGCCCGAACGAAATGCCTTTAAAGGGTGGATACGCGACAAGAAAAACGAAGGATAAGTACCACATAGCAGCGCTACCAAGATCATACTGAGTAACAGCCCTGCCAGCACTTCTACTTGTAGTATGTCGGCTAGACCGATATGCTTTCCTGCTATCTCATTAAACCAAGATAAAATGAGAGCAAAAATTATCCCACTGATCAGCGTGGCAATGATTGTTAAGAATGTAGCCTCTGCCATGAACTGCCGTAATAAGTGCGCTCGCATTGCTCCTAGTACCTTTCTCACACCGACCTCTTTGGCGCGCTCTGAAGCCTGCGCGGTACTCAGATTCATGTAATTGATACAGGCAATTAGCATCATGAAGGCGGTGAGCACAGCAAAGATGTACACATAGAGAATATCGCTATTGGCCTCCAGCTCAGAATCCAGATCCGAGTGAAGGTGAATATCTGTCAGTGGTTGGTAGTCAAGGTCAACTTTAGCTTTTTGTTCATCGAAAGCCGGCTGCAAATAATCTGCTTCAATCTGGTTTAAGCTGACCGACAACTGTTCAGTCGTAGTATTTTGTTGCAAGAGAGCATAGGTATAGAAAAAGTTCTCGTTCCAAATTTCTTCATATTCCCGATAACCCCTCACCGTGCGTATAGAAATAAAAAGGTTAGGGTGAAAGTGTGTTTGTGCTGGCAGGTCAGTAAATATACCAGTTACCTGACAACTACCCCAGGGTGTTTCCACTACTTGGTTGATAGGTAGGTTCTCGCCAAAGATCAAACAGGCGATACTTTCGCTAAGTACGATTGAGTTTGGCTCGGCCAGTGCCTGGTTAGGATCACCCTCCAGTAGGGGGATAGATAGCACATTGAACAGATCTTCTGTGGCCAGATAGATAGCCTCTTGTGGGTATTGTTTTTCTTCAAAAACTAGGGTTTGCCCACTGATCTTATTGAACGCAGCTACATGCTCTACTACCGGACTTTGCTTTTTCAGAGCAGGCCCAACACCCACAGGAATAGTAGCAGCATCAGTGTAACTATTCTCATACTCAGCCTGCACTTTAAGCCGGACAATCCGCTCATGGTGTTCAAAATGCTGGTCGTAGCTAATTTCGTCATAAATGTACGTTAGCATCAACCAACTGCTACAGATACCGGTGATTAAACCCAATAGATTAATCAGGCTGAAGAGTTTGTTTCTCCGGAAGTTTCGCAGGCTGATGAGCAAGTAATTTCTGAGCATATTTATATGAGTTACTAGATTTCCTTTGATAGAATGTATCAGAGTAATAAATCAGTGTTTCATCTTTTTGAATAAGATCTTTAAATGCTGGGTATCATTTTGAGCCGTACCCCTCCAAATCATCCACTCATCTGACAAAGTGATGTCCCAGAGTTGTCGGGTTTCACTAGAGATGATACGTCCGTTTAAATCCTTTATCTCTGGCTGTAGAAGTCGTATTTGATCACCAATGATTTTCCATCTACCCTTGAGACCTTCCTGTTTTTCACCCCACCAGAACTGCCCTCGGCTAGTAAATACCAATTGCCTGCTTTCCAAAATATCTTCTAATGCCATCTTTTCGCCTAATGACTTAATATTTACGATTTCCCACCTTCCAACTAATCGTCCGTAGTGCTCATATCGATCTTTTGATTGGCAGGCAAGTAGGAAGGTAACAGCAACTGCTATTGACAAGCACTTTGTATTCAATCTCATTGATCAGTTGCTAGTTTTCTCTTGTGCTTGAATCTAGATAAAGTTCATAATCCAAGTAGAAAAATGATAGTCAGGGCAATTTTGACACTGAGTCTGGCAGTTAATGGCATTGTCTTCTTTTCCGGTAAAGAACCGTAAAACAGCCTCTAAATAGCAAATTGAGGCGATAGACAATGAATCAACAAGGCTATTTTTAGGCTATCTTATTGAGATAGACGACCAAATCGGTGTCGGTAGATAGTGATAGTTTTCTTCGCAGCCGATACCGCGATGTGTTAACACTACCTGGGGTGATGTTCAGTGTTTTAGCAATCTCCTTGGACGAGAAATTTTGCCGAAGCAGGGAGCATATTTTTAGATCGTTTGCCGTCAGGTGTGGAAACTTTCGTAAAAGGTAGTTTTCAAATTTACCAGAGGTTTCGTCTAATGTACTCTTTCTGGCTAGTAATTGACTTCGTATCATCTGACCGTAGCTTGCTCGATGGTTCAGACGATTCAGGACAGCTCGGTTACGATAGATACTAATCACAAACGGAATCAATATAAATGTTAAGCCAATTCCCGTTTGAAGAACGAGAACCATATTGACATAAGTGTGACGTTCCGCATCCTCGCTAGCACTATTGCTTGTTCGGGTATGTCGCAGTATTTCTGCCAAATCGACTGTGTCAATTCCCATTCGGGAACTCTGGTAAAAGTATACAATAAGACAAAAGCCCATTGCAGCTACTAGTAATATTGAGTTAGTAGGAATTAGACGATATGAGTTTCTAACAAAATTCATATCCATTCCTGATCATTAGTAGTTTTTTCGTGTACTATCTCACCAGTA
>CAKZYJ010000203.1 GCA_937884755.1 uncultured Flammeovirgaceae bacterium
ATTGCGGCCAAGCGGTTTATCGTACACCAATCGGTATACGATGATTTTATCACGGTTTTTATGCAGAAGATGCAGCAATTAAAGCAGGGCGACCCTAACGAGGGTGGTATTGACTACGGCCCCATGGCTCGGGAAGATTTGGCTATTGAATTGCTGGGGCAAGTTACTAAATCAGTAGAAGGAGGAGCAGAAGTATTATTAGGTGGCAAGCGTCCCGATACGGAAGGAGCTTTCTTAGATGCCACTGTACTGACCAACATCACTCCCGGCATGCCAGCCTACGACCAGGAACTATTCGGTCCGGTAGCTACTATTTTTGTGGTGAAAGACGAAGATGAGGCGGTTCGCCTGGCGAATGATTCTCCCTACGGATTGGGTGGCTCAGTTTGGACACAGGATATTGATCGTGGTAAACAGTTTGTCCGCCGAATTGAGTCGGGAGCGGTGTATATTAACAAAATGATGGCCTCGCACCCAGCTGTTCCTTTTGGAGGGATCAAACTTTCCGGCTACGGTCGTGAACTTTCGTATCTGGGTATTCGCGAATTTACTAATCAGAAAACCGTGTGGATTGATTAATTATTCTTTTAGATTTACGAATATTATTTCGCCAATAAGGTGAAAAAGAGTATACTTAATAAACATTGTTGCATAGTTAATAGGTGAAATTACGCAATTTACAATCCTCTTCTATGCATCAAAGATTTACTTTCTTTGTTACCATACTATTTTTAGCCGGACTTAGTAGTTGCCATTCATCACCGGATGTTCCGCGGGCAGAGAAAGGCTTCCTTGATTTAAGAGACTGGTCTTGGGAGAAAGGCGAAATAGCCCTCAATGGAGAATGGGATTTTTACTGGCAAGAATTAATCCCTCCCCAATCATTTTCTAAAGGATTGTCTTCCGATTCCATCTACACACATGTTCCAAGCCCTTGGTTTCATGCACCTTCACAACACTTTTTTTCGCCTGATACCGGATATGCTACTTATCATCTCAAAATTCACCTACCTCCCGATTCAGTTCCTCTTTCACTACGTATTAATACCGTAGCCACGGCTATGAATATCTGGGTTAACGAAGACCCTGTGTACCAAGTAGGAAAGGTATCTACCTCAGCCCAACAGGCTATCTCTGGCATTAATCCCGATGTGGTTAGTATTCCTTACTCTCCAGTATTAGATATTGTCGCTCACATATCTAATTATCACTACCGTAAAGGAGGAATATGGGAACCTTTCACAATAAGTACTTCAGAAACAATTTTAAGAAGCTGGATTAGAGAGCATGCCACTACATTTTTTCTTGTTGGTAGCTTTATCATCATGACCCTGTACCATATTATCCTGTATCTACACCGACGCAGTGATAAGTCTTCTCTCTACTTCAGTATTTTCTGCCTGTTGATCGTATTACGCACCCTTAGCACTGATTTATATCTAATTGCGGATATTCTACCTTACGAATGGGCAGTACGAACCGAGTTTTTTAGTTTTTACTTCTGTATACCGGTATTTGGAGCTTTTCTGTACGCTGTTTACCCTACCATATTACCCTGTGATATAGTCAGGTATAGCTTCTACATTGCCGCCGCCTTCAGCGCTGCCGTCTTTACGCTATCCACACTATGGAGCACTTATACTGTGATTCCCTACGAGATATTCACAGTAGTTGCTAGTATATACGTGTTCTACAGGCTAATAGGCACTGCCCAATGGCATCGGCTTGATGGAATAGCCATATTTTCGCTGGGTTTTCTATGTTTATTTATCGCTCTACTCAATGATTTACTGTACGCCAATTATCTGATAGATACGTTCTTTATAGCCCCATTTGGCCTATTTCTTTTTCTGTTTTTCCAGTCAGCCTTACTATCCCGAAGGTTTTCACGAGCAGCTAATGATTTGGAGTACACCAACGCTCAGTTAGAGCAGCGTAATCATCAAGTTCAGGAGAGAAACGATGCTTTAAACAAGCTTAATCAGGAGATGGATGTTTTCGTCTACCGCACTTCTCACGACTTACGCGCCCCGCTCACTTCTTTGCTGGGCATCATTGCCCTAATGCGCAATGAATCCATCTCTACCGAGATAATCTCTTACCTAGATCTTCAGGAACGATCAATTAACAAACTAGATAGCTTTATTAAGGAGATTTTAGACTATTCACGAAATTCCCGGCTCGATGCTGAGCCCCAGATTGTTGATTTTCAGACACTAATTGAGGATACATATGCGCTATATACTCACCTTCCTCAGTTCGAAAAAATTGATAAGCAAACTACAATTACTCAGATGGTTCCGTTTGGGGGGGATAAAAAACGGCTGGAAGTAATATTTAATAATCTGTTATCTAATGCACTGCGCTACTATAATCCTTACGAGGAAAATCCCTTTATAGATACCAAAGTGGATATTGACGAATCCCAGGCAGTAATCAGGATACAGGACAATGGTTTGGGCATTGCACTTGAGCATCAGGAACGAATTTTTGAGATGTTTTACCGGGCTAATACCAACAGCGAAGGTTCCGGGTTAGGGCTGTTTTTGGTTAAAGAAACTATTGAGAAGATAGGAGGAAGCGTAAAAATTGAGTCTGAAGTAAATAAAGGCACACTATTCACAGTACACTTACCTAACCAAGCAGTGATTGATGAAGTGGCTGCGGAGTAACTAACTTTCTTTTAGTCAATCCCCATTTGCTGCTTGGCCCGTTCTAAGTCAGCTGGAGTATCTACACTCAAACTCTCATGTTGGGTAAGCCCTACTTTGATAGTGTAGCCGTTCTCAATCCAGCGCAACTGCTCCAGCGATTCGGCTTTCTCCAAAGATGAAACTGGCAGTTGGGTAATCTCCCGCAAAATATCAGCTCGGTAGGCGTACAGGTGTACGTGTTTGTAGAAGGTATGATAGTTAAGCCACTGCTCAAGCGGTACATCTCTGAGATAAGGAACCGCCGTGCGGCTGAAGTATATTGCCTCCTGCTGAGTATTAAAAATCACCTTCATCATATTCGGGTTCGTCAGCACCGTAGCATCACGAATTTCGGATACTAACGTACCTAGCTGCGTTTGTCCATCCAGCAAACTAGCCAGTTCATTAATAGCCTCGGGCTGCACAAAAGGTTCTTCTCCCTGAATGTTGACTACATAATCGTATACTTCTGCCTGCTGATCGAGAGCCTCCCGGCAGCGGTCGGTGCCCGATGGGTGATCCGGGCTGGTCATACAGACTTCGCCGCCAAAGCCAACGACGTGTTCTTCTATCGTTGGGTGGTCGGTAGCTACTACTACTTTGCTAAGTTTCTGGGCTTGGGTAGATTGTTCATATACGCGCTGCACCATACTTTTTCCGCCAATATCGGCCAGCACTTTCTGCGGAAAACGGGAAGAAGCCCAACGGGCCGGAATAATACCAAGTATCTTCATGGACAGAAAACAAAATGATTGAATGAGTGAATGTAAAGATATTCTTCCATTCTTTCATTCGGTCATTCATTTACTCCGTAACCTGCACTTTGTTGGTATAAAAAGCTACGTGGTCTTTAATCTGCCGGGCAGCATCCTTAGGTTCAGGATAGTACCAGGCAACATCGTTGGCCGTCTCTCCGTCTACTTCTAAGCTGTAGTAGGAAGCTTTGCCTTTCCAGGGGCAGGTAGTGTGCGTGTCGCTACTCTTGAAATAATTCTTATTAATTGATTCCGGGGGGAAGTAATGATTTCCTTCTACCACTTCAGTTTGGTCGCTTTCGGCAATGACCTGATCATTAAAAATAGCCTTCATAATCGTTTCAATGTTATGGTAGCCGCCGCGCGGTATTACAGTGCTAAAGTGCTTGGGCGGCCACCGAGCTAGTGCGGCAATATTGCCTTTCTATTCCAACCTGATTCATGCTAAAGAGTTACGATAAACTCTCAGGTGTATCTTAGATTGTCAAATTTATGACGAATGGAGACAAATAATTTGGGGTATTGGATCTCATAAATGGTATACTCTACTCCCTAAACCTATGAACCTGTACGGATTACGAATTCCTGACCCAAAATATAAGAAACACCTATTGACTGTTGGTGGTGACATACTACTGCCAACCAGCGGCATTACCATGTGGTCGCTATTGGTAGCCAGCTTATTGTAGAGGGACTGGGCGAGGTATTTCCTACCTGACTGGAACTACCCAGCACATCTGATATTAAAAGATAATACTAACCAGCAGCATGGCTCAAAATAGTTCTTAATAATGATACTCAATCCACACGTATAATGAATCAACGGGTAGATCGATATTCTTCTGATCTTTCGGGCAAGAGTAGCAGTACTTGGGCGGTTGCTTAATAGTAGAGTACGAACGACCAGCCATAACATCTTCCTCTTCACAGGCACTAAACGAAAGTAAACCGAACAGAAGAAACAGAGATACTGAAAGAGACTTTTTCATAGTTACGGTCAGTTTGATTGCAGGAACATCCTTTATTAAGTAGTGTCCATCAGCCAGAATAAATCATCAATTCAGAAAGAATACGAATTGTCATACCGTACTGCGAGGTTTAAATCAGCAAGAAAAAATAGCCTTATAGCTTATTTTAGAGACAAGTCAATCTATTTTTACCAAAAGGGCGTTACAAAGCTTAACCTTAAGCACAATAAACCGTTCTCGAGGTATGAAAAATACACTTGTTGGTGCTATTTCCCTTTTCGTAATACTCACTGCCTGTAATTATACCGCGGAAGTATCCGGTGAACTGAACGAAGAACCTTATTTTGACCTCCCCAACCTGGTTCAGCAGCAACTGGCTCAAATAAACTCACTTCAGCCTTCGGTAGAAATTGTAGCCCGAATCGGTGATCAGCAGGAATCGCAAACTGTAAAAAAAGATAGTGCTGACTGGGCGGAAACCCTTAAACTCTTCAGTGATGTAAATATTAACCGTCCGGTATTGCAAGGGAGCTACTCAGTGAAGGATAGCAGCGACCAGCAGCATGGCTGGCAAGCGAAAGTGTACCGGGCCAAACAACCAGATAAGGTAGAAGTCCCTTACCTAATTGTTTATTACCAAGGCACCTTGGAGAAGGTACAGCGGATTGAAACTGAATTTCGGGAGAAAAACCCTCTTTATCGTACCTCTCGGCAATTGACTATGCAGCTAGAACCGGTAGAAACTGGCTCTCGTTTGGTGAGCTACCAAAGCAGCGGCAGCCAAAAGATGATCTTTCGAGATCGGGTAGATTATTTTCTAAAGGCCCGTTTGCTATACTAGTCAGTACTCTACCTTTTTCTCACCATGTCTCTAACTTTAGCAAGTAAACCGTGGGGCTTTTCGGGAGTAGAGTAGTAGCCGTACCCGTATTTCTCGTAGGTGTAGCCGTATTCGTTAATGGCATCTACACTGTTAAGGATCAGTCCTAGGTGCTCATAATTTCGGGTGAACTGGATACGATCTAAGGTTTTCAGGAAGACCTTACGAGAGAAATTAGCCCGAACTACATATAGCGGAACATCAACTTTCTCCATCACCAGTATTCCGTCAGTTACCAGCCCTACCGGTGGGGTATCAATCACTACCAGATCATATCGTTTTTTTACTTCTTCAAGCAGTTTAGTAAAATGCTTACTACCGATTAACTCAGCTGGATTGGGTGGGGTTGGACCAGCAGGAATGAAGTCCAGGTTATCAATTTTGGAGGTTTGCAGGCAGTCATCTATCGTATGCCTACCAATCAGAATGGTACTGGCACCCTGCTCAAAATTACTGGTTTCAAAAGCTTTATGAACCTTGGGCTTCCGCAAATCAAGATCAATCAAAACCACTCGCTGCCCAGACATAGCCAAAATATTAGCCAGGTTAGCAGCCACAAACGTTTTACCTTCAGTGCTAACGGTAGAGGTTACGGAAATAACCTTTTTCTCTTTATCCAACCCCATAAACTGAAGATTAGTACGAATGGCCCTGAATGCCTCGCTAATAGCTGATTTGGGAGAATCATTTACTACAATAGTGGCGGGCATTGACTTAGCCTGCCGGTATTTGGGAACACTCCCTACAATGGGAGTCTGTGTATGACGTTCCAATTCCGATTGACTGCTAATCTTATCGTGAACCACGTAGGAAACCAGCAAAAATGCCACACTTAGTACTAATCCTAGCACTCCACCAGCCACCCGGATCAAGAATTTTTCGGGCGCAACCGGGGCGCTGGGCAATGTAGCAGGCAACAATACGACGAAGTCAGTAACGGTGCCTGCTTTAGCAATTTCCAACTCGTTCTTTTTCTGAATCAATGAAAGAAAAATTTCTTCATACAAGGCATGATACCGCTGGTTCCGGTTATAGGTTGTACCTCGTGAAGGCAGACGAACGAACTCCTCTTCAATCATCTCTCTTTTTTCGGCCAGTAAGTCAATTTCTTCCTTCAGTCGTATGTTGTAGCTAGCGAGCAGTTCCAGCACATTACTCTTAATTTGGGCAATGCGCCGGTCCTTAATTTGAAAAGCAAGCGATTTTTCTTTATATGATCCGGATGATAACTCACGGTCATTAATAAGTTTGTTCAACTCCTGAATATAGGTCAGTATGTCAGGTGGATACTCGTTGAATAAACTAGGCTCTTCAGGAATTACTTCCTCGTCTCGCACTAGTTGGCTTAGCTTATTAACTGCCTCTTGCATCTGCACTAATTCAAATCGCTGATTTTCAAGTGTTTCCAGCTTCAATATAGCTTCGCCTATTTCCGATCTCAGGTCGTTCGTACGGTTCTGGATAGTGAAGTTTTCAAAGTAATCTTCGTATTGGCCTAGGCGATCCTCAATCGCCGCCAACTGAGTGTCTAAGAATTCTAATTTTTGCTCGGTGGCCTGATTTTTTTTCTCAGTAGTGTATTTCAAGTATACCGAATCAATAACTGCCACTAAATCGCGTACTTTTTGCCGGTCATATCCCTGAAAACCGATACGAAGGGTATTAGCATTCAGGTTGACTGGTTCAACTTTCATGTTCCGAGAAAGGTAGCCGACTTGTGCTTGCTTGCTATTGATCGTAAAATAGTGCTTTATGTCATCGCGGGGCGACTGGTAATAATCAGTAAGTGTAATAATAAATTGGAAGTCAGAGCTAATAATTTTTTCCCCAAACAGATACGCTCGGGATATGACTTCGTCGCCTACCGAGTAGGACAAAACAAATTGTTCGTCGTTGAGGATCTCAACATCAAAAGGACGGTCATGTATTACCGAATTCTTAACCACACACTCTACCCGAAACGGCGAGTTTAGGTAACGTTCTTGAAAGAGAACCCTTCCGTAAACATAGTAGCTTATATCCATGCGGGTAGCCTCTACTACCCGGTTAAAAAATAAGTCGGATCGGAGTAACTCAATCTCGCCCGCCATATTATCTATATTCTGAGCCATTGAGCCAAACCCTAAAATATTGGCCTTGTCCTCAATATCCAGTTTAATCACCGACTCCGACTCGAAAACCGGGCGGGTCCACCGCACGTACAGATAGGCTGCCAGGTTGGTGACCAGTACAATGAGCAGAACCCACCATACGTTCTTTTTCAGTAGGAAAAATATTTTCCGCTGATCAATCTGATTAGTAGCAGTACTAGTGTAATAGGACGATAACTTATTCTCAGTAGCCATAGTCGCTTACTGTGATAGTTGATTTACTAACAAAATTAATGTTAATGTACTGGTTATCAAGGAAAGAATGGGAGATATATCACGAAGAACTTCTGAGGTTATTCTCTGCACCGGTTGTACGTAAACAATATCACCAGGCAATACTTTTAACGATGCCTGTTTCATGCCCTCAATAGTAGAAAGGTTAATAATTCTTACTTCCGGATCATCTAGGTCACCCCGTATGAGTCTGATAATGTCGGTTCTTGAGCCTGTCCCTACGCCTCCCGCTAAGGCTAAAACTTCAATCAGGTTGGTATTTTCGTTGAACAGTGGAATTACCTGTCCCCCGGTAGAGCCTAAAACAATTACCCGTTTATTAATATAGTTGAGCAGTACGTAAGTATCTTCGTAAAACTCATTATAGCGCTGTTTTAGCAGAACTGTAGCCTCTTCGAGCGTGCATCCGGCTATTCCTATCTCGCCTACTAAAGGTAGTGCTACTATACCTCTGCGCTGCACCAGGGACTGAGGGTTTTGTACGTTCTGAATATTCTGATTCATCACTCCCCCTCCTATTTCCCGCATAATTTCCCGGTTAGGATCAATCAGCAATTCACCATCGTTAGTATACACTTCTAACTCCAGAAAGTCATTAGGCTGAATAACGTAGTTTTTGGTGGCATCAGCTATAGCTATTTGCAGTTCTTCCTTAATAATCTCCTCCTCGGTAGCGAAGAGAATACGGTTACGATAAGCCCCACAGGAGCTAACTAATAGCAGAATATAAATGCTGATGGATAATCTGGTGAGAGTGGAGCGAAAAAGTTGACTCAATACAATAACTTATAGGTGTCGCTGCTGATATTCAGCAAAACTTAATAATGCTAAATCTTTATCAGAGATAATAGGACCTTCAATATAGTGCTTCTCTAGTTGCCAGTCGATAGCCAGTTGAGAATCATTCCACAATATACCGGTTTCCGAAACTTTGCTATATACGTTGGTACACTGGTAGCTAAACACGCTTTCTTCTAAGGCAATAAATCCGTGAGCAAAACCCGCCGGTACATAAAACTGATTGTTTCTTTCGCTATCCAGCACCACTGCTTCGTATTGGCCAAAAGTAGAAGAATCTTTACGCAAATCTACGGCTACATCCAACACTTTTCCTCGGCTAACGCTTACTAGTTTTCCTTGCTGATAAGGCGGTAGTTGCAAGTGTAATCCCCGAAGTACTCCTTTGGTAGAAAAAGACTGGTTGGCCTGAACAAATTGCTCATTGATACCAATATCCTGATACTTTTTAATATGAAACGTTTCCAAAAAATAACCCCGGCTGTCTTTAAAAACATCCGGAAAAATTTCAATCAACCCATCAATTGTTGTTCTTCTTACTTCCATGATTGCTCACTTTTGAACAAGTAGCTTAAAGAGATGTATATGCTTTAATACCGAAAGGTGAAACTTAGGTTTGTAGTTTGAATTATCTATTTAAACTCATCTGCTCAATTACCTGAATGTACTTATTGACAACTACTTCCTGGCTAAATTTAGTCTCAACTATCTTCCGCCCCCGAGCTCCCATTTCCCGCATCTCTTCACGAGAAAACTGCGTAACGGAAAGCATTTTATCCGCGAGATCATCGGCATCTTGCACCTTACACAACAAGCCATTCACTCCGTGCTCCACCACATGCCGGCAGCCCGGAGTATCAGTAGCTACAATGGGCTTATGTAAACTGGCTGCTTCTAGTAGGGTGCGGGGCAACCCTTCGCGGTACGAAGGAAGCACTACGCAATCGGCTTGTTGAATAACTGAGCGTACGTCGTCCGTAGTTCCTAAATAATCAACCACTCCGCTCTGTATCCACTGATCAATAAGATGTACCGGAATACCTCGCTTATGAACCGGATCTTTAGCTCCCAGCAATTGAAATCGAACCGACACCCCTTCCTCCCTAAGACGCCTGGCTGCCTCTATGTATTCTACAATACCTTTATCGTAGATAAGCCGGGAAATTACCAGAAAAGTAAATGTTTCAGATTCATCATTGCCATTATCCACCGGTTGAAACCGCTGAATGTCAATGCCCGAACCGGGCACTACATCGGCTCTTTCTTCTTCTAGCAGCCTCTCTTTTATAAACAGATGATAATCATCAGGATTATGAAAGAATACCTTCTGGGCAAACCGAAAAGAAACCCGGTACAAGCTTTTGGCCACAACTGAAACGACCCCTTGTTGCAGAAAAACTGTGCCTAAACCACAAACATTATTAATGACCGGAATTTTCAGTCGGCTAGCGGCTAGTGTACCGTAGATGTTAGGTTTTACTGTAAAGTGCAAGATCAAATCTAGTCGCAGCTTCTTGTAAAGCCGGTAAAACTCCAAGGTTAGAGTTGCATCTTTAACCGGATTTACCCCCCGGCTATCCATATTTATAGAATACAGTTCAAAACCTGACTCTCGCAACCGATCGGTATACTTATCATCCGGAGCAATAAGCACTACTTCGTGTCCCTGATTTTGTAATGCCTGAACTAGCCCAAGTCTAAAATTAAAAATGTTCCAGGCAGTATTGGTAACAATCGCTATCCTCATCCAAAGGAATATAAAAATGATTATAAGCCCGATTACTACCGTAAAATATTTGTTTGGTTAGTAACTGGCTGATAGTTGGCCGCAATATACAATATCTATAGGGTTAACCAACAATATTCCGTGTTAGTAAAAGCCCCAAAACTTACATCAGGTTTTAAAATATTATTAAACCAGGATGAGTTATATAACTCAAGAAATAATTGCTTGTCCGAAAGGCAAGTATAGGTAAATGCAGTCGGCTTAATTCCACGAAAAATAGAGACACAAATTTTACTGATAAATATCAGGAAAACGGATCGGATCAAACTCAGACATCAATCGGTACACCTCATCAAACACAGTTTCTGGATTGGGTTTAGAGAAATAGTCACCATCCGAACCGTAAGCGGGACGGTGTGCCTGACTAGTAATGGTTACCGGTTGCGAATCTAAGAACCGATACCCCCCCTGCCCTTCTAGCACTTGTTGCATTATATACGCAGAAGCCCCACCGGGCACATCTTCGTCGGCAAATATAACCCGGTTGGTTTTCTGTACCGATTTAACAATGCTGTGATTCAGATCAAAAGGCGATAAAGTCTGTACATCGATCACTTCACAGGAAATACCAATTTCGGCTAGCTCTTCGGCTGCCTTCATCACTACTCGACACATAGAGCCATAGGTTACTACCGTTACGTCGGTGCCTTCCCGAAGAACCTCGGGCTGTCCTAGAGGAATGGTAAATTCACCTACGTTATCGGGTAACTTCTCTTTTAATCGGTAGCCATTCAGGCTTTCAATAATCAGCGCTGGATCATCCGATTGCAACATGGTATTGTAGAAACCGGCTGCTTGCACCATGTTACGGGGAACTAGTACGTAAATACCCCGCAAACTATGCAGCACTGCTCCCACTGGCGATCCGGAATGCCAGATTCCTTCTAGTCGGTGGCCTCGGGTACGGATAATTAGCGGCGCACTCTGTCCATTCATGGTACGGTACCGCAGTGATGCGAGATCATCAGTAAGGGTGGCCAGAGCGTAATAGATATAATCTAAGTATTGAATCTCTATAATAGGCCGTAGTCCTCGCAAAGCAGTGCCTATTCCCTGACCAACAATAGACGGTTCTCTAATACCAGTATCCGTCACGCGAAGAATACCGTGCTTAGCTTGCAAACCAGCAAAACCCTGGTTTACATCACCAATCGCACCTACGTCTTCACCAATAGCAAAAATACGAGGGTCACGGTTCAGTGCTTCGTCAAAGCAGGCATTTAGCACTTCTCGTCCGTCCACCACTTTGCTATCTTCGCTAAATTTGGGCGCAACCTTCTTCACATTCAGCGCTGAACGCTCGGTATTACTGTACAAATGGCTGTTGAAGCGTTCTTCATTATCCTTGGAATAATTCCGTAACCAATTCACCAATCGATCGCGGGCTTCAATCTCTTCGCCCCGAGTTAGCCGTAAGGTTTTCTTGGCCAAGCGAACGGCATCCAGCCGAATGGCATTGGGTGCCTTCTCAACCTGACGAATTAGTTGTTGAATGGCTGACTGCTGCTTACTCGCCTTAGCCACTAGCGCAGTCAATTGCTTTATTTGCTTAAGCTCTTCGTTTAGTTCGGCGCGAGACGCTTTCCAGGCGGCATCACGGGCCTGCTTGGCTGTTTTCTTGGCTTCCTCTTCAATCTCATCCAGTCGCTCTTCAGTGGCAAAACCATTCTTAACAATCCAGTCGCGCATCATCAAATTACAGTCGTGCTCGTGCTCCCAAGCTAATCGCTCTTTCGATTTGTATCGCTCGTGCGAACCGGAAGTAGAGTGGCCCTGAGGCTGAGTTAACTCATCTACATGAATAAGTACTGGGACATGTAATCTTCGGGCTAACTGTACCGCGGCTTGATAGGTCTCACATAAAGCTTCGTAGTCCCAGCCCTTCACCCGGATAATTTCTAATCCATCCTGTTCTTCAGTACGCTGAAATCCTTCCAAGGCTTCGGATATGCTATGTTTGGTAGTGTGATATTCAGTTGGCACTGATATACCGTAGCCATCGTCCCATACTGAGATAACTAAAGGAACTTGTAGTACTCCGGCAGCATTCAGTGTTTCTAAGAACATTCCTTCTGAGGTAGAAGCATCACCGATGGTAGCAAACGCAACTTCATTACCATGAACCGAAAACTTCTTCATTTCCTTTAAATCCGGATTGTGCCGGTATAACTTAGAAGCGTAGGCTAACCCCAGCGACCGCGGAATCTGCCCTGCTGTGGGCGAAAGATCAGCCCCAGTATTGTATTGCTCGCGCTGATTATGAAATTCGCCAGTCTGAGGATCAATAAGGCGGGTACCGAAGTGAGAGTTCATGGAACGTCCGCCCGAAGAAGGTTCGTGCTCTGGATTGGCATGAGCATAAATTTGAGCAAAAAATTGCTGATAAGTAATTTGCTCAGTGGCAAACATGAAGGTCTGATCGCGGTAGTAGCCCGAGCGAAAATCCCCTTTCCGAAAGGCCTTAGCCATAGCAATTTGGGCTACTTCTTTCCCATCGCCGAACACGCCAAATTTAGCTTTGCCCATAAAAACTTCTTTACGGCCTAGTAAGCTCACGTGGCGGCTTTCCCACGCAATGCGGTAGTCGTTTAGTATTTCATCAATAGATAAGTCGAGGGTAATGTTGTCTTGTGTTGCTTTTGATTCCACGCCCATAGGAATTTTGTTAAGTCAATGTTCTTTGCGAAACCTGCGGTAGAAATCGCCACCAAAAATAAGAAAAAGGCAAGCTTTCTCAAATGAGCTTTGGCGACGCATCAGTGTCTTTCTCAGCTACTTTATTACATGCTATTGGTAATACAACAGTAATCCTTCTAAAGTTTATATACCCTTGATGGATATTTTTATCTCCCTTTGCGTTTAGATGAAGAATCTCTAATTTTACCATTCATTTTATGAGGTGTATTAGAAATATATTAGCTAGGCAATCTAGGGCTCTATCTATATTAACGGGAATTCTACTACTATGGGTTGCCGGAAATACCGCCATGCAGTACTCTTACTCTTGGGCATTTCTCTCTAACTTTGATTCTCAGGAACAACCAATCCCGGCTGATGGTAACGAAGATTCTTCCTCAGCTGCTGCTACGCTATCCAGCTTTCAGGAAGCGGTTATACCTGTCAGCAAAATACATATACTATTTGTTTGCAATTTCTTTAGGGAGTGGACACTGGTAGAGGCTGACGATTTTGCCATTACCCAGGATACTCCGCCCCCAACGAGCCGGTTCTTCCTTACCCTTTTCCGGCAAATAATATCCCCCAACGCACCCTAGTCAACGCTTTTCATATTCACTAAGCAACTTTTCTATCTGTCATTCAGATAGTTACCGATTGCTTACTCTCATTTATATATCACAAAATTTCACTTTAAACCTTTATTATTATGCGGAACCGAAGTGGTATCGTTATTCTTACTGTCCTCGTTTCTCTGCTCTGTATTTATTATCTGTCGTTTACGCTGGTTTCCAACGGGGTACAAAAAGAGGCAGAGGAGTACGCCACCGATATGGAGGGCAACATTGATTTCTCTAAAAAGCAAGATTACTTAGACTCAGTATGGACTGAACCGGTCTACAACTTACTAGGTATTGAGTACACCTACGAAGAAGTAAAAGAGACCGAGCTTAACCTAGGTCTCGATTTACGGGGCGGTATGCACGTAGTGCTGGAAGTATCACCTACTGAAATTATCCGAGCACTGTCCGGAAACAGCAAAGATGCTGATTTTCAGCAAGCCTTAGAGTTGGCTCGCGAGCGACGGGCTACCAGCCAGCAGCGATTTACCGAACTGTTCGCTGATGCCTTTCAGGAAGTAGCGCCGGATAAGCAGTTGAGCCAGATTTTTGCCAATGCTGCTAACCGCGGACGTATCAGCCGCAGTTCTACCAACGACGAGGTAATGGCTATTATCGACGAAGAAGTAGAAAACGCCATTGACCGCTCGTTTAACATTCTGCGCACGCGGATTGACCGGTTCGGAACCTCTCAGCCAAACATCCAAAGGTTGCAGGGAACGGGACGAATTCAGGTAGAACTTCCCGGAGTAGACAATCCCGAGCGGGTACGTAAGCTGTTGCAGGGGGTGGCCAAACTAGAGTTTTTGCAAGTATATAATTCACCCGAACTAGGAAGTTCTTTCCAGGAAATTAATAACCTGCTAGTAGCCGAAATGCAATCAGCCGGAGGTGAGTCTCTGGCCGACGTATTGGCTGATGCAGGAGAAGACGACCTCACTGGACTGACTGAAACTGAAGACCCAGAAACGTTAGAAGGTGCCCTCGATCAGGATGATATTCCGGAGATTGCTGAAAACGAAGACGAAAATGATCTGGAAGCTCAGCTATCGGGGGCTAACGCCGATTCTACTGCTTTGGATTCTATGCTGAACGCTCAGATGTCGCCTTTGTTCAGCCTACTGAAAAGTGGGGCTGGATACGGGGGGCTAGTCTACGGAGTAGAAGATACTTCCAAAATTAATGATATTTTTCAGCGAGAGGATGTGCAGGCAATGCTTCCTTCTGATGTGGATTTGGCTTGGCAAGTGAAGCCGGACGACGAGCAAAATCCGATGTTGCAACTTTATACCCTAAGACGAGAGCGTGGTGGCAAAGCCCCCCTCACCGGTGAGGTAATTACCAATGCTCGCCAGGATTATGATCCGAACGCCCGGCCGGCAGTAAGTATGCAGATGAATGCCGAGGGAACCCGGCTGTGGAAACGACTGACCGCTAATAGCGTGGGACAACAGATTGCTATCGTACTGGATAACCGAGTATATTCGGCGCCGGTAGTGAACGAAGAAATTCCGAGTGGTAGCTCCATCATTTCCGGAAACTTCGAGATTCAAGAAGCGCAAGATTTGGCGAATATTCTGGAAGCGGGAGCTTTACCCGCCCCTACCCGTATTGTAGAGGAAGCTATTGTGGGACCTACCTTAGGTAGAGAAGCGCAGAGGCAGGGAGTCACTTCTATCCTGGTTGGTTTGGGCATCGTTGTGCTATTTATGATTGCTTACTACGCTAAAGGCGGATTGGTCGCTAATGTAGCTCTGCTGTTCAATATCTTCTTTGTGCTGGGAATTCTGGCGCAGCCAACTATCAGCGCAGCTTTAACACTGCCCGGCATCGCGGGTATCGTACTGACCATCGGTATGGCGATTGATGCCAACGTACTGATCTTTGAGCGTATCCGGGAAGAATTACGAAACGGTATGCGACTGAAAGCAGCAATCAAGACCGGTTACAGCAAAGCTTACAGTTCCATTATTGACTCTAATGCTACCACATTCCTGACAGCACTCATCCTTTTTATCTTTGGCCAGGGCCCCGTACGTGGATTTGCCGTTACATTGATGATTGGTATCATTTGCTCGTTCTTCTCAGCGGTATTCATTACCCGAGTGATTATTGAGTGGATGACCCGCAAAGGCGACGATAGCAAAGTATCGTTTGCGATGCCGTTCTCAGCTAATCTGCTGAATAATCTTAATTTCAACTTTATGAGTCGCCGTAGGATCGCCTACATGTTCAGTAGCGTTTTCATCGGGCTAGGAATTATATTGTTGATTTCACAAGGTCTCAACTTGGGAGTTGACTTCAAAGGTGGCCGTTCTTACGTAGTTACTTTTGATGAAGAGGTTACTCCATCTGATCTGATGACCTCACTGTCGGATGATTTTGAAGGTACAGCCGTTGAGGCTAAATGGTTTGGGGCTACCAATATTTTAAAAATCACTACTAGTTACTTAGTAGGAGATGAGTCAGACGAGGCAGATGCTGACGTACGCCAACGGTTATTAGGCGGTATTGAAGAATTTACCGGTAGTAGCTTTGTGGAAAATACCGCGACGTTGGGCGATGGGCAGTTTACTATTTCTAGCTCGTCTAAAGTAGGAGCCACTATTGCTGACGACATTCTCAATGCGTCCTTAGAAGCAATCGCTTTCTCATTGGTCGTCATCTTCTTGTATATTCTGATTCGCTTCCGAAAGTGGCAATACAGTACCGGGGCCATCATCGCCCTGTTCCACGATGTATTATTCGTATTGGGTGCTTACGCTATTGCTGGATTACTGGGGCTACGCTACGAAGTTGATCAGGTATTTATTGCTGCAATGCTTACGATTGTAGGTTACTCCATCAACGATACCGTAATTGTGTTCGACCGTATTCGGGAAACGCTTGGGCTAAAACCTCGTTTACCGCTAGAGGAAGCCGTAAATGAGTCGGTAAACAACGTGATGAGTCGTACGCTGATTACGTCGCTTACTACATTATTAGTGGTATTTATTCTGTTGGTATTTGGAGGTGAAGTATTACGAGGCTTCTCGTTTGCGTTGTTTATTGGTATTCTGGTAGGTACGTACTCTTCCATCTACATTGCGTCTCCGGTAGTGGTAGACTTGACCCAACGCAAGTCACCTGCTCCTGCCCGGAAGCCACAGAAAGCCTAAAAATGTGTTCGTGTGTTTATGTGCTCAGGTAATGTAGTAATTATACTATTTATTATTTGAATACATAAACACATGAACATTTACTTTTTCTGAAAGATCATTAGATGCTGTTGGGGGAGTATGTCTTTGTTTTCTACTAGTTCCAACCCAATCGCCTGCATTTCTTTCACGGCCTGGGCTTCGGTCATTTTGTGCTTGGGCTTTATCATTACCAAAGGATCTTCGGCTCTATACTCCACCAAAGCTACTTTGCCCGAAGGCGATAGCGACGCTACAATCTGAGACATCATTTCGTAGGGATGGGAAAATTCATGGTAAGAATCTACTAACAACACCCAATCTACCGAGTCCTTTGGTAATTTGGGATCTTCTACCGTGCCCAGTACTGTTTGAATATTTTCTACACCTTCATCTTTCATCTTTCTTTTTATCATCGCTAACATTTCTGGTTGAATATCTACCGCCAGCACCTCGCCCTGCGGCACTAGTGGGCTCATACGAAACGTAAAATAACCCGAACCCGCACCAATATCAGCCACTACATCGGTAGGCTTTAGCTCCATCGCTTTAATCAATAGATCAGTACGCTCTTCTTCCTCTCTCCTTAACCGCTCAAGCCATCCGGCCCCTTGGTGTCCCATCACCTGGGCTATCTCCCGTCCTTGGTAGAACTTACCAATACCATCGGCACTAGTTGGAGAACCATAGGTATACACACCCTCAGCGGTATTTGTTTCCTGCTTGGTTTGGCTGGTTGATTGCTGGGCGCAGGCGTTGGTTAACAGTACAGCCCAACCAAGCAGAAAAACGTATCTGAAAATAGGTTCCATGATATTCTTATATGGATGTACTTATGTTAAACTAAATACTACGTTAACTCTACTGACGGATCCCAGAAATGTTGGTCAAAGTTCTGTATCTGATCCTCAGTAACTACTACACCTTCCTGTTGCAGGAGGGATTGCATAGTGGTGGGAGTAGCAAAGTGATGTTTACCAGTCAACACCCCATTACGATTTACTACTCGGTGAGCTGGAACATCCGGATCAGTATGAGCCTGGTTCATAGCCCAACCTACCATGCGGGCACTTCCTCTAGTACCTAAATAGTGGGCAATTGATCCGTAGCTGGTAACCCTTCCTTTAGGAATGAGTTTTACTACAGCGTATACATCCTCGAAAAAGCTGTAGCGATCTTTATTCTGAGACATGGTGTAAATGATTTTAAGCAAATTTCATAAAATATAGCACACAGGTACCCCGTTAGCGTATCAAGATACGTTATATTGTCGGTGTAAATCCCCGTTTGCGCTTATGTTTAGAAAAATATCGCATCTATTTACGATTTTCGTACTACTAATGCTGATGGCTAGCTGCGCCACTCAGAAAAAGACGGCAACTCGTTCTCGTCCTTCTACTTCTAAATTATCCCGCCCGTCCCCTCCAACACCAGCAGAGCCTTCCCGAGCCACCCGTAGAGTAAATCGTGTGGATAGCCAACAGCAACAGATCATTCAGACCGCTCGTTCATTTACGGGTACTCCCTATCGCTGGGGCGGAACTACCCGAAGCGGTATGGATTGCTCGGGTCTGTTAATGACTTCCTTCCAGCAGGCGGGCATTAACCTACCCCGAACTTCGGCGGAGCAAAGTAAAGTAGGGCGATTAGTAAGTATACACGAACTACGACCAGGGGATCTGGTATTTTTTGCCACTAAGAGTAAACATAGCAAGAAGGTAACTCACGCCGGGTTGGTTACCGAAATCCGAGGAAAAAAAAATGTACAGTTTATCCATGCTTCAACCAAACTTGGAGTAGTGGAAAGCAATATATTTTCTGATTATTACCGCCGGGCCTTTGTAAAAGCGCGTCGTCCTTTTTGAGATTTCTCTTTTTTAGCTAACTTTGCCCTTCCATTCCAAACGGGGAATTAGCTCAGTTGGCTAGAGCGCTACGCTGGCAGCGTAGAGGTCATCGGTTCGAATCCGATATTCTCCATTTTTCTCTTCTTTTTTACTCGATCTTGACTGCATAATAGACGATTGAAGCTATACCTCCATTTCGTTCATATCTCCCCAAACATTACGCATGTACAATTATTAGTAGTATCCTATTTTAGGTACCTACCTACATCGCTACATTTGTTTATGCAGCCTTAGAGGCAATAAAGCACCATTAGCTTAGTCTTTAAGAAACAGAATTTGCTAGCCAAATTAATTCATATACCACATACTCCCTACTGACAATCACCACATAATGAATTATCTCCTGAAGTCATTAGACGGTTTATGGGCTACAAATGCCGTAGTAACCCCTTGGCTCCGCTCTTTCGCGGCTCAGGAAAATTATAGGATAGAAGTAGAATACAGCATTATTTGGCTAGTAATAATTTCGGCTAGCTCGTTGACTATTCAACAAATTTCTAAGCAAGAAGAGAGATTATCGCTACGGGATACTTTAGTATCTCTTTACAACAAAATAGCCAGTGCCGGAGTAAGGCCAGAGTACCCTGAGTACTTACAGCGAAAAATAACGATATCTAACTCAGTTATCCTATTACTGATAACTGCGGCAGGTATTCCGTTTATTACCATTTCTGTGATTTTTTACCCCCCTGCTCTTTGGGTACCCTCAGTATCTGTAACTTTTGGTATTATTTCTATTTTACTGAACCGGATTGGGTTCATTAATATCGGAAGATTCTTTGCTAGCTTCTCGCCTTTTATAGCTGCTGTTCTGTACAACGCTTATATGTCTACTGCTGGCGAAATGCTTATAGCCAGCACTTCGCTACTATCGCTGAGCTTTACATTAGTACCATTCTTAGTTTTTGATCTTAGAGAAAAAAAATATCTCATCCTATCATTTTTATTACTACTCATCATCATTATGATGGGTGATTATCTTAATCCATTGTTTGAAATAGAGCTAGATACCAGTCTGATGAAAAAAGGGTATCTGAGCCTCAGTGTCACGCTTGTATCTATACTAAGTTGTGTAGGAAGTATTCTAGTATTAGCCTCGCAAAATCTTAATTCTGAAACCAGAGCTGAACAATTACTTCACCGCTCTGAAGAGCACAGTAAAGAACTGCAAGAGCAGCAACAGGTTATTCAGCAGAAAAACGACCAACTTACTAATAGTCAAAAAGAGTTAAAGCAGAGCATGAGAGTATTACAGTCCACACAGGATACTCTCGCTAAACAGAACAAGGCCCTAGAAATAGAATATGTAAAAACTCAAGAAGGCCTTAACTACGCCAAAAGGATTCAGTTCTCCATCTTACCAGATGATGACTATTTAGCTCAGGTGATACCCGAAAGTTTTATTTTATACAAGCCTAAAGATATAGTTTCCGGCGACTTTTACTGGTTATCTCAGCATGCTAAAAAAACAATTATTGCTGCGGTAGATTGTACTGGGCACGGTGTACCAGGTGCCCTGGTTTCTTTAATTGGAAACAATGTTCTAAATGAAGCTATTATTGAAAACAAGCTAACCGATCCAGCTAAGATACTACGCTATATAGACAAGGGGCTTAGTCAGAAACTAAAGCACGAAGAGGGAACCATACGCGATGGAATGGATCTTGGTATCTGTGTTCTTGAACCGGTGACAAAATCTAAAACTAAACTCATATACGGGGGAGCTAAAAATACGTTATACGTCATTTCAAAAGGAAAATTGATTACACTTAAGGGTGACCGAAAGTCTATAGGATTCTCACGTAAGGGATTTAATTACTCAAAAAAAGAGCTACTGCTTCAGAAAGGGGATGTAATTTACTTAACCACCGACGGATATATAGATCAGGCGAATGCTGATCGAGAGCGTTTTGGTTCAATACGCTTCACCAAATTATTAGAAGAAATTCATATTCTGGAGATGCAACAGCAACGGCATATTCTGGAACAAGCACTACAGGAACATCAGCAGGAAACTGAACAACGTGACGATATTAATTTAATTGGTATTAGGGTATAGATATTTATACGGGAAAGCTATGTTTTCAAGATTGACTACTTTAGAACATCACAATTTAATGCCTCAAGGGCGCGTCCTCGTTTCTTATACTGGGCCGGTTACCCCAGTTGTGGTAACAGATATTAGTCGTGACATCCGAACAAAACTTTCTGAAAATTACGAAGCAAGTCGCAAGGTATTCTCCATATTTCTTGAATTAGCCCAAAATATCCAATTTTACTCTGAAGAACAAGTGCAGTATGCCGATTGCAAAGATCGGGTAGGAACTATGTATGTGGTAGAAACTGAAAAGCAATATGCAGTGATTTGTAGCAATACGGTTAAAGATGAAGATATGGATGCACTCACCAAGGGGTGCAGAATGCTCAACTTACTGGATGCTGAGAAGTTGCGTAGACTAAAACGTATACAGCGCCGCCGAGCCCCAAATGAAAAAAGCAAGGGGGCAGGAATTGGCATCATCCAAGCTGCTATCTTATCTAGCAACCCCCTACAAATTCATAAGCATAAATTATGTTCTAATTATTCATTCTTTACACTATCAGTATTAGTTGACAGATAAATAACATGGAAGCAGTAAACTTAGAAAATCTAGAAATTCAAGGTGAAGAAGGTGTATTCTTCATTCCTAAGGTGTACTTCGATGCAAGTACTGGCAAATGTATAATGGAAGGTGAGGCATTTCTGGAAAACACCTGGGAATTTTATGAGCAGCTACTGAACTGGCTACGTAGCTACATGGAAACAAACCGCCCTATCGTTTTCGATTTCAGGATGTCGTATTTTAATACCAGTTCTTCTAAAGGTATCTTGGAAATGTTGATACTTCTTAAAGATTATCAAGAGCAAGGAGCTGAAGTACAGGTAAGCTGGTACTATCAGGAAAAAGACGTAGATATTCTGGAAGAGGCTCAAGACTTTATTGAAGATACTCAACTAGATATGAAACTAATAGCCTATTAGTATTATCTGTTCCGGTGGATATTATTTTCTTGGAGTGTGTTTAGCTAAATAAAAGAGTGACTATTCTCTCATTTGGCTAAACCCTACGACAGACGCTAACTAGTCTGCCAATATAATGGCCCTATCATCCGTTTTCGGCTTACACTCGCCATATACACACCACTGGCTAGCAAACCGCAATACAACGAAAAATAACCACGTTGTGAGTGGTACTGCAGAGCAATATTGGGTAGGTTAAATACAATACCAACATGGCAATCAACACGTAGATTACTCGCCTTTTACCCACTCTATTGATTCCTGATCACCCTCAGAGTGTATCATGAAAGAAGCATTCCAATTAAGTGCTAAAAAAACTATATAGTTTGCTAGCCCGGTTAGCAACCGACTTCCGATCATCATCCATCAATCGCGCTAACTGAGGTATCAGCCACTCTCTTAAAGCAATATTTTCTTTCGCCCAGTTGGCTAAGCTTTGCATCGTATGGTTAAGCACAATCCAATCATCGTAATGCGTCAGATTATATTGAAGTACATCAGTAGCCTTCCGTTGCTGTTCTGGGGTTAAATAGGAGTGAAGTTGCTGCATTAATTGTGCTAATGTCCACTGAGCTGAGGCTTGCTCAATACTAGCCACTTCGGTTAGAAGGCGATCGATGTAAGGCACTAACCAGTTGGGGTATTGCTGGCAAATGCGCTTCATAGCATTGGAGGTACGAAGTCGAACTACTTCATCATCGCTGAAGTAGCACTGGTACAATTCCTCTAACCGTTCAGGCTTTGTCAACACTTCATCAACGACTTCCACTGTATTTCCCAATGAGTTAGGGTGACCGCCGCTCAGTCTTTTTTCGAGTGAATTCTCTTTTTCAGCCATAGCTAAAGATTGGCTTATTGTAATAAAGGTTTCAACACCCAATTAGGGTAGTAGATAGCATGGGTCTTAATGTTGAGTAGACCATACTTTTCTATTTCGGCAACAGCTCTCACATCTTGACAACCTGTATCAAATCTGTGAAGAAGTAAGGGTATTGATTTTCATTAAATAATTATATTAAAAGTGCGTAATTCTTCCTGATGCACTACATTTTATACTAAACATAGCAATGATTTACTTTGCCCAAACTTCTGGCTGTTCAACATAATTCAGCAACGTATAGCTACTGTGCGACTCCTAAAAATAGCCAAGTT
This sequence comes from uncultured Flammeovirgaceae bacterium, assembly GCA_937884755.1. Lineage (GTDB taxonomy): Bacteria > Bacteroidota > Bacteroidia > Cytophagales > Cyclobacteriaceae > Tunicatimonas. The sequence goes on from CAKZYJ010000203.1 coordinate 22,857, forward strand.
ATATGTTATCAGTACATTGTGTTATCTATCGGCCTATTAACCAGTAGTAATATTTTGTCTTGCGTACCTTTCCATCATGTTTAATCCAAAGCTAAAGTAATTATGGTTCTTGATGAGAAAGTATTAGTTGACGACAAGTATTACCAAATTGCTGTTGTAGAAGAAAGTAACATCATGAAAGTTACCAACAAAGGATTTGCAACAGTTGACAAGTTCATAGAGAATAGTGAGCGTATCCTAGAAGAAATAAAGAAACATCGGACTAAAAAGATTATTTCAGATGGTCGAAAGATGAAAGCGATTACCAAGGAACACCAGGATTATATTACTGAAAAGTGGATTATAGAGGTGGTTCAGAGTGGCGTCACTAAAATTGCCTCAATAATGCCCGAAGATGTCTTTGGCCAGATGGGATCAAATGCAGTTAGCCAAAAGATTGAAACTCAGCGTATAGGTACGTTAGAAATGGCTACTTTTGATAATATGGAGGATGCTGAGAAGTGGATACAGTAAACTCAGTTTAGCTACTGTATATTAAGCCCCTGGTTCTGGGGCTTATTTGTTCGAGGGCTTCGTATTTTTCTCTTCAGCGGTGCCGTTCTTCCAGTACCTCAATAACTTCCTCCAAACTCATTCCCTTTGCTTCCAGCAAAACCATCAAGTGAAATAGTAAATCTGCTGCTTCGTTTTTAAACAGCTTATCGTCATCATCCTTCGCCTCAATCACCAGTTCTACAGCTTCCTCGCCTACCTTCTGGGCTACTTTATTAATACCCTTGCGGAATAGCCGAGCAATGTATGAATCAAGATTTTCTTGAGAAGAGTCGGCCTGCCGACGACGATCTTTGATTACCTTCGTAAGATGCTGAAGAAATTCTAAATTAGAAATCATGATAGTGTTTTGGGTAGAAGCATTCAAAGTTATTCAACTTGCCAGATATTGTACTACTAAGTGAGGGCAGAAATAGTAAAAATTAAGCAATGGGGCGACAGTATTCTGAAAAAGGCAGGTTGGTATTGTTCGCAAATTGGCTTGGTTAATAATTTTTCTAACGACGTTTTTACTGAGATATAAGCGAGCGTTCACTTAGCCCATCAGGTTTTGCAGACAGAATTAGTTGAAAAGAAGTAAATATTTCTTCCAAGAAATTGAAATTTAATTTCTTAATATGCTTACTTTATAGAAGTATATTTTATAATAGCTATTTATAACCTAATTTATTCTATTTAGAAAATCTGCTTTCCTTTATCTTCCTGCTTCGGGTTGCTCCAGCTTATGTGGCTCAATCAGTCATCTTAATAATTGATCTCACTTAGATTCACTGGCTGAGTGATTATTCTGTATATCAGTAGGTTGGATATCGCTAGAAAAACTGTGAAAACAGAACCTTGTCTCTACCTTCATTAAAATAACACAACTACTATGAAAAACCTTTCCTTCCATTTCTTACTAACAGTGTTCATAAGCACCATATTTTCCCTAAACTCGTTTGCCCAGCAAGTAAGCCTTGAAGATATGGAGCAACTCGAGTTTCGCCATATTGGGCCAATAGGTAACCGCGTTATTTCCGTAGCGGGCATTCCCGGCGACCCGATGGTGTACTACGTGGGAGCTGCTTCGGGTGGTATCTGGAAAACCACCGACGGAGGTTTGCACTGGAACCCAATTTTTGATGACCAACCGGTACACTCTATCGGAGCATTAGCTTTGGCAGACTCTGACCCGGAAGTGGTCTACGCGGGTACTGGTGAGTCCTTCATCCGATCTAATGTGTCTATCGGGAACGGTATGTGGAAAACCACCGACGGGGGAGACCATTGGGAGCATATTGGTCTGGAAGAAACCGGACGGATCAGCCGGGTAATAGTACATCCTACGAATCCGGATATTGTCTATGCGGCGGCTTTGGGGCACTCTTATACTCCTCAGCGAGATCGAGGTATTTTCAAAAGTACTGACGGGGGAGCCACCTGGAGCCATGTACTACACGTGAGCGATAGTGTGGGTGCTTCTGACCTGGTTATGGACCCACACAATCCCCGTATCCTCTTCGCTGGGATGTGGCAATTGTCAATCCGTCCCTGGACACGCACCAGTGGCGGACCGGACGGAGGTATTTATCGTTCGCTAGATGCTGGGGAAACCTGGGAGAAACTAGAGGGCAACGGACTGCCTGAGGGTGATGTAGGTAAGATAGCGCTTAGCATGACCGCCGCTCAGCCGGGACGACTATACGCTCTTATCGAGACAGGGGACGGAGTACCCCTCAATGGCGAACCTACTAACACTGGTGAACTGTGGCGTTCCGAGAACCGTGGTGACTCATTTGCTTTGATTAACTCTAACCGAAATCTGGGAGGAAGAGGTGCCTACTACACCCGCGTAAAAGCATCAACCGATAACCCTAATGAAGTTTACTTCATGTCAAATAACTTCTACTACAGTATTGACGGTGGAGCCAACGCAACCGCTATGGCGCGGCCAGATGCGCCCAACTGGGATCATCACGAAATGTGGATTGACCCCACCAATGGTGACCGACAGATTGTAGCCGCTGACGGAGGGCTAGCCATTAGTCAAAATCGGGGTAAATCCTGGTTCCGAGCGCAGGTACCTGTGGCTCAACTATATCATGTTACTACCGATAACGCTATTCCCTACAATGTACTCACCAATCGGCAGGATGGTCCTTCAATGAAAGGACCCAGCCGGACTCTAACAGGAGGTTTCCGAGGTGGGTTTATCCCCACGGGGCTATGGCACACTGTTGGTGGCGGAGAGAGTGGCTTCGCTACTGCCGATCCTAGGAACCCTGATATTGTATGGTCGAGTGCTTCAGGTTCGGGTGCTTTAGGTGGAGTGGTGGTTCGCTACAACGAGGAAAGTAAGCAGTTTCGGCAGGTAGAAGTCTGGCCAGACACTCCGGCTGGCAGTCCCGCTGAAGAGGTGAAGTACCGCTTTCAGTGGACATTCCCCTTGCATATATCTTCCCATGACCCTGACAAAGTTTATGTAACCAGTCAGCACGTACACCGCACCCAGAACGGCGGACAGTCTTGGGAAGTTCTAAGCCCAGACCTCACCCTGAATGATCCTAGCAAGCAGCAATTTTCCGGAGGACTGACTGGCGATAACATCGGGGTGGAATACGCCAATGTGATCTACGCTTTTGATGAATCGCCACTGAAAGAAGGCTTATTCTGGGCAGGTACCAACGATGGATTAGTACACATAAGTCAGGATGAAGGGCAAAATTGGGAAAATCTTACCAGAAACGTTCCGGATATGCCTGAGTACGGAGCGGTACGTAATATTGAAGCTTCAGTTCATGAAGAGGGAACTGCCTACATGACGGTGGATGCTCACGAAATGGGTAATTTTGCTCCTTACGTTTACCGAACCAGTAATTATGGTAAGAGTTGGCAGAAAATTACGACTGGTATCTCAGACTCTAAACTTAGTTACTGCCGTATGATCAAGGAGGACCCCACCCGCCCCGGTATGCTCTACCTAGGTACTGAAAACGCCTTGTACCTATCGTATGACAACGGTGATACCTGGCAATCGTTGATGACCAACCTTCCGGCCAGCCCGATGTATTGGATGGATATTCCCGAGCATTTTAATGATTTGGTGGTAGGCACCTACGGACGGGGTATCTGGATATTGGACGACCTTACTCCTTTGCAACAGTACACCGAGGCGATAGCCGCATCGGATATGCACCTCTTTGCCCCCAAGGATGCTTATCGCTTTCATCCGGTTTCTACCAACATGCAGTTCTACCCCAGTGCCTCGGCGGGCACTGATCCACCTTTCGGAGCTTCTCTGCACTACTGGTTATCCGAAGACAAGGCAGAAACTATGAAAGATAGTATTTCGCTAGTCTTCACCACCGAAGCTGGGGATACGGTACGAACAATGCAGCACGAAGGCAAAGCAGGTTTTAACCGTGTTTGGTGGGATTTCCACGATGATCCTACTACCCAATTAGTGATGCGTACCAGGCCTCGCTATGCTGAATGGTTCCCGATGAACGATGATCAAACCCGAGAGCCTCCGCTTTCCCCTATATCGTACATGGTGCCTCCCGGAACCTACCAGGTACATCTGGTCATTGGGGATGAGGTACAAACCCAGACGCTCAAGGTACTGAAAGACCCTAACTCAGAAGGCACGGAAGAAGATATTCAACAGCAAATGGAACTGTTAGCCAAGATCAAAACCGATTTTGAGGACATATCGGTAACAGTAAACGAGATTGAGCTGATTCGCCGTCAGTTGCTGGATATGAAACCTATGCTAAAGGGAGCGACAAGCGAAGTTAAAGAGATGTTTGCTACGGTAGACAGTACCATTCTGGAGCTGGAAAATGAGATTATTCAGCTCAAGACTACTGGGTTTGGGCAGGATGGTGTCCGTTTTCCGGGCAAGCTGATGAAGAAACTAGCTTACTTATCTTCCGCTGTAGCAACTGCCGATTTCCGTCCGCCAAATCAGCACCAGGAAGTGTATGAGGATCTGCATGCCCGCTGGGAAGATGTAGAAGGAAGATGGAATGCCTACCAGGAAGGCTCACTCAATGAACTGATTACCATCCTACAGGAGAATCAGATCGGCCCACTAGTTAGTCAGTAAAAATAGAATGTTACAATTGAAGGTGTCTTGCTATCTTACAGTAAGGCACCTTCAATTCAATCGCATCGGAATATCTCTGTCTTGCAGATATTGTTTGAGTTCGGGAATGGGAATTTCGCGAAAGTGGAAGATGCTAGCGGCTAAGGCAGCGTCGGCGTTACCCTCAGTAAACGTATCGTAGAAGTGCTCTTTCGCACCCGCTCCACCCGAAGCGATTATTGGAATAGATAGTTCCTGAGACATGCGGGCGATAAGCTCATTGGCGAAGCCCTGCTTCGTGCCATCGTGATCCATTGAAGTAAGTAGAATCTCACCCGCTCCTCGTTCTTGTACTTCTCTTGCCCAAGCAAAGGTTTCTAACTCTGTAGGTGTGCTTCCTCCGTGGTTGTGTACTATGTTGTTACCGGCCACATAGCGGTTGTCAATGGCGACCACATTGCTTTGGTTACCGTAGTTAGCCGAAAGCTCGTTGATTAGTTCGGGTTGGCGTACTGCAGCTGAGTTAATCGATACTTTATCAGCTCCGGCGTAGAGCAGTGCTTCTACATCTTCTTTGGTACTGATACCTCCACCTACCGTAAACGGGATATTCACCTGTTGCGCTACGTGCGTAACTAACTCGATCAACGTTTTTCGCTTCTCCACCGTAGCAGTAATATCTAGAAATACCAGTTCGTCGGCACCCTCATCCGCGTAAATCTTTGCCAGTTCTACCGGGTCACCCGCATCACGTAGTTGGACAAAGTTGATGCCCTTTACGGTACGTCCGTCTTTCACATCCAGACAGGGTATGATTCTCTTAGTTAACATTTTAATATTGTGTTCAGATATTTTCTTCCGCCATCATTATAGTTTCTGCGATAAAGTGGCTCTTCGCTTTTCTATATCCTGTTCTATCATTTTTATATCTAGAAGCCAGTTCAGTTTTTAGCAGTTCATACTCTTTGGCTCTTTCGCGATTTGCGATCAAAAAATCACGAAAGGTAATTTGATGTAGCATTTCATGCCCAGGCGGACAAGCATGAATGTGATATATCTGTTCCTTTTTTCCAGCCGGGTTATACCCCTTCACGAAAATCATGTAATCAGCTTTCTTGTCAGCCTGTCTAAAAAAGGAATAACCCAAGTTGGTCAAACCATCAATAATGTCCTCACTAAATAGAGATTCTTCACTAAGTTCAATTGAAATGTCTATATATGATTTTGCTTTGATGGCTGGAATTGAAGTACTTCCTACGTGTTCAATCCTGATTATTTTATCTCCAATTTGATTGATGATTTGTCCTTTTTCAGCTTCATATAGCTTTTTCCAATACGGATCGTAATCAACTAATTCGATAGGAAAAAGAGTGTCCCAGTCTTCTTTAGTTAAATCTTTCAAGGTCTTTTTCATACGCTCAATTGCCAGGAAGACTTGTTGAGAACAAAGTGCTAAATTGATATTACAAGAATGCCTTGAGTTCAGTCAACTTAATCCGCCCTTCCAGGAGAGCTTTGCCGATAATGACTCCGTATAAACCTGCTTCTTTCAATTGATATAAATCATCTACGGTGGTTACTCCACCACTGGCAATTAGCTTGATTTCGGGTAGTTCTTGCAGAATATCTTGGTATAACTTCAGTGAGGGCCCTTGTAGTAATCCATCCTTAGCTACATCGGTACAAATAATGTACTTGATACCCTTAGTGTGGTAATGGTTGATGAAACCCAGTACTTCCCATTCGGTTTGTTCCTGCCAGCCGTGTACAGCAATTTTCCGGTCTTTAGCATCAGCACCCAGGATAATCTTGTCGTTCCCGTGCTGCTCTAACCAATTAAGGAATGTATCAGGTTGCCTCACTGCAATAGTTCCTCCGGTCACCTGTTGTGCCCCAGCATCAAACACTCGCTGCAAATCTTTGTCGGACTGTACCCCGCCGCCAAAATCAATGTGCAGTTGGGTTTGTGTAGCGATACTTTCTAACACGTTCAGATTAACCACGTGCTTCTGTTTGGCTCCGTCCAAATCCACTAGGTGTAGCCGACAAATTCCGTGATCTTCTAACTGCTGCGCGACTTCCAGTGGAGACTGATTATACTCTTTTTTCTGATCATAATCACCTTGAGTAAGCCGTACACACTTACCTCCAATAATATCAATAGCCGGAATAATTTCCATGCGGTAAAGATAGAACAAATGGTTGATTCCGCATGAAAATTGGTCAAAAGGCTAGCCCCAAATCGGCTCAATTCGCCTTTCAGCTTTATGTTCTCTACGGGTAAGTATCTCTGCTAAAGCATTCTCACTATTTGGAAAGGTAAAACTAAATCCGTGATCCAATAATCTGGTAGGGACAACTCTACGGCTTTTTAGAATAAGTTCTGTTTCGGTACGAATTAGAAAAGCTCCTATTTTTAGTATCCATGTTGGTAAGGGTAACCCAAAAGGTATACCGCAGGTCATTCTCAGCGTTTTCATGAATTGCTGATTAGAAACAGGATGAGGAGCTACTGCATTAAAAACTCCTGATGTATCTTCTCGGTTAATTAGAAAGTCTATAATCCGTGCAAAGTCCAACTCATGTAGCCAGCTAAAATACTGGTTCCCTTTTCCTTGCTTTCCGCCTAACCCAACTCTGACCAAGTTTAGTAATGGTTGCAGTGCTCCGCCATTTTTGCCCAATACAATGCCAGTACGCAGAACTATTTTACGAGTAGCTGGAGTTTCTATTTCTGAAAATACACGCTCCCATTTACGGCATACATCTACTGAAAAGCCTGTTCCATACTCCCCACTAACCTCGTCCATAGGACGATCTAAGGCGTGACGGTAGATGGTAGCAGAAGCCGCATTGATCCAAACTTTAGGAGGATTTTGACTTTGCTGAACTGCCTTACCTAGTACGTGAGTGCTATCTAAGCGAGAAGAGTAGATTAGCTGCTGATTTCTTTTTGTATAACGGCAATCGACCGACTTTCCTGCAAGGTTAACCAGCACGTCAGCACCTTCTATTACTTTCGCCCAATCACCAAGATACTTGCCATCCCAGTAGATATGATATATGCTATCTCTATCTTCTTGATATTGCCGACTAAGAATATGAACCTGCCACCCTCTATCGCGATAATATTGAGTTAAACAAGAACCTAAGAATCCGCTTCCACCAGCAATTATAATCTTCTTCATAATATATATATTTTTAAATTTTCAGAAATAATTGAAATATAGTTTGAAAAAATTTATCTCAGTAAACTAGTGAACCAAGAGTATTTTGCCTTTGAGAAAAAGGTAAGCAACTTATCTGCTTTTTTAGCAAATGTTCCGATTTGCTGAGTTATCGTTTTAAGCTCATCTACTTGTTTCCCTTCACCCTCAATATTTTGTAAATTCTCAAGCGTAGCTAAAAGAGGATCTAGTTCCCGTTTCTTTCGTTCCTGGGCAATACGACGAGCCAATTCCCAGACATCTTTCGTAGCTACAAAATATTCTTTACGATCGCCTAGTTTATTTTCCTTTTTTACAACTCCCCAATCAATTAGTGCCCGAGTGTTCATGCTGGTATTTCCCCGGGAAATCTTTAACTCCTCCATCATATCTTCGGTAGTTAACGCTACAGGTGAGATGAGCAAAAGAGCGTGAATTTGAGCCATTGTTCGATTTATACCCCAGTTAGAACCCAAGTTACCCCAAGCACTGATAAACTCTTCCTTAGCTTTTTCAAATTCCATAACTCAAATATACTAATAATTCTGAAGTTTCAAAAAGTATTGAAATTAAAAAGTTAATACATACTTTTTAAAAATTCAAGATACACTTAAAGAGCTAAGAAATTCCTCAAAATAAATTCACCATCTTTACCGCTCTTTTCCAAGTGGGGTTGAATGGCGTAGAAGTTATCCTTTTCCAGTGCTACGCTGTAAGGTAGAATATATTCATTAGTAGCGGTAGTGAGATCACTCAGCTCAGCGTAGTAGCTGTGGACATAGTATAGATAGGCATCGGGTCGTAAACCCTGACAAAGCGTTCCGCCCGCCACTTGTACATCGTTCCAGCCCATGTGGGGTACTTTTTGGTTAGGCGGAAACCGTTTTACGTCCACATCAAAAACACCCAAACATTCAGCATCACCTTCTTCCGAATGACGACAGAGCAGTTGTAAACCGACGCAGATGCCCAGTACAGGTTGCGTTAAGTTTTTAATCACTTGATCCAACCCTTTCTTCCGTAAGAAATGCATGGCTGAGCTAGCCTCGCCCTGACCAGGAAAAATGACCTTATCTGCCCGCTGAATTTCTTCGGGAACATCAGTTAGTAACGGTTCAATACCTAACCGCTGAAGGGCATAGATGACCGAATAAATATTCCCAGCATTGTATTTAATAACGGCAACACTCATGTCTTATAAAATCAAATCGCAAAGTAGGTAAGAATCATCAATAAATAAGAAATGATTGAGAAAATCGTTCCGCTATTCCAAGTACGAGATAATGGGTAGAGGCTATACTACAATGGGTTTGTGCGTTTTTATGTAGCCCGGGTCAATCGTTATACCCATCCCGTCTCCGGTTGGAACGTTAATTACTCCATCTATGCTTTTGAAAGGTGCCGTCTTACTCTCTACTGGGATAATGGTGCCATTAGCATCGTAGGTATCAAACATCTTGAATTCGTGAAACTCTCCGGCGCTGGGGCAAGCCGAGAGCATTTGCAATAGATAAACATAGCCTAACCCACCACTAGAGATGTGCGGAGAAATTTCAAGGCCGGCAACCTCTGCCATTCGGGCTACCTTCATTGAGCGAATCATGCCGCCGAAGTAGAACAGGTCCGGTTGCACAATTTGAAAAACTTCATTGCCGATCAGATAACAAAAAGCATGCATACCAAACTCTACCTCTCCCCCGGCCATTTGTATAGTTAGGGCTTGCTCTACTTCCTTCTGCTCTTCGTACCAGTCCCAGGGTATGGGTTCTTCGTAGAAGTAAAAATTATAATCTTGCAGCATTTTTCCCAAGCGTATCGCCCCTTTTACCGAGTACGAACCATTGCCATCGATCATCAGGTTCATGTCATCCCCGAATATCTCTCGGCTCATTTTGATCAGTTTCTCGGTTCGTCCCGGAGCGTTTTCGTTGTCTAAACCTAAGTTATCACCCCGCCCGGCGCGTAGCTTAATGGCTTTAGCATCCGTCCTTTCCAGATCCTGCTTCCCTAGTTCTAAGGACTCTTTAGGGGGCTTATTGCGTAGTTCACTAAGACGTGTTCCCAGGTAAATTTTTACTTCATCGTTAATCCGCGGCCCCAATAGTTCTCCGGCTGGTTTCTTAACGGTGTTTCCCAATAAATCTAGAATGGCAAACTCAACAGTGGCAATCTGCACGCACAATGGGATGCCTTGTCGCTTAACATTCTGCTCCACAGCGTTAAATACCATTCGGTCTAGCTCCCGCGCATCCTGGTTAATAAAGTGCTGGTACAGATTGTGCGTAAACATTGGGTAGCTTGACTTAGAAACAAAGGGGTGCCCAATGGATATTCCCTCGGCCCCTTCCCTAGAGCGTACTCGGCAGATAAAATTATTTCGATCTTGCAGTAGCTCTAGGGTTTCAATAATCACCGGGTATGGTAGTAAATCTTTTCTTAGAACTGGCTGCTTCAGTACTTCGTCCAACTTGTCGTACTTGCTACTAGGGGCTTGCAGGTTTTGGGGTAGACGAGGATTATAGACGGCAGCACCGCCCGTGAGAGTCATAGCCTGTAGAAAATTCCGGCGGGGTGTTTTTTTCATAGTTGGTGTTTGCTATCGGCTCTGAAGATACAATTCTTCGCACTAAACCCCCACTGTACTAAGCAAATTTGCTTACAACTAGCTAAAGCTTACTCTGCTCATTGGGCCTAGCCTTATTAATCTTGGTGAAGCCGTATCTTGAGATAATGAAAAGTGAAAAGAGTGCTTTGTCTGCCGTATCATTTATTCATTATCTTTATAAAATCTGCTACCAACTCCCTAGATATGTTCAAAGTGTATTCTTGGTCTAAAGCTACTTTCTCTGGCTTCTTAATCCTTTTTTCAATCGCTAGTTATAGTCAAAAGTCCAATGTCATACTGATTATGGCCGATGATATGGGCTACGAATGTCTAGGAACCTACGGCAGTACCTCCTACCAAACGCCAGTATTAGATTCGCTGGCAATGAACGGCATTCGGTTCGATCAGTGCATTTCTCAACCATTGTGTACCCCATCGCGCGTGAAGATTATGACTGGTTTATATAACTACCGAAACTACGAATACTTTGGCTACCTCAACGAGAATCAGTTTACCTTCGGAAGTCTGATGAAAGAGGCCGGTTACCAGACCTGTATTGCCGGAAAGTGGCAACTCAATGGCTTAGCGTATAAGGATGAAATTTCCAGTTGGAATGATGATAGTCGCCCTAAGCAGTTTGGTTTTGATGAGTACTGTCTGTGGCAGTTAACCAAAGGCCGGTCGGAAGGTGAGCGTTTTGCGAATCCGCTGATTGAGCAAAATGGAGAGGTGCTGGAACGAAATGAAGACGCTTACGGTCCGGATATCTTTGCCAACTATATCCTTGATTTCATCGAGCGGAAAAAAGACCAGCCGTTTTTTGTGTATTACCCGATGGTGCTGGTTCACGAACCTTTCGTTCCCACTCCTGATTCCGAAGCCTGGGCCGATCCTAGTCGGCGGTACGAGAAGGATACGGCTTACTTTAAAGACATGGTGGCCTACACCGACAAAATTGTGGGCAGAATTGCGGACAAGCTTCGGGAGCTAGACCTGGATGAAAATACGCTACTACTATTTACCGGAGATAACGGCACTCATCCGACCATTACCTCTTATACCGATCAAAGAATGATAATAGGTGCCAAGGGCAATACCATTGAATTTGGAACCCACGTTCCGCTGGTGGCCTATTGGCCGCAAATGCTCTACGGAAGAGAGCCGCACACTGAACTGATTGAATTCAGCGACTTCTTCCCAACCCTGGCCGATATTGTGGGTAAGCAAGTGAAGTCGGATGGTGAGAGCTTTTATCCCTTGCTGACCGATGCTGACTATCAACCCCGAGAAACTGCTTTTGTCCACTACGATCCTCGATGGGGCAAATTTGTTAATCAGTACCGCGACCAGTTTGTGCAAACGGTAGATAATAAGCTTTACCAAGACGGAAAGTATTTCAATAACACTAACGATCCACTAGAGGAAAAGCCTCTCGATGAAGCCTCGCTCACCAAAGCAGAAAGAGAAATTCATACTCACTTAGTGCGAGAGTTAAAGAAACATCCGGATTGGAATCCTACAGAATAACTCTGGCTTATACACTCGTAGCAAAATTAGCTTCGGGCTGATCGGCATGCTTTTTCAAATATTCCTCTATCTGATCGGTAGAGTGGAATAATTGCTCGTAGGAGTCAATCACCCAGTACTGCTTTTGGAAGACATCCTTGCGATAAGCCATTCCCATAATATGCGCTACATCGTAGGGGTAATGCGTGGCTTCCTCACTCAAACTGTATTTAGTTTCTCCCGCGGAAGAAAGTATACCCGCCCCGTAAATACGAACGTTTCCGTTTTCTTTGATCAAACCAAACTCTACCGTAAACCAGTAGATGCGCGAGATCAGGTGTATCGCCCAGGGATTGTCAATGTAACGCAAGGCTATTTTACTCAACTCTTGCAAGTAATCCACGAATGGTTGATTGGTCAGCACCGGTACGTGCCCGAAAACATCGTGAAACATATCCGGCTCTTCCAGATAATCCAGTTGGCTTAACTTGCGCAACCAGGTGGAAGAAGGAAATTTACGGTTAGAAAGTAACTGAAAGAAAATATCGTCATCAATCAGTCCGGGTACTACGTGGATGCTCCATCCGGTTAGCTTTTTCAGTTCTGCATTGGTTTCTTCAAAATTCGGAATTCTATCCGCCGTAAAGTTGATCTTCTTTAAACCATCCAGATACGCTTGAGAAGCCGCATTGGGCAGGTTTACGATTTGCCGCTCGTAAAGCAATTTCCATACTTTAAAATCTTCGGCAGTGTACTTATCATATTCTTGTCGCATCATGGGTGTAATGTTAGTTGTTCGATTGCGCCCGGCGCCCGGTTCAATTTTTGGTTGCTAGGGGCGTGGAGCAAGGAGCTGGGCGTAAACTTCTCCAAGCTCCAAGCACCCTGCCCCTAGCTCTCTGATTCATTATTAATTAGCAAGGCTGCCCAGGCTTTCTCGGTTTCGCCTCGGGCCAGATAATTCTTAGCGGCCCAATGCATAATTTCAGGGGATCGAGAGACATCCTGTTTATAGCGCGCTAACGCAGCCTGGATGGTGCTTTCATCACGATAAAGTTGTACCAACTCACCGTTCGGAATTTTTGGTACGTTAGCTAGCTGGGCCAGATCGCTACCAGAAAGTACCGTGCTGGTGCGGATAGTTTCGGGTAGTTGATCTACGCCAATACCTTTCTCCCGTACTGGTCGTAACGTCTCAAAGATAGCGTCGCCGCTGGCCCGGCAGTACAGGCTACCGCCCATCCTGCCTACTGCATCCAGTCTAAACGGATCAATAGTCCCATCCTCTCCCAGAATTTCTTCGTTAACGTGCACCAATAGTACTTCGCAAACCACAATATTTCCGGCACCGCCTCCCTCGCCCAGGGGTAAAACCTGCTTCACCTTGCATTCAAATGCTACCGGAGATTCGGCCACCCGAGGCGGCTTTACCTGCTCCGATGGTACTTCAGTCAGGCCGGCTTTGGCAAATTCGTTAATTCCCTTTTCGTAAGCCGTACTGGTGAGCGACATTTGTTCTACCAGTGCATGATTCACGATGTTAATCGTTACTTCCGAATGCTCGCGAACATTGTCCAGCGTATTCTTGGTGCTTCCGTCCCGCACACTATTTACGGGTGAGAAGATTAAAATAGGCGGCTTGGAACTTACCGCATTAAAGAAGCTGTAAGGGCTCAGGTTTACCTTTCCTTCAGCACTTATAGAACTGACAAAGGCAATAGGCCGGGGCACCACCGCACTAATCATGTAACGATAAAAATCCTGGGTACTTACTTCGCTCGGGCGAATTACTTTCATAGGCTTGGTAAAATTTTAGTTTGCACTTCTCCGAACCCTACTCGGATACCTTCTTGTTCGGCATAGCCTCGTAAGGTAACAGTATCTCCATCTTCCAGATAAGTGCGCGCTTGGTTTGAATTTATTGTTAATGGACGTTCGCCGTTCCAACTTAGCTCGAGTAGGCTGCCGTAGCTGTTGGGTTCATCGCCGCTGATAGTTCCTGATGCTAGTAAATCGCCTACCCGCAGATTACAACCGTTAACGGTATGGTGAGCCAGCATCTGACCTACACTCCAGTACATATTTTTGAAATTCGTTCGGCTAACAACCGTTTCACGTTCCCCCTCAGGCTCAATAGCTATTTCCAGATCAATGTTAAAATTACGCTTACTGGAAGTTTGCAGATACGGTAACGGTTCCGGTTGCTGTTTCGATCCCTCAACTCGAAATAGCTGTAAAGCCTTGAGCGGTACTACCCAGGGCGAAATGGATGAAGCAAAGTTCTTCCCCAGAAATGGCCCCAACGGCACATACTCCCAGCGCTGAATATCCCGAGCTGACCAGTCGTTAAACAAAACAAATCCGAAGATATAATCATCCGCTTCCTCGGGCCGAAGGGAAGTTCCTAGTTTAGTGTCCTTGCCAACCACGGCGGCCATTTCCAACTCAAAATCTAACGCCTGAGTGGGACTGAATACTGGCTGAGCAGCATTCTGAGGCATGATTTGCCCCTTCGGACGATGAATATCAGTGCCAGAAACTACGATAGACGATGCCCGCCCGTGGTAGGCGATAGGCATATGCTTCCAGTTGGGCATCAGCGCGTTTTCTTTGCCCCGAAACATGGTACCGACGTTAGTCGCATGAGCTTCACTAGCGTAGAAATCGGTGTAGTCACCAATCTCCAGTGGCAAATGCATTTTCGCTTCGGATTGGGCTACAAAACATTCCTGCCGCAAATGCTGAAGTGGTGAATCATCTTCCGTAAGCCATTGAGTGAGTCGTTTACGAACCGCCTGCCAAGTGGGTTTTCCTAACCGGATGAAGGCATTTAGTGAGGGTTGCTCCAGTACATCTGGTTCAATAGAAAGGCTCTGAAAATAGCCTCGCATCGCCACTGCCGCCAAGTCAATAATCTGGTCGCCAATAGCTACTCCCACTCTTGGTCGGCGCGACGGTGTAGAAAAGATACCGTAGGGCAAATTGTGAATGCTAAAGTCACTTTCAGGCGATATATCTAACCAGGTGTTCAAATATCAATTACAGATCAAGGTGCTTCTCAATTCTTCAAAGTTGTTTATCATGATCAAGAAACTGCTCAGCAGCGAACCCCATGAAGTCAGTCATTTCTTGCTGAAAGTCTTTAAACTCAGTTTGAAATTCGTTAAAACCCTTGTTAATGAATGATAACTTAGCATCCATTACCGTCATCCGTTTTTCGATTTTTTGACGGAATTCCTCAAGTTTGTTGCTGTCCATTTTTCTGATGTTTATTTCTACAGTAGAGACGAAGTTATCTTCTTTGCTAATACGCTCCAACATTAGCACCCTGAGAAGTCAGGTGACCAAGGGGAGATTCCAGTGTTTCCTCTTTTCCTAATAATTCTTGTAATGCAATTTCAAAGGCAGTTTTTGCTAAATTCTTAGAGCTAGGGTTTTTCGTGTATACTTTCTCTAGGGCTTGACGAATAGTATCTGATACATCCTGAAGAATAGCTTCGTCAGTAAGCTCATTCTTGGTCTCCATAAGGTATGCGAAGACCCGCGCCATACCGCAATTGGCGATAAAATCTGGAATTAATGCCACCCGCTCATCAGTGTAGGCGGCAATTGGTCCAAAGAATATCTGAGGATCTTGAAAAGGCACATTCGCTCCACTCGCGATTACTTCAAGTCCGTTGCTAATCATTTGTTCCACTTGGTTTTGAGTGACAAGACGAGAAGCGGCAGCCGGAATAAATATTTCTGCTCCGGTGCTCCAAACGCGCTCATTCATTTCCTCAAATGAAAGTAGGTTATCTGCGTATAGCGTATTCTGTACCCGATTCAGAAAGAGCTGCTTCACTTCTTCGTAGATAAATCCTTCTGGGTTAATTAGTCCGCCTGCTCGGTCAATAATTCCGACAATCTTCACTCCGCTCTTCGCTAAGTAGTAGCCAGCAGCTCCGCCTACGTTACCCCATCCTTGAATGATGGCACGTTTGCCTTCTGCACTTCCATTCCACAAATTATAGTAGTGCAGCACCGACTGAGCTACTCCGTAACCCGTCACCATATCAGCTACCGTGTACTTTCGTTCAATAGATGGTATGTAGTGTGGGTCTTCTAGTTTCTTGATCACTCCCTGCCGGAGTTGTCCCAATTGTTTGATTTTCTGAGGCTCAGGTGATTGATAGTGTCCAGTCACAATGCCTTCCTGCGGATGCCACAAACCATAGCTTTCCGTGATCGGAATTACATCATGAATCTCATCTACATTCAGGTCGCCTCCGGTGCCGTAGTAGTTTCTGAGTAATGGCGTAACGGCTTTGTACCAACGTTCTAGTACTCCTCGCTTACGAGGGTCGTTCGGGTCAAAGTTAATTCCTGATTTGGCTCCGCCAATGGCTGGACCTGACACGGTGAACTTGATTTCCATGGTCTTCGCGAGTGATTCTACCTCGTGCCGATCTAGACCTTTTCGCATTCGGGTTCCTCCGCCAGCAGCTCCACCCCGTAAGGAGTTAATAACTACCCAGCCTTCCGCCTCGGTTTCGGGGTCATTCCATTCAAAAACCACTTCCGGTTTCTTCTCTTCAAAT